>NZ_JAUOEO010000001.1:1289000-1602500 GCF_030540825.1 Flavivirga spongiicola
GACACTGATCTTATTAGGTCGTTAAAAAAAGGGGAACCTAAAGCCTATACTTTTTTAGTAGATTCTTATCACCATAAGCTTTGTATTTACACGTATGGGTTAACAAATGACCATGACCTTTCTGAAGACATCGTACAGAACGTGTTTGTTTATATATGGAAGAATAGATTAAAACTTAAAGATCATTTTTTAGTGAAGAATTATTTATACAGGTCTGTATATAATGAATTTATTGATCAGTATCGTAAACGAAAAACGGTTATGACCATAGAGAAAAAATATATTGATGCTTTGAATCATATTGTTGAAAAGGAAGATGAAAATTCGTTAGAAAAACTAATTGCTCTTGTAAAAAAGGAAATAGGGAATTTACCTCCCAAATGCAAACAAACATTTTTATTAAGTAAGCAAGAAGGTCTTACCAATATTGAAATTGCAGAGTACTTAAATGTTTCCATAAAATCTGTCGAAGCTCATATAACTAAAGCGTTTTCTATTTTGAGAAAAACTCTGGGTGGTAAAATGAATAGTATTTTATTTTTACTTTTTGGGATTAACAAAAACCTTAAAATTTAGATTTCAATTTGAATTAAAAAGCGAAAACTATTGTATTGTAAATCTATTATATTTTCCAACAACTTTATTTCCTAACTTACTTGTCTTTTACCTTACAAAGCATACATGCAAAATTAAAACTAAAAGTTGATAAGAAATATATTAATGCCCTGTGTGCACCATATTTTTATTCTGCATTGCTATTGCTGTAATTCAAATACAGACCAAATAGGTTTATGGTCGGACTGAGGCTTTTCTTTTTCTTCGATTATTTCCGCTCTTTTTACTTTTAAACCTTTAAAAAATATATGGTCTATTACGGTATCATCTGGTGATTCAGGATAAATATAAGTGGTTTTATCTTTTAAATTTATGTCAAGCGCTTTCCACGAATTATAAAAACCAATATGATACAAATATGATAAAACCTTGGAATTATATAAATCGTTAAAGTCTCCCGCCAATATCATCATATCTGAAGTATTATAATTGTTTTCAATTAATCTTGACAAATATTCTGCTTTACTTTTGATCGGATTAGATTTACCAGAAGGAATATGCAAACTAAATATTTGAATACTATTATTGTTATCAATAACAACATTTGCAACTACTGCTGAAGCTGGTGACCAACCTATGCCTTCAAGTAAAACCTCATGCGTATTTTCTAATGGATATTTGCTTAATATAGATTTATACTTCCCATAGTATTTTTTTGTTTTATCTATGAATTTATCGGTGTGGTTTGCAGAAGCAATTTCACCTTCATAACTATATGGCAATCCCAATAATTTTCCGACTTTTTTAGTCCATCCTTGTGCCGGGACTTCATTAAAACAGATAATATCAGCATTTTCAGGTTTCAAAAGTTTAGATATTGCTTTTGGAGATGTATTTTTTCCGAATTCAACATTATAGGCTATAACTTTAAATTCTTGTCCTAAAACCGTTTCAGCAGAACTAATAACTAATAGCACAAGTAAAGTGACTTTGAATAGATTATTCTTCATTTTTTTGTTAAAATTATTTAAAGCAAATGTGTAACTACTAAATGTAATCAAATAATATTTGATTGGGTTTCATGTTTTATAATTATACTTATTTATAAATAACCCAAGTATTTACGGTATTGTACTTACCTTCTAAAACTATTTTATAAAAGTTTGATGGTAGGTGGTTTACCTTTATTGTTGCACTTCCTTTTTTAATTTTCACATTGCCTAATAATTTGTAGGTATCATTACCTCCTGATTTAAATTGATTTTCTGTGGTTACCCAAATCTTTACTTTCCCTTTCTTATGTATGACATCCCAAGTTACCTGTAAGGTATTATCTTTTAAAATGGCTTTAGCATTTGCTAGTGAAACATATCCTATTAAAGGAATGCCATCAATCTCCTGCTGCTGTTCTTTTTTAGGAGTAATTTGTAGCGTACTCAACATGGTTGGCATGATATCTACAATGGCTGGTTGATAATCTTTAAAATAAGTATTTAATTTTTTTGCATTAGTCACAATCCATGTAAGACGTTCTCTTTCGCTTTGTCCTCCATGACCTTGCCCTGTCTCTTTACTTCTTCCATGATCTGTTGTGATAAATATTTGCCATTCTTCATTAAATTGCTCCCTTCTATAAGTAATTGCGTCCCATATCTCACCTATTTGATTATCTGCTATTTTTACGGCATTATAAAATGGATCACTGTCTCCATATTTATGTCCCATATCATCGGTATATTCTAAATACACCCAAGAAAGATCTGGTGCATTTTCCTTAATACTATGCACCGCTTTAGTTACGACATGTTCATCTATTTTATGAATATACATTTTGTCTTTATCATGTGCAAAGTTAATGGTGTCATGCTCATACCCATCATAATGATAATCTAACTTCAGATTATCGGTCTCTGAAAGATTTTCTCCTATCAATTTGGTTCGATTATCCAACCAGGTAGAAAATATGGCTGTTTTTAATTCAGGTCGATACTTTTTTGCCATTCTAAAAACAGTCCAATAATTATAATTTGGTTTTTTAATCCCATTTCCCCAAACATTATGCTTGTTAGCCCAAGTTCCTGTAAGCAAACTGTTATAGCCTACAGCAGAAATTGTTGGTGTTTGTGAATACCCGTTTTTTTCACCCCCTACATAAGCTCGGGTATACCCACCTTCTTTTGAGATTCGGTCTAAATGTGGCGTTTTTACATTTTCTATAACATCTGCAGAAATACCATCTACAATTATAAAAATTACTTTTGGTTTTTTATTTTGAGCATATGCAAAGCTCATTATAAATAAGAAAAGATAAATTATGTACTTCATTTGATGACTTTTTAATTTATTCTAAAAGTTGCTAATAGTCCTTTATGGTCTGATGGCCATTTGCCTTGAGGTAATAAAAATTTATCTAGCAAACTATTGTCCTGAATACCTTGTCCATTTACAATACTCCCGGAAGGTCCAACAACAATAATATCTTCTAAAGTAAATCGAGAATCGTTATTATAATAAATAAAATCAATACGATCTCTATCATCAGCATCAGGAGTCCAAACCAATTTAGATAATTCTACATCAATGTTATACGCTGCCCAAGTAAAACCAGGATGCGTAGTTGGGTTTGGGTACTTCATCCTATAAGCATCCACATAATTATTTTCTTTTAAGGTTATGCTGTTATGCCAAGGTACTACGGTTCCATTATGGTCAAATAAATCTTTTGTTTCCATAGTCCAATCTAAATGTGAAGGCTCATTAAAATCTCCAGCTAAAAGCACTAAATTGCCATTTTCTTTTTCAACAGAAGCATCTTTTACAAACAGCTCAATAGCTTCATCTCGTGAAGATGCTTTATTTTGAAGTAAAATTTTAGATACATCTAAAACTGGTTCTGGCAGTTTTTTCCAAGTTATTCCATCATAACCTCTTGGTAAATAACAGGCATAATGTGTATAATCTAAGTGTGCCGCATATAATGCTACTTGTAGTGTTTCATTCAATTTTACTATACACTTAGTTAATGAAGTGTTATCTATTACTGGTTTTGAAACAATTGGAAATTTAGATAGTACAATAGGCGATTTTCCTGAATTAAAAGAGTAGTAATCTTCTCCTCTTTTTTTCAACTCGTCTGTAATTTTGTTACTAAAAATAATATTATTAGAATTACGGATTTCACATAAAATAATGACATCAACTTCCGTCTGAAGAATAATGTCAACAATGGCATCAAATCCACCATCGACCAATTCCCCTTCGTGCCATGTATTTAAGGACAGAACCTTTAATGTTCCATTAAAATGAACTTCGGAAAACTCAGGATTTTCTACTTCATTGTGCTGGTCTTTATTAGCTGAAATACAGCCATAACTTACTCCCAGCACTACAAAAAAGACATATATTTTTATTTTTTTCATTGTATAAAAACTTCAAAAAGGGAGATTTTCACCTCCCTAAAACTAAACTCAATCTGACTTAAAAAACTAAAATGTTATATATCGTTATGGTATTTTAATAGTATTGTTAGACTCCTTCCAATACACCCAAGAACCACCAGATTCATAATACACAGCTATATTTATATTTATTGTTCCTGTACAAACATCGTAAGTACCATCGCTTACCTGCCTAAATTGATAGGTATAACCATCGCTGTCGGTTCCAGCATCAAAATCGGCAAAAGTGGCATTCCCTATTTTTGCACCAGCCTGAACCGGTGTTAGAGTAACTTCTAAATTAGCATTAGCGAATGGTGAATATGAAATTAAATCTCCTGTAAATGTTACCACATCACCTGTCACGCTTCCACTAATTGTATGCGTGCCAGAGCCCGTTGTATTGGTTAACGATGTTGCAAAAATATCGATATCATCACTACACTCATTATCTATAATTTTTAAAGCAAATGCTTTATTTGATTGAAGAAGTGTCCCAACGCCAATATCTATATTAGGGTTACTAACACTTTCAATAGAAATTTCTAAACTTTTATCTTCAACACTATTAACTACTAAATTATCAATTATAGTGATTTCAAAGGGTTCAGATTTTATTTCGCCTGCTTTAAATGTAACGATGTTATTCGCTATTGAATAATCTACACCGTCTTGTGCATTGCCAGCAATTTTAAGATTTAGGGAAAAATCTTCGGTTAAAACACTGCCGTCATATCTTAAAAAAATGGTATAAGTTGCTTCATTTTCTAAAATTTCATCATTTTCATCTAAAAATGAAACAAACTTATATTTTTCAAAATTATAAAGCTCTGGTTCTTCTTCACAGCCTAAGCTTAACAAGACTATGGTTAAATATAATATTGATTTTAAAATTTTCATTGTATTTAATTTTTGCGTTTAAATTTTTGAACTTAAACAAGTTTTACCACCCCATTATTTGAGATAATTGCGGATTTAAAGCGACCTGATGTGCTGGTATTGGGCGGTAATAGTACTTAGGCTCTTCAAAGGTTCGTACATCTATATTCGCAACCATATTCCCTGAAGTTCCATTTGACAAATAAATACTTGCAGCAGCATCTCCAAAAACTCCGGCTTTATAATATATAAGGTCAACACCTAATGCGTTTTGTTCTTTAGGCGAAGGAATATCATCACTACTGCCAATAATACTTATATCTTCTACGCCATCTCCAGTCATATCATATTTACCCAAACCAGGAAAATACATGCCAATAGGGTTTCTCTCTAATACCTTCCCTGCATACCATCTCTGTAAATCATAAAGCCTAAATGATTCTAATGCTAGTTCTGCTCTTCGCTCTCTTCTTATTTCGTAAATGACACCTTTATTTACTCCAGAAACATTGGGATAATCACTTTCAAATATAGGATCGATATCAGCATTTGCTCCAACCATATCTAAATTTGGCAAGCCAACTCTTGCTCTTAATTTATTAATACTATTATCAAGATCTGCTTGCATTAGTGTGCCTAGTTCTGCTTTAGCTTCAGCATAGATTAATAGTGTTTCTGCGTATCGCATGACGATCAAATCGTTCCCTTGATTTTCATTAGTGTTAGAGTTATTATAACCTTTGGTTTGAAAATACCCTGTAAAGTTCCTGTTAAATTCCGGGATATATGGTGCAGGTTCGTTTCGTCGCACCCAACCCGGGTAAACAAAAGTTTGTGACATTCTAGGGTCTCTATTCTGAAATTCCTGTACATAGGTAAACGTATCTGATCCAGGTTGATCACTAAACCTAGTACCATCTTGCATTAAATAATTATTTAATAATGATTTGGTAGCACTTTGCTCATAATCACCAAAAACAGTGTTATTACCGCTGGTTTTTTCTTTTTCAACATCATAAATATTGACTAAAATAGCTTCAGGATTACTAGTTTGATTATCAGAATTAAATAAAGATCCATAGTCTGAATTTGGACTACCGGTAGTGTATACATTAAAGTTTCCGGAATCCATCAACTGCTTGGCAGCATCACTCGACATTTGTAAAAAGGTATTTGCGGTACTTTCTAAACCTAGTTCCGGGTGATATTTCCTGTAGGTCCCTTCATGTAAAGCCATTCTAGCCAGTACATGTAAGGCAGCCCATTTGCTAACTTTTTCTGTACCCGCAGCTTCTTCATTTATATACTGCGTTGCAAATTGAATATCTTTGAAAACACTATCTACAACCATAGCACGGGGGTCTCTTGCTTTATACAAATCTTCATCACTTGCTCCAAGTGTTTTTGAATAATATGGTACATCTGAATATCGTCTTACCATACCATAATAAAAATTTGCTCTATGATATTTAGCGATGCCTTCATAATGTTTTTTAGTGGCATCGTCTATTTCAGCTTTATCAAAATTTTCCAGGAAAAAATTAATTTGTCTTAATCTGCCCCAATTCCATCCTGAATTGATATTTTCAGCACTTGGGGATCCGATCATAATATTCTTTAATTCTACAGCTCCAGTAGTTGCCACGTCATCCGTCGCCTGGTCTCCTAAAAAAGTTCCATACCCTGAAACAGAATGAAGCCCATCAATATACAATTGTAAATCACTCGCCGTATTAAAAAAGTTTTCTGCAGAAATTTCATCCTTAGGAACGGTATCTAAGAAATCGTCGTTACAGGCAATAACCATAGTTATTGACAATAACACTATTATTTTATGTATTGTTTTCATTGTATTTTTTTTAATTAATATTAGAATGTAACATTCATTCCAACTGATAGTTTACGATGAAAAGGGTATGCAAAACCTCTGTTTCCTGTAGCTTCCGGGTCTAAAAACTTTTTGATGGAAGACCATTCAGCAATATTTTCACCCGTAACAAAAACACGTAAATTGGAAATTTTCATTTTATCAAGTAATTTATTTGGTAAGGAATACCCTAGCGTAACATTCTTCAACCTTAAATAAGCTGAGCTTTTCAGATATTTTGTTTGAGATATATCTAAACCAGCTCCAAAATTATTGTCCGCTAGCCACGATTGTAATACCGGAAATTCCGAATCGGTATTGGCATCTGCTAATCCAGCATCAATATAAGATTGTGAATGCTGAGCTCGTAATGCATCACTATCTCCTGTAGCTCTATAGAAATCTAATAAGTGTGGATAGACATTAGCATAAGGTTGTTGGTAAGGTCCCCAATACAAATAATATCTTGGGTAATAATCTCGCTTCCCAATCCCTTGTACAAAGCAGCTCACATCAAAGCCTTTCCATGCGGCATACATATTAAAACCAAACTGATACCTGGGCTGGTTATTACCTATTAATTTTAAATCTTTAGGATCAATTGCAGACTGCCCGCGTTCTATTTTACCATCACCGTCTTGATCAATGTATTTTGGCCACCCGGGAACTACGGCTATGGCTCCCCATGGAACAATTGCAGATTGGTCTAAGGTTGTAATTTCATCCTCGTCTTTAAAAAATCCATCATTTTCCAGCCCCCATATTTCTCCTATGTCCTGTCCTTCTCTCCATTGCGAAAATAACTGCCCTTCATTATCAAAGCGGGTAATTTTTGTTTTATTATCCCATATTCTTGCAGCAACTTCTAAATTAAAAGGGCTTCCTCCAAGTTCGAATTGATCCTTATAACCTAGCGTAAATTCCCAACCTTTGGTTTGTAAATCGGCTGCATTTTGAATTGGAGGTGCGGTTCCTAATACAGCCGGAAGTTCCTTACTTGGAACTAACATGTCCTTAGTATCTCTGGTAAACATTTCAAAAGTCAAAGAGAGCATACTATTAAAAAAGCTTGCATCGATACCAAAATTTGAAGAAATAACACGTTCCCAAGTATAATTATTTGGGTCTACACCCAAACCGGGGCCTCGTACTATCTTAGGGTAATCGCCATCGATTAAATAACCGGACTCACCTTGTCCTAACGAGTTTATATATCCATAATTGCTAACACTTTGATTTCCTAAAGAACCGTAAGAATATCTGAATTTTAAATGATTCATAACATCGGTAACTGATTCTCCTAAGTCTTTGCTCACTAACCATGCTACAGACATTCCCGGAAAAAATCCATAACGATCTTGTTGTGGGAATCTGGACGAGCCATCATATCTTGTATTTACCTCAAAAATATAACGTTCATTATAGATATAATTGACTCTATTGAAAAGTCCGGTTACAGCCCAATCGGAAAAATTATAACCAACTTCCTGATCCCCAGTAGCCAACGACAAGTAAGGTAAGTCTCTGGATATCAAACCATTTCTTTGCGCCGAAAACCAGTCAAATTTACTGGTTTCCTTGTTAAAACCGGTAGTTGCACTAATATAGTGCCTACCTATTGTTTTTGCATACGTTCCATATACATTTAAGACATTATAGGTGTTTATCGATTGTGTTTCGTAAGCCCAGTCATTAACATTGATATCTCTAAAAGAATTAGGCCCGTCACTTACTCTATAACTAGTACGATCTGAGTGATACCTGTTAAAATCTTTCTTAAAGGTATGCTCTGCTGTAATTGTTAGGTCCTTGTTTAATAGGTAAAAATGTAATCTGTTTGTGGTTTGTACACCTGTTTGTTTATTATTTTGTTTACCGCCATCTATCATTTCTGCGGCCGCTAATCCAGCAGGGTTGTCTGCCCATGACCCATCGGGATTTTTCACCACTTCTGTAGGTCTTAGATTATACACATTGGTTAAATTATACCTTGGGTTTTTTCTGTTTGATAAGGTTAAAAATGTATTGTTTTCAAAATCCATCCAAGCATTGGGTTCAATCTTAATCTTTGATCTTAAAGTGTTGCGCTCCCAACTGTCAGTAGCTAATCTATTCAATCCATTTTCCAAAGTATGACTTGCAGAAAGATAATAACTAATTCCTTGATCAATTAGTTCTTCTCCATCTACTTTAGTTGTTCCAAATGCTCTTTTCCCACTAATGGAAATATTATGGTTTTGAGAAAAAGAATATTTGTTAAAAAAATAATCATTCCAATTAGTATCCCCCATATATTGATATTTATTTGGGTTATTAGGGTCTAGCCGAACACTTGGCACTGAAGGATCTTCAGATCTGGCTTTTGCCCAGGCATACCAATCGTCATTATAACTTACATAATTCCAGGGTGTATTGCTTGTTGCAATATCTAACAGTCTTGAAAATATATAAGGATCTGTAATGGGCTCCGGAGTAACCGTAGGTGTTCCCCAAATAAATGTATTAGAATATTGAATTTTATTTCTGCCACCTTCTTTTGTTGTTACCAGCACAACACCAAAGGCTGCTCTAGCTCCATAAATGGCTGCTGAAGACGCATCTTTTAATATAGATATGGAAGCTATATCATTAGGGTTCATACGTGTAAGGTCACCTGAAGATGAAGGCACCCCATCAATCAATATTAAAGGAGACCCACCGTTTAAGGAGGTTATTCCCCGAATATTAATATTCGCTGTACCTCCAGGGGCTCCATTTCCGAAAGTGATATTCAAGTTTGATACGGCTCCCTGAAGACCTTGCGAAACATTAGCTATAGGTCTATCTTCTATGATATCCATATCAACAACTTCAACGGCCCCGCTTAGGTTTACCTTTTTTTGAGTACCATAACCTACAACCACTACTTCATCTAAGGTACTTGAGTCCTCCTCTAAATAAACAACAAGGTTTTCTTGATTACCAGCCTGAATTTCTTTAGTTTGGTAACCAACATAAGATACCTTCAATATAGCATCTCCCGATGCTACTTTTATTGAGAATTTGCCATCGAAATCTGCTGATGTCCCAGTTGATGTTCCTTTTAATACTACTGTTGCTCCAGAAAGTGGTTGTTCTGTCTCTGCATCAAATACAGTTCCTGTTACAATTTTTTCCTGGGCAAATACACTATGGCTAATCATAAATAACAATATGAATACCGCAAAATTGCATGCATACTGTTTTTCATTTACAATATAACCTCCTGCTCTTTTGCTTTCAAGAATCAAAAAGTTTAATGTTTTCATTGGCTTTCTTTTAATAGTTAATAGTTAATAGTTTAGTATAGATTATTTTAAATGCTGGGCTAATGTATAAAAATATTTTGATTGAACAACCAATCAATTTAAAATTAATATGTTATTTTTGTTAAATAATTATTAACTATGTTTGCATTATGGGTAGAAAAAGTTTGAAAACCGTTAGACAAAAAGAAATTATAAAGTCTTTTTATGAGGTTGCTAAACAAGAAGGGTTAGAAAATAGCTCTGTTGCTAAAGTGGCAAAGCACATGGGGATAAACACTAGTTTAATACTACACTATTTTGAATCTAAAGACGAATTAATGTTTGGTCTTATAAACCATATATTAGAGAGTTACAAACAACTTTATGTTACGAATGATATAAAAGATAGTGAGCTTAAACTTAAACAAACTATCTCCAATTTGTTTTCAAGAGACTGGAACAATTTAATTGATGATGGTGTTTTCTATAGCTGCTATTCATTAATTTTTAGAGATAAAAATATAAAAGAAGCTTTTAAAAATTTACATGACTCTTTAAGAGATTATCTAACCGATCTTATAGTTGAAGCAAAAAAAGAAGGCATTGTAAATGTTGAGAATCCCAAAGAAACAGCCGAACTTATTTTTGTATTAGTAGAGGGAGCTTATTACTACCTGTCTCTTTTTGATGCTGATTGTTTAGAACATTCCAAAAAAGCAGAACACTACAAAAATGCAGCGATAGAGATACTGAATTTTAAAGATATGTTATCTCTTCCTCTTCATAATGATTGAAAATAAAGCTATTAAACCAATACACATCCAAACAAAATTTGTTACTAAATTGGGGTTATCTCTTGTGCTATATGCGGAAACAACTAAACAAAACCCTCCAATAACATTCATAAGCTGATATGAAATACTGTTAGGTTTTAGTTTATTAAAGCTTAATAAGAAATACGATAATAAATAAGAAACAGCCCCTGTCCAACCTATGATTTCGAAAATGGTCATTAATTCTATTTATTTTTAATTTTAGTTCAACGCTCAAAATTTAAGTAGCAATCAGTCCATAAAAATAAATATAATCAATCTTAAGTCAGTATGGTTAGCTATTATAATATTAAAATTTAATTACTACAAAAGAATGACTTTTTTTGGGCTATGCTCTAAAAAAGGTACAAAGTGTACTCCTATCTCAAAAAACATCTCCAAAGAATTAAAAAATGCTATTAGTTAAAACCTTGACAAAGAATTTGAAAAAATAACGATCCCAAAGGTCACCACGTAATTAATAGCAAAAAACATTGGAAAGGGCAATAAAACAAAAAGGCTAAAACATTTATTTTAAATATTTTAGCCTTTATTAGTAGAGCGTACAGAAAAAATGGCGAACCATTTACTTATTTCAGAATTAAATAAATTTGATGTGATATTATAAATCTTAATAGTGAACTTGGTTAATAAAAAAACGCCTAAAAAGTTCTTGCCGAATCTTCAGCGTTGTAGCTCCTTTAATTTTGGCTTGTAGGTCAACCGGTGAATCAATCATAATTTAATTTACAGGAAGGTCATTTTTTATTTTATTCCAAAACTCAACGTTAAATAACTTAGCACTACCTATAATGGCAGCATCTTCCATTAAAGTAGATATTTCAATCCTAACATCTAAACCTGCGGCTTTAACAACTTGGTTTAAAGTAGGAATAAAAAGATTAGAGGCTTTAGAGATATTACCGCCTACAACTATCAACTGAGGTTCATATTTCTGAATAAAAGGAATCATGAAATGCCCCATATTATGACCAAATTCCTCAAAAAGAAGTCTAGAATTATCCGTATTCGCTTTAGCTATTTCTTTTACACCATTAACACTTTTTGAAGAAATTTCATCATAGCGTTTTATACACCAACGAGTAGAAAAGTAATCATCTCCAACACCACTTTTAAAAGGTTTATCCCATAAGCAACCTTCTTTGGGTACTTCAGGATGATTTACCAACGGTATTCCTTCTTTTATAAAAGCAGAACCAAAACCAGTACCTAAGGTAACTGCAATAATTTTATTGCAATTCTTGGCTTTACCCTGTGCTGAAACACCTACAGCAAATGATGTGGCATCATTTAAAAACCTAAAATTGGTTTCTTCAGAGACAAGATACTTTGATAATTCTTCTGAAATAGAAACATTATACAAGTTTTCGTATTTATCATTTTCTCCTTTAAATAATGCAATTCCATCTTTGTAGTTAAAAGGCCCTGGAATTGCAAAACCTATATTAGTACTTTGCATTAATGAAGCACTAACAATAGTCTTATTAATGGCGTCGCTCCATTTTCTTAAAATAATATCTTTTTCAGCTTTATTATCTACTTTCACAGAAAAAGTAGTTTCAGAAATAATAGTAAGTTTTTTTAAATCTACAGCAGCACTTGTAATATGGCTACCACCAACATCTACTCCTATTGCAATTTGATTACTCATTATATATTTTTAAAATTAAAAGTCTCTCTTAATTTCTATATCATATGTAAAATAATCTGTGAGATAATATACTATGTTAAACTCCACAGGACGATCTCCTAGGTCACATACTAACCTTTCTCTTTTTAGAATTGGTGTTTCCTCCTCTACATCCAATAATTTGCCAATTTCTTTCGAAGCAGTAATAGCACTTATTTTTTCTTTAGAGGTAGAAACTATTACGTCATGTTCTTTCTCCAATAACTCATATAAAGGGGTACTGAAATCTTCTTTACCAGTGATGCCTACCCTTGGATGAAAGTATGATACTGAATAAAGGTATTTGGCATCTTTAGATCCTCTAATTTTTTCTAGCTTCCATATTTCTTTTGATTGAGAAATAGCTAATGCTTCATTAATTTCATTTGGAGCATTTACCATTGCATTTTGTACCATATAGTTTACAACATCAATCCCCTGGTTTCTCATTTCTTTGGTAAAGCTAATCCAGTTGTCTAACCGGGTTGCAATTTTTTTGTATACTACTTTTGTACCAACTCCTTTTTTACGTTCTACAAGACCTTCATTAACTAATGTATTTACAGCTTGTCTTACAGTATTTCTGGAAACACCTAGTTTTTTTGATAAGGTTACTTCCTTAGGAAGAAGGTTATCCCCATTTTTATATTCTTTCAAAGTAATTAACTTTCTTAAGTATTCTTCTATTTGAGCATGAAGAGGAACTGAGCTTTGTTGATCTAATCTAAAATCCATAAGGCATTATTTTATATACTTGTCGAATATACTGTATTTACTTTTGTGATTCTACCCATTCTTCCAGCATTGTAATAGCTTTATATAATACACCAGCCGAACCTCTGAAAGTACCAGAACCTTCGGGTTTATTTTTCACTGTATACCATTCAAAAAAACCATCATTTTTCACTACTCTGTCTGTCATTGGTAATAATTGCTCATACGCTTCTTTTTCAAATCCATTTTCAATTAATTCCTGAATCATGCGCCCTCCAAACCAGGTCCAATCCCCTCCATTTTGGTAGCCATAAGGATACATTCCCTTATTTTCAAAGGCCCAATCAGGATAGGGAGGATACATGGTTAACCCTATAGAACCAGCACCGGAAGCTTTTACGTTGGCAATCATTTTATCTAAAGAAACTTTAATTTGTTTTTTTGTTAGTAATCCTGCTTCTATAGCTATTGCCGTCCCACCATGATAGTAAATTTCATTTTCGTTAAAATCATCTGGATATGGTGATTTTTCCAAATAAACATGAGGTATAAACTTTTGATTTTTTTCATCCCATAAAACATTCATGGTGTTTTTGGCAATATTTTTTCGTATTGTACCCCATTTTAATTGGGTTTCAGGAACAAGTTCCATCATATTATCCAATGCAATCAATAGCATTGCATTATCATAAATATCAACACAGTAATGTGTGTCTTCTGTAATATAAACACCCCAAGGGTGTGAGTGTTGCACATCTCCCCAATCTGCTGTTGTAGCTCCGTAAATCAATCCAAATTTATCAGACCATCTATGACTCATCAAAAACTCCATAGCCTTTTCCATTCGTTTGGCAACTGTTAAGTTTCCTACCTGTGTATTTAAAAAATTGTGATGACCTGTTTTCTTAATATATTTATATACTGCTTGTATTAAGGATGTTTCATGATCTGTCTCTACTGTATTCTTATGACCACAATAATTAGGTTCTAAATCGTTACAAATGAATTTATAACCTTCTTCGGTCTCAATGGCTTTTTCCTTTGGTATAAAACCATCAATAATGTTACCATCTTTTCCTTGAAGTCTAAAAAAGACTAGTAAATTTTCTTCAAGTTCTTTGGAATCAAAAACTTCAGCTGATAACTCTATAAAAGTATTATAATCTCGTATCCAAACTTCGCCATAACCATCACCAGCATTAAACCCTGTCTTAACAACATCTAAAGCTCTGTTTTTTACTTCTTTGAAATTTTTGTTACTCGTGATTTTACCAATAAGTTCCTTGTCTTCCTTTTGTTGGTTGCAACTCACTATTAGTATTGTTATAAATAATCCTAAATATTTTTTCATGGTTTTATTTTTCTTCATTTGACATTGATGGTGGCACTTGTTCTATACCCCATTGTTTATTTGGTTCTGGTCCCATTGTAAAAGATAGTGTTCCTCCTCTAACAATTTCATCTCTATATATCCAGTTATTCTTAATTGGAGAACCATTAAAATTTACAGATTGGACATAGAAATTATTTGGTTGTTGATTTATAGTTTCTATTACTAAATCTTCACCTGGATAATATTTGTTATCTAATTGAATTGTGATTTTGTTGAATATTGGACTTCCGAATTGAAATGATGTGTTTGCAGAGGCATGACCTTGCACATCAAATAACCCCATGGAAGCCATTACGTACCACGCGCCTAGCTGCCCTTGATCTTCATCTTGACCTATACCATATCCATGTAAAGGGTCAGTACCATAAAACTCGTTACATATGGTTCGTGTCCATTTTTGCGTTAACCACGGTTTACCAGAATAATTGAACAACCACGCATTGTGTAAACAAGGTTGATTACCGTGATTATATAATTTTTCGACCCCAGAAAAGCTATGTATTTCTTCGCCCCCTCCACCAAACATATTTTTTTGTGCGTTATTGAACATAGTCTCCAAACGTTCATTAAATAAAGGCTTTCCTATGAGTTTTATTAAGCCCGCTGGGTCATGAGGAATATACCAAGTAAACTGATAGGCATTTCCTTCCTGAAAACCATCCCAACCTCTCATAGGGTCAAAATCTTCTATGAATTTTCCATTTTCCAGCTTGGGCCTAATGAATTTTGTTTCTGGATCAAAAAGGTTTTTATAATAGTCAGCCAGTTTCATGAGTTTATTATAATTACCGTAATCTTTCATTCCTTTTGCCATTTGAGCTACAGCATAGGAGCTAAAGCTGTATTCTAAGGTATGTGATGCTCCAAAATTGAAAACCCACCCATTGGATATGATGGTATCTTTATAGGGAACATATTTTTCTTTTATAAAATAAGCCAAATCGTATTTTCCATTCCCCAGGTTACGTCCGCTATATTCTAGTTCATTTTTTAAAGCGGCCTTATATCCCGTTTTTATGTCAAAATCACGGATACCCACATTGTATGCTGATGCTAATAATAAACCTTGAAAATTGGTTTGTACACCGTTGGTAAAAACACCATTGGCCGCACCATCATGTAACCACCCTCTATCTTTGTAAAAATCAATATTAGATTGGATATAAGAACTAAAGTAATCAGGATATGCCAAAGCCCATACTTGGCTCAAGTTCCAAAAACCACCCCATATCCCATCCGTATTATAATGATGATATTTAGGATTACCATTAGCATCTAAGGTAGTCTTACCAATTTTTCCATCTACCAAAGGATAATCACCATTAGCATCACTAGATAACCCACGCCCCAATAAAGCATGATACAATCCAGTATAAAATTTAATTCTGTCTTCCTTTTCACCCCCTTCAACAACAATTTTGTTTAGCTTTTTATTCCAAATAGCTTTAGATTCGTTTTTAACCGTACCAAAGTTTTTTCCTTTGGATTCTTTTTCTAAATTTAGACGAGCATTGGTAATTGAAGTATAACTTAGCCCTGTCTGAATTTCTAACACCTCACCTTGTTCCATAGCAAAAGAAAGGTATAGTCCATTATTAATTCCTTTTGTACTTCTAGCACCTTGTTGATGCAATGTATCAACAAAACTCCCAGTTTTTATAGGGGTTTTATTTAATTTGGCAACAAAATACATTTTAACTCTTTTGCCTGGGTCACAAAACTTTGTGTATTCGGGATTTGTTTCAATATATCCTTCTACTTCATTATTATTTACTAGTTGTGCATATGCATCAGTTACATTGCTACTTTCTCCTTGTTTGTGCCCTATATCTATAATTAGATGAGCTTCATCGGTTTTTGGAAATGTATAGCGATGGTAACCCACTCTTTCAGTAGCAGTAAGTTCTACGGTAATATTATAATCTGAAAGATTCACATTGTAGTACCCTGCTTCGGCATGCTCGGTAGTTTTTTCAAACCTAGATCTATATCCGTCGTCAGGATTTTCTAAAGAACCTGGAATTGTTTTTAACGCTCCAGTAGTTGGCATAAAGACTAATCCACCAATTTGAAATTCATGAAAATGACCAAATCCTTCAATGGAAGTATGTCTATTGTCATAACCTGTAGGTCCCCAGCCTCCATCACTATTGTAAGCATTTGTATGTGGAGCAAGCTTTGCCATACCGAATGGTCGAGCTGCAGGTGTATAAAAAAACCACCTGCCATGTACAGAACCTATTTGTGGGTCTACATATTGAGTAAGGTCTTGTAATGGTTTTTCTTTTGTTTTTTTATTACTCTTGCAGCTTGCAAAGCTTAAAAGAATTATGATTATGGTTATTAAATATTTCATTTTTTTTATTTTGGGCTTTTAGGTAAAGCGTTTGTACCCCATGACATGTTAGGTTTAGAACCCATTATTAATTCTAATTTTCCTCCCTTTAAAAGTTCATTTGAAGGAAACCAAAAATTTTTCAATTCTTTTCCATTTAGTATAGCACTTTGCACATATTTATTATTAAATGATGTGTTTTTTGCTACTATGGTAAAAGTTTTTCCACGACTGTATCGATTACCTAAGTCTATTACTATTTTTTCATATAATGGGCTTCCTATTTCGTATATAGGCTCTGTTCTTGTACCTCCATCGGTTTGAAACAACCCTAGTGAAGACATTAAAAACCACCCGCTCATTTGCCCCTGATCTTCGTCTCCTAGGTAGGCATTAGAAATACCAAAACCATAAAATCTATCTAAAATATCTCGATTCCATTTTTGGGTCAACCACGGTTTTTTAACCCAGTTAAATAGAAATGAGAAGTGCATGGATTGTTGATTTCCTTGGATTACAGGAAAATCCCAATACTTTTCATTTGGGGCGTTGTACCTCCAATTACGACTTATATTAAAGCCGTCGTCCAATCGCTTAGCAAATTCTTCATTTCCAATTATTTTGGCCAGTGCAGGTATGTCCTGTGGAACAAAAAAAGTGAGTTGCCATGCGTTTCCTTCTGCGTACTGATGGTTTCCTCCACTTGTAATGGGATCAAAATTTTTGAACCAAGTACCGTCTGAATGTTTTAATCTTGCGAAACCAATAGTAGAATCAATAGCATTTTTCCACCAATATGCTCTATCTATAAACTCATTATATGCCGTTTTTTTACCTAAAGATTTTGCAAATTGAGACACTGCGAAATCATCAAAAGAATATTCCATAGTATTAGAAAAACGACCCTTGTTATAGGGAACATATTTATGTTTCAAATAAGTGACTAAATCTCTATTTCCAGCATAGCCATTTCCAATTTGTTCTCCTATTGTTGTTTGCATTTTGTAGGTAGCTTCAAAGGCTTTGTCAACATCATAATCTCTAATACCCATTTGATAAGTACTTACAATTAATGGTATTTCATGTTCTGCAACCATTACTGGAATATATTCTATTCCTGCCGGTCCTTTAGCCAGCCAGCCGTTAGTGTTATACATTGCTAACTGAGATTTTACCCATTTTGAAGACCACTCTGGCGTAACTAAATTCCAAAATTGGTTAAGGTTCCAAAATGTATTCCAAAAAGCATCACAACCTAAGGCAACATCTTTTGAGTTTTTAAACTGTTGTTTCCTTTCTGTAGCATCTATCCAACTACCATCCACATCACTAAAGATGTTTCTACTAACTAGTGCTCTATACATATTGGAGTAAAATCTGGTTTTCTCCATTTTATTGTCACTCGTAATTAGAACTCTCTGTAATAAATCTCCCCAAGTTTTTTCTTGATTTTCTCTAACTTTTTCAAAGCTCCAATTAAAAGGCTTTACTATTTCTTCTTCTAAATTCAAATTGGCATTTTCTATGCTTACATAAGAGATACCTGTTCTAGTTTGTACTATTTGATTTTCTGAAGTGTCAAATTCAATAAAAGCGACAATATCATCTGGGTTTTCAATTGTAAATTTTGAAGATTTGCTAATACTGCTTGTGTCATCTCTATCTTTATTTTTTATTTCCGTCCATACTCCAAAATCTTTTATTGGCTGGTCAAATTCCATTACAAAATGAATTGTATATTCTTGTTTTATGTCATCCCACGCTCTTTTTTCATCTCCATTTTCTACCATTTTACTTCGGTAGTAGTGTTCTCCCCAAACAGATTCGGACATGTGTTTGCTATAACCTACAATTTTATAATCATTAATTTTTTCAAAATGCGCTTCTTGAATATGGTATGTATATTCAGAAGGTATTTTAAGGTCAACCAATATTCTTGAGTCAGAAATGTCTTTTGGGTAGGTGTAACGTTGGAAGCTACATCTTGTGGTAGCAGTCAGTTCTGCTTTTATATTATAATCACTTAATAGAGCTGAGTAATAACCTAATGGGGCTTTTTCTGTAGTCTTGTCTATACGCGAGCGATACCCCTTATCAGGTTCTCCTTGGTTTCCAACTTTTGTAATGAGCGGACCGTTTGTTGGAAATGTCCCTAGACCAGCCATTGTCCATTCATGCACATGACTAAAAGTTCCAATACTTTCAAAAGTAGGTTGATATCCCGCTTGCCAACCTTTATTTTGATTGTCAGGAGAAATTTTAACCATGCCAAATGGCATCCATGGACCCGGTGCAATCATCCATCTAGAATGACCGGTTCCTATTTTGGTATCTACATAGTCTATAAGTTTATTGCGTTTTTGTAGTGCTCTTTGAATTTTTCCTTCTTGAATTGTTTTCCCATCTACAAGAATTTCATAGCAACTCATTTTCGATGTACTTATAGCTGGCATAGGTACTTCTAAAATTTGCATTCCGTGCTCTATTGTTTTTTCAAATATCTTTTTTTTATCTAACAAAACTTCTAGCTTCGGAGTTCCTTCCAAATGTTGTACTTCCAATAAAAGAGGTTGTATTCTTGATTCGTTTTCTTGTAATTCGTAGTTTGCAGGTCGTATATTTTTGATAAATATATTTGAAGGTTTAAGTAAGCATGCTCGTTTTGGAGCTTCTAACTTAATCTGATCAAATACTAACCAACTGCCTTCTAAAGAAGTTAATTGAATTTTGTTGCCCCCTTTGTTTATAAGTTCGGGGTTAATATCTATTTCTATTTTTTGTTCGTGACTACCTTTTGTTTTTCCATTTAAGGCGTTGGAGTTTTTTCCTTTTTTGAGTCTAAACTTCCAGGGTTTACCATTAATTGATACTTTAAAAAATGGGGGATCTTCAGGGCTACAATCTAAAATATCTATACTAAGTTTCCAATTTCCTTTTTTGGGTTTCTTTGCAATACTAAATAATAGGTTTAATTGATGAGGGCGAATTCCTGCCAATCCTGATGTTCCTCCCCAATAATCTATTGCTCCTGGCAAAACATAGGGAAAATCTTTGTCTATTTTCGAATAACCAATAACAAAACTGCGGTCTTCCCATCCAAAATCTTTTTCAAGAAACTTATCATAGCTTGAAGGTGCCAATGCAAATTCGTTTCCGCTATTATCCGACTCTCCTATTTGCCACAGTATTTTTTGTGCAAAAGAATAGTTTGATATTACACCAAGTATAAGTAAGAAGATTAATTTTTTTCTCATAGAGGTATTGCGTTTAACATGCATTTTCTTTAACAAAAGAGACAATTACTTTTGCTTGCTTATTTCCTGTATTAATTAATGTGTAATTTTTTGCTGCTGCTGGTATGGCAAAAGTTTCAGCATAATGAAAGGTCCGTTTATCTTCATTGACATTAAGTTCAATAGTTTCTCCTTCAACTAACATAAGCACGTGACATTGCTGTTTTGTATCAATATGTATCTTATCCTCAAATTCATATCTATATACATCATAAAAATGATCTGGATGTGTTGGTAGATGAATTTTTTTCCAATCATCACCAGAATTCTCCACTATTGGTTTAGATATTAAGGTGTCTTGTACATTTTGTCCTTTCCTTTCAAAATTCAAGTTTTCAAAAGCACGGTCAATGTTCATGGGTCTTGGATTGCCATCCAAATCCATACGCAGCCAGTCATACATTTTAAAGGTGAAAATATAAGGTGTAGCACTGATTTCTAAAACCATATTGTTAGTGCCAGAGCAATGTATTGTACCGTGAGGTATCAAAAAAAGATCATGCTTTTTTGCAGGAAGTTTTTGAACATAACTCTCTACGTCAAGAGTTTCTTTGGTTTCATAGCTATGTTCAAGAGCTTTCTTAAATTTGGTTTCATCAATATCGTTTTGAAAACCCAGATACACTTCTGCATCATCTTCGGCATCAAGAATATAATAAGTTTCGTCTTGTGTAAAATTTTCTCCAAACTCTTTTTTAATATAATCTGGTTTTGGATGACATTGAACAGATAAATTACCACCTTGAAAAGTATCTAAAAAATCGAACCGGATTGGGAATTCATCACCAAATCTTTTTGCTGCTTTTCCCAATATATTTTCTTGTTCCTGAAACATCAACATATCAAAAGAAACTTCTAAAAGCTTTCCTTCACTCTCAAATAACAAACCATTTTCTGGAACTATCATTTCAAAAGACCAAGCATAGTTTGGAACATCCTGACTTAAATCATGTATTTTTTCTCTAATCCATTGGCCACCCCAAACACCAGATTCAAACCAAGGTCGTACACGAAAGTATTTTTTTGACATATTGTTGAGTTCTTGTCTCAATAATTCACCAGTCATCCAGCATAGGTTTCTAGACCTTTGCTTATCAACAATAATATCAATTTTTGGTAGCAATTTTTTCTTTTCTTTATTCAATACAATCCAATCTACAAAATAGAAATGCTTATACATCTGTTTTGGATTTTTGCCTTTTGTAAATCCTAAGTTGGCTACTTCATTTGCCCGCATTCTATACTGGAGTTCATTTTTTGGTAAATCAAAATAAACTAAAAACCCATCAAAATTTAATTGACTAGCACCAGTACCATAAATAAGAATTGTATTTGTGCTTTCCTCTAACTTTAATGAATCAATTTTCATATTATCAAAAAAATCGTTTAATTCTATATCTGCTCTATAACCAAAAACGGGATCTTCCCCTCCTAAAAATGGATTTACCAAATCTGAGATGTCCTTTTCTGATTTTAAATAATTGGAAATATTTAGTATTATTACGCGCAATCCTCGATCTTCAAGACTTAGTTTCAAAGAAGAACTAATCTCTTCCCAGTCTAAACCAATATAACCATCAAGAATTATAACTTTTTCATTACATATTTTATCTGCTAGTGTTTTATACCCAACATTAATTGAACCATCTTTAACATGAAAGGCTGGATAAATATCATAGCTTTTTTTATCATGATTTGGCTTTTCTATAGGTAACAGAAATTGGCTGGTTTTTCGTTTCATTCATTAATAATATAAAATAAATACAAAGGTAGTAATTTTTAATATGTTTAAACATTTGAACATAATAAATTTTTACATACTTTTGTTTAGTGAAGAGATTGAGATAAATTAGATACCGATTCAATTCCTATTATGATTTCTTGTAAATTATACGAGGCCAGATAGAAAAATTCTGTTTCTATATCTTTCATTTTAACTTAAATAAACTATAAATTCATGAAAAACAATGTAACTTTTCTTGCATTAATTGCCGCCTTGGGGGGCTTTTTATTTGGATATGATACCGCCATCATTTCAGGCACAATCGGGTTTGTAAAAACTCAATTCGATCTAAATACCGTTATGGAAGGTTGGTACGTAAGTTCAGCCCTTGTTGGTACTATTTTAGGCGTTTTAGTTGCTGGAGTTCTCAGTGACAAATTTGGAAGGAAAAATATCTTAATCCTGTCCGGACTATTTTTTGCACTTTCGGCAATAGGGTGTGCCATATCAGGTTCATTTAACGAACTAGTAGTCTATAGACTCCTTGGAGGTATGGGAGTTGGTGTAGCTTCAATGCTATCGCCTTTGTATATTTCTGAAATCGCACCAGCTAAAAATAGAGGGAGGCTCGTTGCTCTTTATCAACTTGCAATTACCTTAGGAATTCTTGTAGCCTATTTTACCAACGCATATTTATTAAGCCTTTCCAACTCCGAAAGTTTAATAGATAGTACTGGTATGACTAACAAAATATTTGTATCTCAAGTTTGGCGGGCAATGCTAGGTAGTGAAACAATTCCCGCTATTATATTTTTACTACTACTCTTTGTTATTCCAAAAAGCCCTCGTTGGTTAGCTATGAAAGGAAAAAAGGAACAGGCGAAAAACACTTTATTACGTTTTGTAAATGAAGAAGAGGCCGATAACGAAATTAAGAATGTAGAAGGAGTCCTTGCCAAAGAATCAGGAGGCATTAAGGCTGTTTTTTCAGGACCTTTTAAACTAGCTATGACAATCGGAATTTTGTTAGCCCTATTAAGTCAAGTAACAGGTATTAACGCTATTATATACTACGGTCCAAAAATTCTGGAAGAAGGCGGGTTGCAGTTGGGCGATGCTCTTGGCGGTCAAGTTGTTATAGGTATCGTTAATGTGTTGTTCACTTTCATTGCTCTTTGGAAGATTGACAATTTAGGTAGAAGACCATTGCTGATATATGGTGTTATTGGTATAATGGCTTCCTTAATAATGATAGGTTTATTGTTCTATTTTGAAGTAAATAACACCTACCTTTTAATGACTTTTATACTTACTTTTATTGCCTGCTTTGCATTTTCTTTTGGACCTGTTGTTTGGGTATTACTTTCTGAAATATATCCGCTAAAAATAAGAGGTGCTGCCATGTCGGTTGCTACAATGGCTGTTTGGGTTGGAACTACATTTGTAGGGCAAATGACCCCTTGGTTTTTAGAAAATTTGAAGGCCCATGGAACTTTTTGGCTTTTTGCTGTTTGCATGATTCCAGCATTGTATCTAACCATTAAAGTAATACCTGAAACTAAAGGCAAAACTTTGGAAGAAATAGAGAATTACTGGTTAGCAAAAAAAAAGAATTGAATCCTAGCACTTTTTAATAAACTTCATAACTTTTAAATAATTTCGCATAAATAGTTTGAGAATAAGTCATTTAATTTTATAACTAACAATAAAGAACCCTCAACTTTAAAAGATTGAGGGTTCTACTTTGTAGCGGGAACTAGATTCATTACTACATTACATTTCGCAATGAGCCATATTGGGAAACTTGGACAACAATGGGTAGAATGGTCAATGTGAACCACCTTCAGCGGATAAAAATGAGCATAGCAATAACTATTGCAAGTCCTTTTATAGCTTAAGGTGGAATGAGTTTTTAAGTGGCTCAAAAATTTTCGTTTTCAGTGGTTCACATTGACCGTTTTTTGCAATCAATAAGATTAAAGAAAAAATACTACAGGTAACAATAGATAAGAAGTAATAATTTTAATTCTACTCTGATAAATCAGATTGGTATGAAATACATAAGATAGATTATGGAAAATCTTAAGGTGTAGATAACTTAAGAATAAAACTCACTAGTTCTTCAACTATTATGTTTTTTCTAAGAATAACACCTGAAAGAGGATCTTTGTTTCCTGAAAAACCGAAGCTTATTTGATAATCAGTGATTTCAAACGTTGGTACACTTGCCCTATACAAAAAGGCTCTTGTCTTATCTTCATTCCAAACGAATCCTATTTTAAAAGCACGACCAGACGACTTTTTTGCAGTTGCAGTAATCCTATACCAGTCAATAGGTTCAGGCGATTCTAATAAAACCAATGAATCTGAACTATTAAGTATAGGTATTTTGAAAACTTCAAACTTTGTTGCAGCAGGACGATTTTCCATGTTAATGGATATCAACGATTTTAGTACTATTTCATCTAGCTCATTGAAATGTTTTAGGCTATTTGCATCTATTTTAGCTCTTAAACCCTTAATAGAATCGAAAAGCTCCTTTTTCTTCAGTAGATTGGTTTCTTCTTGATTGAATCTAGAAACTAGACCAAAATATTTATTCAATAGAATAGTCAACACTCCTAAATTAAAAGTTGGACGTAATCTCGCAACTTTAGGTAGAGAAATAACATCAATAACGTTTTCAGGGTAATCATTAAGAATATGTGCTGTAAAACTATTATATCTAGAAGAAGTAAATTGAAATTGATGAAGTTTGTACTCACCTAAATCAGTATCCACTATCATTTCTGCCGAATATAGACTATTTGCTTTGAATGGATACTCAAGGGAAAAATTCAAGTAAGGAGATTGCGTAACTGATGGAGTTTCATTACCACAACTACCGTCTTGTTTATCACTCAACCAAGATAAAAGACCAAAATGAAATAAAGGTAAAAAGCCTACCATAAAATCACCATTCTGCTCATCTAACAATTTTCCATTCCTATCTCTAAATTGTATCCGAATAGAGTTTTTGAACAGTTTTTCAACATAAGATTCATTGAACTGAACCCCAACATCATAATCCAAATAATGATTTAAAGCACCATCAATCGGTAAAGTACGCTCAATGTATGTCGACAAAATATTAATTGGTTTTTCCTTATGAGATAAAACTCCTTTAGGAATAGATAATGCACTTCCTATTGATAATGGATTTGCTGAAACTTCAGTTACGCCTGGTCCTTCATCTGTCCTGAAATAAACATAATTTTCGGCTGAGTGGACGTTAATCCTGTCGTTAATGTCAACGGCGGTATTAAGTTTAATTCGATAAAATTGTGCTGGTTCTAGAAACAACTTACCATTCATATTTTGTCTTGCAGCACTTGGGCTTGGGTTATTGGTGACAATAAGTTGGTCGACCGCTCCTTGTTTGGTGATATAAGTTATGCTGATTATTCTATTATAATTAGTGAGCGCTAAATTTTGTCTAGCTACTTTTAGCTGAATACTATTAAAATGGGTAGTACTCTTATAAATTAAAACATTTGTAACACCTGCCATATCTCCTATTTTGCTACCATTCATTACAGCACTGCCTTTTACATCACCCGATTTATCATTAAAGAGTATGCCTACGTAAAGAATAGGATTAGGGAAATTTATGGTCACATTTCCAATGGCTAAATGCTCCCGATATACAATAGGTTCTATAGCACCATCTGTTACAAACGACAAGCCAGCATAGTTAAATGAAGACCCATACTTCGTATTATCCAGTATTCCCTGCCAATTTATAGTAACCCACTTTGAGAAAGGTTCTAAGTTGCATGCAGGTTTACTCTCATTATAATCCTCTCTTCCATAATCATTCACATGATCTCTGGCACTATACTTCCACAACTGTAACTGAGGCTCATTGGGGTCTAAATTATCTTGGATATTTATAATGTTGTCTCTCTCTATAACAAATTCGGTTTCTTTATTCTCAGTGTTAATTCCATATTTTATAGCTTCCCAGTTAGAACCATCATATTTCTCTAGAACTAGGGAATCCTTATCTAATTTATAAACAAATTGTTGATCCCCTACTTGGTCATAAGGTGTCTTGAATATAGGAATTACTCCTAATTCGTTTTCATGCGATCCTAAATTATTAATTGGGCGTGAAAAAGTAAATACTGGTCTAGAATCTATAGGAACAATAGGGAAATCACTCCAAGTGGGAACAGTTGAATCACCAATCAAGATAGGCCATGTAGTTCCACTGCCTTTATGGTGTGTAAATGAACACTCTTTTAGTAATGGCCAGGCAGCTGGAGTTTCCGCTGGTTGACTCCATTCAAGCTCAACGCGGACGCTAAGATCAGGCAACGGCCAAAAAAGTTTTATACCAACTTCTGCAACACCGTGTATCCAATATGGTTTTGGAACCCTACCTTCTAATAGCATGTAGAGATAGAGTTCAAGACCGATGCCGAATACTTTGATTCCTAAAGAAGCTTCCAATTCTAGAGATCCCTCTAGTTGCATGGGCTTCCAAAAGATAGTTGCATCAAAACCTATTTTGGCAACAAGAACAATCGAAACAGGGCCATACTTCTTTCGAAAATCAAAACCAACACCTGCTCCTGTTTGCAAGCTAGTATTGTCAATCATAAAATAGGCATTGGCACTAAATAGTGATAGAATCTCAGCTCGAATTCTTTTAGTTTCTGGTGTTTTACGACCTAAATAAACGTACCAATTTGAAGAGTTGTTAAAATCGAAAAAGGCTTCTAAACTAGCTCCTATTGTAATAACATCTTCAAGGGAGTATTTCACATCAACATTTAGCATAAAAGTACCGGCGCGACCATCTAGCACTGCTAACAAATAAAAAGCTCCTTCAGGACCACCAGCTTCCTGTTGACCTTTGGTTCTTTGTTTTAGTAAATTGGCTTTCCCTTCAAGTACTATTACTGGACCAGGCAAAAGAATAGCCAACATCACAGACATATTTAAAGTAAACCCATCATCGTACATGGTACCTATAGTTACTCCTGCACCAAAAGCATAATTGTCATACTTGGGCATCCATTTTTGCATGGATGTAATTTCACGCTCTGGTTCTGCTTTATACCATTCGTACCAATTCTGCTCTTCAGTTTTAGTAGGTGCAGAATTATAAGCTCCGAGTCCTTTAAGCCCATAAAGACTTGTGCCCGTAGCACCCAAAGGTATACCTGCTGGTAACTGTGCCCCCAAGACAATAAAGAAGGTGGTAAACTCATTACCATCTGCATCTTTAATTTTACCAATAATTAACTCTGCTTCTATTTGAAGTCGAACTGATATTAGGTTTAAATCTATATTGCCCCTAAAAAGCTTGCCAGTAAGCCCGGTATCTCCATTATTTTCTGGAGTAAGTTCTTCATATTTAACCGAGCCTTTAAACGAAAGTGTTTTTGGTATTTCAAATTCTACGGCAATACCTTTTAGAGAAACTTGAACATCCTTGCTACCCGCACTAATAGTTGGATGTCCTGCAGGTGCGGGCTCTTTAAGCCAACTAAATTTAAGACCTTCTACCGATGCCTTTAAATCTAATCCTTCTACTAAGTTCAATTCTCCAGAAAAGCCTAACCATTGTCTGGAAAGTTCAGGTTCCTCACCCTCATTACCAAAACCAATTTCATTAATACCGATTTTAAAGGCACCAAAATTTAAGGTGATAGTTTTTGGAGCTTTGATCCAACCACCTGGAATAGAAATATCTCCCTCAGAGCTTATGGATAAGCCCTCAATCTTTATTTCTGGCCAGTCAAAACCTTCGATTTTAGGTTTGATACTGCCAGAAATTATGGCATAATGAATGCGGTCATCTACTTTATAGGCAATACTATCAGCTTTAATTTCAAAATATTCATGGTCTAAACTAATAAGCGGACTATTTGAAGCTCCACCTATTTCGAGCATAAAATCAGAATCAGGACCACCTAAAGAAGCTTTGAATTTCATCCATTTATCAGCAAACGGCATAAATAGATGTCCTGTTATGAGGCAGGCTACCGGAATGCTTTGGAAGAATGTAAGACCAAAATATTGAAAAATAACTGACATTTCAGAGACACTCGATCCTTCAGGATTCAAAGCTAATAAATGAGAAGGAATGTTAATAGGAGTCTCGTCGGTCAATGGCTGTAGTATTGATTCTGGTAAATCTTCTTCGGCAGCTGATCTTTCCCCAAGGGAAACAGTTCCAGAAAACCCTCGAGTGCCGATTCCTGCCTTATATAGCTCAATTGGAGGAAAATTAGTACCCTCTTTAACAAAATGGAAGGTAGCTCTTACAATCCATAGTCCTTTAAAATCAAATGGAATTTGCTCCTGGTCTAGCTCGACTGGAATCGAACCATTGATTATTCTTAGATCCTCAAGATCAATAATAACCCCACTCGTTCCTAGACGAGCTGGAGAAATGGTCTCTGGACTGGAAATGTTAAAGTCAAAATTACCATCACCGTCAATACTAAATCCAGATGTAAATGCAAGATCGTAACCAGTAATAGTTTCTTCCGGAATCCAGATTCCTTCAGTATCCTTTTTAAAAGCTTGAAGTACTGTTTGCGGGAAATGTATGCCAAAATGAAGATTTTCAATAGAAAATTTAAAGAGCGGATTACTTATTAATCGTATATCAAAATAAGGTAAATCAGCTGATCCTGAACCAATGAATAGGCTAGTACCGCCAAGAAATGGAATTTCAAGATTGATGTTTTGTAGAATAATAATACGCTGCAAAGTGCTAAACCCTTCTGAATCCCAATCCGTTTCAGATATTGTACCATCTATTCCAATAAAATCAATAATACTATTAATTTCATTCACCCATTCATTTGGTAAAATATCAGTTAAAATCTGACCTATTGGAATTATTGCTCTTTCGCTCATAATTTTGTTTTCTAAATTTCTAAAAGTCGTCTTACTACATGATTAAAATTATTTGAAAATTCATCCTTAAAATTATTTGAAGTAAATCTGCTTTCTATTCCATGGAGCGAAATGACCACTTCTATTCTGCTAATATTTCTAATAATACTTAGGTCTTTAAGTATAACAATAGTATTTACTGTGCCTGAAGTTGATGAAGAACTGTTTATTGCTGATCTTGAACTTTGAGTAAAGTTTGGCCCTGATGCTTGATCTAATCGAAAAATAATAGAATCTAATAGACGATTTTCATAGCCAGAAGTGTCATTGAGTTCACTATATAGACCGAAGTATATTATGCTTTTTGGTTCCAAAAAATCTGCTTCTATTTGTGCTTCGATTATATCGTTACCTCTAATGTCTGTAGTTCGACCAATATTTATTTCAAATTGAAAAAAAGCACTAGCTAAACTAGAATATTGCCTAGAAATTGTCTCTGGAGTCTCTATTTGATATTTATAACGATTAGGAATAACATTTTCTCTAACGTTCCTGCTCATAAATGAAAATATTCTTAAACCAAAATAATTATAGTATAAAGCAGTTCCATTGTATATGTCCTCTACTGTTAAGGGTTGAGGATGTGATGAGTGAGATATGGTCTGTTCTGCTTCTCGTATCAATGAAAAGAAGCCTGCTACGAACATTATTCCTGTTCCTATACCTAATACTACCCATCCAGCTGGTCCAGTAGAAAAAGCCAACATTAGTTCACCAACAATGACAGAACTCGCTCCAAATATATTGAGTCCTGCCAGAAAATCATCAGCTGTGTTAGTAGTTCTTTGGGCTTCGGTAAGTCCATCTATGGCTCTCCATAAAGTAAGTGTTGCTCCAAAGACCCCTAGAAAACGAACAAAACTAATTGCTCTTCCTCCAAAAGCTGAAATACGCCACCTTCCCTCTAAAGGGATAACAAATCTTGTTCCTCTATATACTTCAGTTAGTTCTGCGGCAAATTTACCTAAGGTTGCGGCAAACTCAAAATGATTTCGCATTCCTCTATCGGGATTTGAATACAATTGAATAGCTTTTGCTACAATATCTATAGTGTTTAAAGCAGCGCCTAATGCACTAAGTCTTGGAGGAGTCGAGAATCGATTCGCATTGATCCCATCCAAAACAGTATCCGCGGTAGCTGAATTTATTGGGGCATTTTTATAAATCAAAGTATAGTTAAATTCTCGAAATATTTCCGTTGTGCTTCCTCCAAAACTTGGCCTACTAACTATAGCAGCGGATGTTCTAGTAAACTCAATTCCTAAACTGTCAAAGAGCGTACTTAAGTTGTTTTCAATTTCTCCTATTGTTGTTAAAATTGAACTAGGATTGCTAGAAGTTCCAATTGATGTAAGAGATTTGATAATATAAACTTCCAAAAAAGCTTTATATATGTATGAAATTGATTTATGCCATTGTCGACCACGTCTCCAAATAGCTGATAGAGTTGTCCATCTTATAGAATTATTTGGACCAGAAATAGAATGTCCTAAACCATCTTGCACAAAATTATTTGCATAAATCCCTATAAGTTCATTGCCATCTGTTGTTCCTTCAAGTGCGAAGAATGCCTCAGCTAGTAGTTCAACTAATTCAGGATTTGATTTTAAAAGATTCATGAAATATGGCCGCTCAAATAGATTAAGTTTTAATGAATCACCAAGAAGATTAATGTTCCTATTTGAGACCCTTTGAAATGAACTAAAGGCCGAACGTACGTCACTTGCTTTTTGTTGACCCATCATTTCCCGAATAGCCTCTTTTTGCTGAAAACTTAGACCCCTACTACGAGTCATTTGAAGAAACAGATTATGTAGACCCATAAGATCATTAAGACTAAACCCACTCGTTTCATGTTCTCTATTTATATTTCTTATAAGTCGTTCCTTTGCTCTTAATAAACGATTAATTGTAATTCGGACCTTTCTTGAGATATCATAGTGAACAAAAAAGGAAATCTCAACATCCCCTTCTATTCCAGAAGTAGAAGAAGAATTTGGAGAACTAAAATTAATTAATGCTGTTCTCTTACTTGGAATCCACTCATCCCCTTCCTGTGCAACTTGTAGATCCTCGAATTTATAATTCATTAGTGTTATTCTCCTAGCTAGACTGGACTCAAAGATACCGTCATCGTTGTATCTTAATCTATAAACAGCTTTTACATTGTCAGGCAATTTTATTGTAGCAACAATACTGTTCGTTTCTTCCCCTGGGATCACATAGAATATTTCTTTTGGAATTTCAACTATAACAGGTTCTGGAGGGTTACCTTGTGGTTCGTATGGGATAGATATTCGTAATTTTTGAATACCTTCATAAACATCCAAACGCCTAGAAGTAGATTCTCCTTTAAAATCCTTGGTTTGATGGATGTAAAAAGGATCCCTATATGCCGCAGTAAGTTGTTCACTATTTCTGATGTTGAATGGCAGACTAGGATGTGATGTGACTAAATTATCATCATACAGACGTTGATAAAATTCATTTGTATCAAACCAAAAGAAATCCTTGGATATCCAATTGTCTAGATTAGTCAAGGTTTTATTAAAAACTCCTAGACCTATCTCAATGTTAATTCCTGACCCTTTTAGTTGAAATAGAATGTTTTCCTTTTTAACAGGGAGTAAAAAACTTGAATTGTTTCCCCAATTATTATTTACAAATAAGGTTGCGGAATCTAATATTAATTCATGAGTGGGGTCGTTAAAAAGCATTGATTCCCAATCTAGCAAATTCCTTCTAGCTTCAGGGATTATCTCAATATTACTACCTTCCAGATAACTACCTGCCGTGGTCTGCAAAACTGTCTGTATTTCGAAATTATTATTTTGAACGTATTGTTTGAACACATTCGAAACAATTTTAATAGCGGCATCGCCATCGGAATTTAATTGCGGAGTAGAAAAATGAAACCCTCTTACAAGGGGTGCAACCCAATTATGATAACTTGGAATAAGACTTGATCGTTCAGGTAAAAAGAACAGTTTCCATTCAAAACCGCTACCGTTATTATTTGGAAGCTTAAACATAATTATAAATCCATCAGTGGGTGCTATAATGGAGATTGAGTCATTATTTCTACTTGAATAATTGTAAAGCCTAATATCGTTTGATATCAATTGAAAGGGATTACTTGCTTGTAAAGGAAATGGAATACTCATTTTCTACAGTATTTCTAACGGATTTGAATAAATGTATACATCTTGTTCACTTTTTAATTTATTATTACTTCGAACGTTAACTAAATAAATAATCGAATTATCTTTGTCAACCTTATCCTCAAATTGATCACCGATGATAAATCTGCGCCAGTGTATTAAAGTTTTCCATTTAGGATTTCCTTCCGTCCTTTTTTGAATAAAAATTTCAAGATTACTTGACTCACCTTCGGCAACTGTTAAAATAATTACATCGATATTGAAAGTATTATTACCTCTTTCTATTACTATTTTTGGTACTTTTGGAGGAACTATTTCCAATGCGCTAGATTTTTTGATTTCTGAACCGACTGATTTTACATCAAAATAATTAACTCCGAGAATTCGATAATAATAATCCTGTAAACCTGCCAAACCAGAATTTGTAAAAGGAATCAGTTCATGTTGTTGTACTAAGTGTCGTATTTCATCATTATCACCCTCATATACCACTGCAACCGAAATGCCATTTGCTATTTTTCTTAGATTTGCTGTAGTTTGTGGAGCACTTGATCCTGTGTAATAATTCAAAGCTTGGTGCTGATTTTCAATTGGGCTGGCTTCCTTGTCAAATTCATCTAACCGATAAACACCTAAAATTCTTGCGACAGGAAACTCCTCAGGAATATGTATTTTATTATTGAAAGTTTTAATTCTAGGATCAGGAATCCTGTCAACAATTCTCGGGTCAAGTTCATTGCTCCACCAGCGTAAATCCTCTAGCTCCTTTTTACTTTCAGCACGGTACAATACATATTCTTTAAAGTCAGGCTCTCTATTTAATGACCATTGAAGTGTTACTTGTCTATCTCCTGCTTCTACTTTTGTAAAAACTGGTTTCCTTGGCGGTTTTACAGCTATGGTTATTGCCGCTTCACTAAGTGGACCCCAAATAGTGCTTTCTGATAAGGCTTCATTCATGGTTTTTAATCGATAGAAATATCGGTTGTTTACAATGCCATTTACCTCATCTATATATTTTTTTTCTCTAATTGGCTTTCCGGTAAGTAATTTGAATGCTTTTTCATTACCCATCCGTTTCGCTAGGGTAGTGATTTCTTTACTATCTTCTACTTCGATAAGCGATGGGTAAAAGCGATCTGCCCATTTTCGCCATATAGGAGTAACTGATTGCCAATCAGCACTATCGACAACCGTAGGAAATAATTCTGCTAGGGAAACTTCTTGAGTTTGAAGCCAATCTGTAAAATCTACATCATCATTAAAGATAACTTGCGGTTCCATATTTTTATAGAAACCTTGACGGGTTCTGCGTTGTTCTAAATCTCTGGTATAGATGTCGCTGTCTGTAGCTCTGAATACTTTATAAAACAAAGTTTCTGATGGAGGAGGGTCACTCCAGTCCACAGTAATTTTTGACTTGCCATAGTAGTCGGCTTTGGCTCCTACGGTAACAATTGGCCTAGGAGCCTCTCCTGGTCTTTTTCTGTTAACAGCTACCATGACGGTACTGCGTGATAAATCACTTTTTACATCATCTACATCAGCACTTGTAAGAGCAAGATGATATTGCTCCGTCGTTTTTCCGTTAATAAATTGAGGTAATGCATTTAATTCTCCCTCATAATTAAAACGCCTGCCGATATAAAAACGCAACGGATGTGTGGCAGAAATAATTATTTCTGGCTGTGGTTCATCTTTTTCACCTGGTGTGGTGTATAAGACTAATTTCCTATTACTAGTCCACCTATGCCATAGCACATAAAATGAACGCCATTTATTTTGCGGTTTAGATTTATCATAAAAAACAAGAGCACTAGGCAGGTAATCTTTAGGCTCAGGTTGAACATAAGTGTTGGGTCTTTGAAAATTGGATATGGTTATTTTATACACTTTAGAAAGCGGGAACCAATCTATTTTCTCTTCATTTATTAATCTTTTTCGCTCAACTATCAAGGGGTCTGAACTACTTTTTAAATCATCTTCCAAAATTGCCTCCATGACTTCCAAGGCAGGTACTTGACCCACGGACAAGCTTAGCGGCTCCATATATGGAAGCGGAATTGAATCTATACGTGGTTCAATAGTATCAGCAAGGCTTCTATGTGCATTTGAGCCCTCAGGAATACTGATACGGAGTATATCCCCATCTTTTGGAGTCACCAAAGGTTCGGATGCGTATTTGACTTTAAATTCGGGTTCATCGCCCGTAGTATGACTTTGTATTTTAAATTTATGCGGGCCTATCAGACAATTTTGTCCCTCCAATTCATTTGCCTCAAAATTGAGACGGTTGTTCTCAATCTTTATTTTAAACTCTTTGGACTCAAAACTTCGTGCAGGAGGTAGAACTTCTATTGGGCTGGATAATTCATTTTGAATACCTATGGATTGATATAAATTAAACGTGCTAACTTCTTTAAAGAATAATTGCTGAATACCTGTCCAACCCCATGTCAATTCATAAAAGAAATCTAATGGAATGGAAACGAAATCGCCTGTTTTGGGTTGTAATTGTTCAAAGGGAACAGCTTTAATATTGAATTTAAAGAATGACGTTGAGCCTTGCTGAGCAGCATCACCAATTTCAAAAGATTGTTCTACGATTCGATTTACCGTCTCCATTATTATTGGTGGCAGGAGAGGATTGCTAGTGTTTTTCTTTGGAACTTCGTAACTGATTGTTCTTTTGATGGTAAAGTCATAACCAATTATGTTATCTTCTAAAATACGACGATATGGAATATTGGTAACCACAGAGTACCCTATTTTTATGGAATTGTCATTGTCATCCAAAACGTCATCGCCATTTACATCTTTCTTAATCCAGTCTTCAACTGTAGTTATCTCTCCTGTTATAGCTTTAAATTTAGCATGTAGGTTAACTGGTGGGTTATAAACGGGTATAGCATTCGTTTTTATTTTTTTAAGGAAACCATGTGTACTTATTCTTCCAAATAAATCAATGCTTCTAGCTCCATAGTGGTAATTGTTATTTTTTAAAAATCTATCGATTAATTGTATACTGCCCATTTTTTGATGCCATTCATCAATGGTCAATGCCTCTCTCCAAAATTGAATATTACTTATTAAACCATTAAAAGGATACTTGATATTAGTGGAACCTGTTGGTAAAATTTCTGAACCAATGGCAATAGCCATATCATTTTGTGTAATAGGTCCCAAGGAAGCCCTATGGCTACTATCCAACTTTCCATTTATGAATAACTTTAAGGTGCTTCCATCATAGCTTACTCCTAGGTGGCTCCATTGATTTTCTTTTATTTTACCTATAGAATCAAAGTAACTGTTATTCAGCCAAAACCTCAAATGAAACTGATTACCAGATTTAGCTAAGCCTAGCCAAAAACCATTTTGATAATCATTTCCTAGTAAGGTGGGAAAGGGTTCAACCATTATATCATTCGGCCTAGCCCATACAAAAATTGAAAACCTTGAAGACAAGGCCTTCATAGGATTTGTTTTATTTATAATTATTTGTTCTGCTCCATCGTACGTTAAGTATGTTTTTTGATCATAAAATATCAATTGAGCCAAACCTTGTTGTTGAGGAAGATAAACAGCTCCCTTTTTTAATAGATGTTTACTTTCAGAGGGATGAATAACCTGTTGCCATATACTAATTTCTGACATCTCTCCAATAAATGTAGAACTTAAGTTCCTTGAGCTAATAGCAACATCAGCACCTATGAACACATCATTTCTAGGAATGCCTACCTTACCGAGGTCAGCCTCGACCGGATCATCAAAATTTAAAAAATGAAAACCACCATAACGAAAAACAACTTGGTTGCCGTCATAGGCAACAGATAGTTCTAATGTATGATTCGTGGGGATTAAAAAATTACCTTCAACTAAGTTGCCATTGATCCATAAGCGTGTTTTATAACGACCATCTGGTTCTTTTTTAATCCCCCACCAGAAACCATTCCTCTTACTATTTCCAATTAGTGTAGCTGTATTGGGGCATAAACTATTTATTTTAACTTTGGCTTGTAAGGTGAAATTATCACCTAATACCTTTAGATGATTTTGACTTTCCAAAACCAACGCTTGGTTCCCATTTAATTTTAGATTATAAGGTGAGGTTTGATTTTCCGAATCTGATTTCACAAATTTAGGATTGCCAAGTTTAATTGCGTTTATACCATCTTTAATGTTAGATAAATGACCATTTAAGGGCCAATAGCCTAATAAGCTCGGCAAACTTAGATCTGAGATATTATCCCTATAGATTGCAGGAGAACTAATATTTTGTAATTGTGTTGGTAACACAGTACGACTATTTGAAGAAGTTGTTCTACTAAATTGAATTCGGACAGGATTGTTAAGTTGGTCTAAGTCTTTCAGTACCTTAATAGTATCAGATTCCTTTGGTATTAAAACCTCGCTAATCTTTGGAGTAGTAATTAAAGTGCTTAACTTTATTTGAGAAATTTTATTATTCACTTCTCCATTATTATTTAGAATCGCAGGCATTTGCTCATTAACTAGCTTACTAATAATTGGTTTTGGTAAAGTTTTGGTAAAAGAAGGATCCAATATTATAATGTTGTGGACATTACCTATAGCGCCAAACCTTCTTCGATAAGTAATCTTGTAAATTCGAAAAGTTTCGCCAGGTATTTTCTTAAAATTTAATACTTGAAATGGAGAACTTGGTCTTGTAATTCGAAGGTGTTTACTGTCGTCGTCGTATGATAAGCGTTCTCCAAGAGTTGTTAATTGCCAATTACCTGAAGAATTGCCTAATTCATACTCGATGGTCACTTCCTCGACAGGATATTCGAATTCAATCAAAAATCCTGGATTTAAGTTGCCTTTAACCAACAGGTGAGACCTATACAAATCATTATTTTCATTTAAAGAGACTCCTAAAGTTCTTAGATTAGGAACTACTTTTAATCCTTGAAATTGTAACGGAATGACACCTTGGCGTATATCGTAATTTTCAAAGGTGGTAGTTAATGAAGCGAACATCATATTTTTCCAATGCCCTTGAACTAGATATAAATATTTATTTAAGGGATCAGCTTCAGTATCTATTATGTATAACCCCAACATTCTGGCGATATATGGATCAACACTGGCAGCCATTAACACATCCATTACCCGAAGACCACCCTTCAATCCATTTTCTGCAATATCCTCACTATCCAAAAAGGCATTATACATTTCTTCAGAATTTCCTGAATTTGTCAAACGCTCAATAACATCTAGTAAATCATCAGCAACTTGATCATATTTTGCTTTTATAGCTTGGGAAACTAAAACCTCATTTATTCTGGAAAGTGCCTCTCTTTTATTTTTGGGTAAGTTGATTTTTATTTCCCACTCCAGTAAAGAAGTTGGAGTAGTACCTGAAGTCAAATGTGTTGAATCAAGTCTATTTGAAGTAACTTTAATATGATAACGTTGTATGGTAAATCCATTTTTAGGAAAACCCATCTCAGGATTAAAAGTCCAGCGTAGGTGACTACCAGATACTGCCTTTTTTCCATCGAAAAGCTCTGTGGAAGAATTTAGACTTAAAGCTACTAAGCCTAAATCTGGTTTTTGAAGATTTAGCATAAAATATCAATAACTTTAATAAAAGTTTTTAGCTAAAATCAATTAAATAGGGATTGTTAAATTTACAAAAAAAATGATACACTCTCTCTTTTAATCTTAAAAAGCTACATATGAGAATCATAAACTTTACAATACTGGATAGAATGGTCAATGAGAACCACCTTCAGCGGATAAAAGTGAGCATAGCAATAACTATTGCAATTCCTTTTATAGCTTAAGGTGGAATGAGTTTTTAAGTGGCTCAAAAATTTTCGTTTTCTGTGGTTCACATTGACCGTTTTTTGCACTCTGTATCGATAATGGCAATCTTTGTCCAGTCATTAGTGATTCCATAGGCTAGTAACAGGGCTGAGTAACTTTTACCGAAACCTGATGCCCCTGATAATCCAAGCCTTAATTTTACTTGATGTCTTTGTGCTTGCTGTAATTTCATAATGTATTTGTTATAATTAAAAATGTTAGATGTTATTGAATAAAAAAAGAGCCTCATTTCTGAAGCTCCTTTATTCTTGTTTGAAGTAAATTGTGATTAGATAACCACTTCTTCTTGTACAACATGGTCTTGTACGATGGTTTCGTCTTCTCCAACGTATTCAAAACGATGTGATAACATGATTACTTCTCCATTGTCAGGAATCTGGTATTCATAAGGTTCTACTTCGACCTTTTTAATGTCTCCTGGTAGTTCTGTGCCTTTTAAAATTTCACACGTTGCCTTATCAAATGTACAAGACACTGATGCTCTTCTTGCCGTTAGATAAGTTCTACCTGTTTCTTTACTTTTTACTGCTTCAACACCTCCTTGAACTTCAAGTGCATTAAATTCTTTCCCATCCTCTGATTGACAGGCTCTGTAATCTACGATTGTAGCCATAGTTTTTTATATTTTAAGATTAAACAAAATGGAAAGTACCCACCGGGTAAGTCCCAATCGTTAAATAAGAGCGGGGTGGTTCTTTGGGTATGGTCGTAGACTTGATAAAAAGCGTCTTCAAAAAAAATATAAAATATATATTTTTGAGCTTTCTAGAATTTTAAAAGTTTGGCAATACTACTTACCCTACCTACTCAAATATTTGGTTTATTCCTAATAGAACTAATACAAAAATAATTACATAAATACAGCCATTTAGATTATTTTGGCCATGTTCTCCTTTAAAGGCACTATTATAATCATCAGGTCTTTTTCTCTTCTTATTCATAGCTAATTTACTTTTTGAAAGACATATACTTCCTGTTCTGTTGAATTAGAATCTGTATCTGCGTCTATTTTAAGTGTGGTTGCTGTTAACTCAGTTATTAGGTAATCTCCGATAGTTCCGTTATCAAATTGACCATTTATTGTAATCCTCAAGATATCATCATTGACAATCTGCCAATTACCTGTATTATCCCATTCTAATTCACAGTCTGTTACTGTGTAATATCCCGTTTGAGCAAAATTTCTAGTGTTTGAAAATGTAGTTCTTCCAGTCTGTTCACAGGCACTATAATTATCTGTTATAGTTGTGCCATTATTATCTACAAATTCGGCTTGTATAGGCTTCCAAACACCTTCTATTTTGGAATTAGCATTGTTATCATCATCTGAAGGACTATCAGAGCTGCATCCAGTTGATAATAGAGTTCCCATAAGGATAGCTAGAATCGGTTTTAAAAATTGATCTTTCATTTTTATTTACTTTAGGTTAATAGATAGACTTATTGTTTGTCAAATATAATTAAAATGACAGAATTGCGTCCTTTAGTCCGCATTATTTTCTATAACAACTTATTCCTTTGTTGTATATGGTCGATATCAACAAAAGAATATGTAATTACATTGCAAGTGAATGGATAGCTATAAGTAAGTCCAATAGGAGTTTTGCTATTGAGCATAACATAGATGAAAAGACTGTTAGAAAGATTCTTCAAAAAGATGGTTATAGGATACCTGTGAAAACTTTATACAAGATTTGTGAAGCGAAGGAATTGAATATGGAAACCTTTTTTAAGCTTATACAATTATAATATTAAGCTATCAACTTATCTACCAAACGATTCACCATCCAAACTATCAATAAGTACAGAGAAATTATGAAAATACTCACTAATCAATAGATAATCATCTTTGATTTCTTCTAATATTTCCAAATGCATATCTTCAGGTGAATTTGCCTTAAACTTGAACCTATCTTTTAGTTTTACTGGCACAATTTGCTTAATACTATTGACACTTATAAAATCTTTGTATTCTTGCCATTTTAATTTTAGGTCCTTCTGGAAAAAAGTAGGCAGGTCACTAACCTCTTTTGCTTCAAACTCCAGAACACTCATTTGATAAATCTCCGATCCTTCTCTAATGAATAAACTAGAGGAGTCTTCTCTATAATAATCTTGTGTAGCTAAATCGTAAAACAAAGCTTCTAATTTTTTGAATCCTTCCTCTCCATTTTCATACTTTTCATAAATACTTAAAGACACTAAAAAAGTATGAATTGTATCATGTAGAAATCTATACTGCCTAGTTTTAACGTCTTCAAATCTCTCATTTGCCACTGACACGAGTAATCCAGAATTTATTCCAAATTCAACTTTTTCTTTATTTGAATCGTTAATATAAATGTTTCTTTTTCCCTTGTTAAAATATGTTTCAAAACTTAGTGAAATCAAGTTTGAATCAATTACGCCATTCTCCGTTTTCGTCATAGACTCTACAAAATCTTTATAAAGGGTATTAATGCTGTAAGACTTACTAATATTGCTTTTATAGGACTTATTGACCAGATTTACGGCAAGTCTTACCAAAATCGGAAGGTAATCACCAGCCTCATCTTTACAGATATCCAATAACTCTCTATTTAGCCTTTTGTCTGGATTTAAATAGCTATTTACAAAAATCTCAACATTATTATCGTTCAATCTTTGGGGCTCGATTAAAATATAATTCTTTGAGGTTTTAAATTCAGTTTCAATTTTCTTATTTGGTCTAATGGTGGCTATAACACAAGTATTTCGCCCAATATCGTTACTTGCTTTTACAAAGGTTTCAAAAACACCTTTTGGTATTCCTGCTTCAGACAACCCATCAAAGAAAAGTATAAATGAGCCACTGGAAAGTTCTTTTTTAAATGAATCTTCAACAACTAAGCTTCCCAATGCATTCTTAATAATTGATTCCACACTCTCATTTTCTAGTTGTTCGCCACTTACATATATTGGAATTGGCAATGCAGTATCATTATTGTATTTAATTATATATGCTTTGACAAAAGCCCGTAATAACGCTGACTTACCTTGACCTCCAGGGGCTTTAATTAGTATATGTGGTGCTTCCCTATGTTTAGCATTAGTTGTTAATTCTAGCAGCTTATCTACAGGAGCAGACTCAATTGAAGCGTTTCCATTAATTCTAAATCTTGCCGGAATAGGTACATAAGACTCATCCTTTATGTCATTTACACTATTAACTTCCTTATCAAAATTAATGCTCTCAATATGTTCCTTAAAATAACGCTTTTTAAATGCTGGAATAGTTTTTAAAAATGAGTTTAATAAATCAAAAGGTGTTACACTTTGTAATTGCCTGTACATATATGGTGAGATAAAACCAGAAAAAACAGACGCTACCAACAAAGTAATTGACCCTAAAATGAAAGTAGTAGAATCGAAATGTTTAGAAAACTCTTCAATGAGGCCATCTCCATAAGATGTAAAAAAACCAGAGGTTACAAATACAATTAAAGGCGAATATCGCTTAACTATGCTAGGTAGAAGATTTAATTTAATTATTAGGATTGACAATAATAATAACCCTAGTAAAAGCAATATAGTTTTTCCTTCGTTAGCCTTAAAGAAAGGTTTTGTAAACATTTTATCTTTAATACTCACAAAAGCTTTAGATTCTTTTGTGCTCAAGGTTAGATAGAAATCATAGGCTTTGTCTGATTCAATTTTCTCATCATTATAAAAGGCATAATTAACCTTAAAAAGGTTGTCCCCAATTTTAAATGCCTCAAGTGAATCTGAATTTCCACCGATCTTATCTCCATTTCTATAAATACCATATTTAAATTCTATTGGATTCGGAAGGCTATCAAAATTGTTAATACTAAATTCAAAACTTTTTTCATTGATATTATTTATTTCAGTGTCTAATTGATTCAATGAATATAAACTCCAAGTATTATTGACTTTGTTATGAATATTAATGATTCCAAAATCCATCGTTTCATTTATATAGTAATTTTTAATATTTGAATCTTCTCCGTATTTATCAGCGTCATTTATAAAGTTAGAATACAAATAATTGTTTTTTAAGGTGTTATTAATGCCAAAACTGATTTTATTTAATGTATCACCATTAAAATTAAAAAAAGAGAATCCATTAATATTATTCAGGCTTAAAACTGAATCGCTGATTTTATCAAAGGCTATAGAATCGTAATAATATCCACCTTCCGTGGACGAAATAGAATCTTTAGGGTAAATGTCATGCTGAATTTTAAATATTGATTTATCTTTTTTATTGATGATATAAGTGTCATTATTAGAATATGTAGAAACTGCTTTTGTTGGTCCAATTGGAAAAAGAGCTTCAAAATCCTCTTTTTTATGCAATACTGTATCATCAATTAACTCTATTTCTCCATTATCTAAAGAATAAAGTTTGTTATGGGAATATTGATTATCCCCACCCTTAACAATTCCAGATTTAGAATTTGTTGCTATCCATAATTCGCTTGGACTACTTCCTCTGTATATTCTATTAATATTTAGGCCCGATTCTATACTTTTAGAATTAATAATGGTATCATTTTCAAATAAAAAAAAGTGCAGTTTATCATTAAAAGCTTTGTTAGAAACAATAGTATCTGCTTGTTCTGAAACCCAAAAAGACTCCCTTTTTTTATCAGTTAAAACTTGAATATTTTTATTTGCAAATAAATTTTCAAATTTTCCATTTGGATATAATATATAAAGACCTTGATTTTCAAATCCATGGGTGAATACTAAGCAATTACCCACTATTTGAAATTCAAAATGCTGTCCAAGGGTTAAAATATTATTAGAGATAGTATTTCTAATATGAGAGCCATTAGTGCTTAAATAGGTGAAATTTTCGGAATCAAAAATCCATATAGATTGAGATTTTCCTAAAAATATATCTGAAACATAATTATAGCCTTTCAAGGAAATTGTATCTAATACTTTGTTAGTGCTAAATAAAATGGCTTCTTGATTATTTGTGTTTTGGTTAAAACCATGCGTCACACCATACCCATACTTATTTGAATACTTTTGCTTGAAGAGATTATTAAAATATGAAGTTTTAATGGAAAATTGCTTATTCCCAATGCTATCAATACTCGTAATTGATTTTGTATTTAATCTCTCTATGTTATAGAATTCCTCTTGCAATAAAAAAGCATACCCACGCTCAAACGGGAATAACTCGTAAGCATCAAAATCTTCAATTGAATCAATTGAGATGATTTTTTTATAATCATCATCTCTTCCGAAAGATAATTCTAACTTTTTATCAGTTGGATTAAAACTACTTAACCAAAATTGCCCGTATTGTTTCGAATATACCTCATCAAACTGTTTAAGTTCTTTAGTGAGATATCCTGACGATTCTATTTTGAATTTATTTTCTTTCTTGGAACAACTAGAAAATAAAAGAACAGTAACTAGTAAGAATAATGAAACAATATCTTTTGATAAGTCCTTCATCAAAAATTGATATTTAAATTAAGAGAGGTTACATCCACCTGAACAAATTTTGCCCCAGGATCATAACCGTTTTTATAATTAAGTCCTATACTTACATGTTCTTGTTTACCTGGATAATAGTTTAGTGAAACATCAAAAATTGGTAAGTCATTCTTAACTAAATTATCGTTACCAAATACATTTCTAAATGTTCCGTTGAAAATAGTTTGCAAGGTTCTAGGCGACCACCAATATTCCAGAAACAATCTTATGAAATAAGTGGAAAACACTTCACGTTGTCCATCTATTATTAGGTTAGGAACTTCGTAATATTCAAAACCAATATAAGGATAATACATTCCTCTATAATCTGAATCTTTATTATTAAATCTCCAAGGATATCCAGGTGCATTTTTAGATAAGCTAAAAAAAGACATCTGTGCTACATACTTAATTTCATTTACAGACTCCATTAAATTTCGCTTAAAAACAAAATTTGATAATAGGTAAGGTTTTACATTCCAATCTTTACCAAAATAATATTCACCATTTAATCCTATGCTTAAATTATCCTTTTTAGCATCATCATTAGAGGATTTGTGCCATTCTACTACTGGGAATAAAGTGAGTATTGAACCACTATTCTTGAGTGGTTCAAATTCAATCAATTTTACGGCGATATCAACGTTAATGAAGTCATTTCTATTTTTGTGGTTTTCAAATAGACTAAGCGTAGCTGGTTTTTTTTCATTCTTTGAACCATCGAATGTTTTTCTAATGCTTACATTCTCTTTAAACCAACTCTTTTTAGTACTAGCGGTATTACTGCTATTTTGAGAAAAAGCTAAACAAATAATAAAGTTGAAAAGAAGGAGTAGGAGTATTCGTCTAGAAGAATGATAAGAAATATTATCCATTAATCTTTTTGTTAATTAGTTTACATAAATTTAATACAGTTTTAGCCTTTTTAACTTCTTTAGCTAAAACGGTTTTTGAACTATCATGCTTTTTCACATAACCTCTTAAGGATAAAGACATGAAGTTGATTTTAGGTGTATCCATTTTTAATGGATGCTTGGTCAGCTCATATGATTCTTTGATTTTTGATGCTGGAAAATTTGCATAATCTCCTATTCTTTCTTTAACATAATTGTACACTTTTGTTTTGGACGGTTTACTCATGATTTAATAATTAAAATTTACAACAAAATTTAGCTCATTCTGGAGAGTGAACTTTTAACTATTAATTATATAAGGGAGAATTTAAAGATAGGAAAAAATGTATTACCTTTTTTATCTACACATTAAAACTCTTTACTAATTGTTAAGTTTTTTGTTTAAAAGTTTCGTTAAGTCACTTACACTCTTTTGAACAACCTTAGCATAGTGACGTTGTGTAATTTGCATTTTGGAATGTCCAAGTAATTCAGAAACAATTTCCATAGGCACATCATTGTAAAGCAATACAGTAGTTGCAAAGGTCTTTCTTGCTATATGATGAGTTAATCTCTTATTTATCCCTACAATAACTGCAATTTCCTTTAAATAAGAATTAAATTTTTGATTTGTAATTACTGGCAATAGACGATCATTTTGACAATACTTCATTAGAACCTCATTAGCCTTATCCAATAGAGGAACAGAAACGGTTGTATTAGTCTTTTTTCTATACATTTTTATCCAGGTATTACCATCAAATCCTTTTATTAGATGCTCTCGGGATAAATTACTCATTTCAGCATAAGCCAACCCTGTATAACAACAAAACACAAACATATCTCTTACTTGTGACAGCCTACTTTGAGCAAATTGATAATCTTCTAAATCTTTCAATTCTTCTTTAGTCAAGAATACAACCCTAATTTCATAACGCTTAGGTTTATATAATATAAAAGGGTCTTTCTCCAACCAACCTTCTGCTAATGCCAACTTTACAATCTTACGTACTCTCTGTATGCTTTTATTAATAGTTATCTGCTTATGCCCAAACTCAGATTTTAAATAGAAATCAAAATCTCTAAGAAAATTCATTTTAATAGATTCTAGTAAAATATCATTTTTATTATACTGATGTTTAATGAAATTAGTTGTATGTTTTTTAGCTTCAATAAACTTCCTGTAAGTAGAGTTTGTGTATTCTATACCCACTAACTTATTCATGCGTTCATTATGCAATTTAAACACCTCTAAAAGCGTCTTATGAGTCTTTATATTCTCTCCTTTATACTTCAAATAAACATCATCTACATCAAACGTTTCATTGCTAACTTGTAGAAATAAAAAAGCCTCATTAATCTTTTGACTAATAAGGCTTAATTGTGTATTGATGTAATTATTATCTGGATTTGGTGGTTTTGCTTTCTGTTGTTTACTGCTCCAATAATCTGGATTTAAGAATAGACCTAATGAGAATTCTTTACGTTTTTTTAAATAGGTAATCCTACATCTAATAGGACACTTTCCCTTTTTATTTACTTTATGTTTATGCAAAAGAAAAAGTATAGTCATTTTATTGATATTCATAGTTTTATGTTTTTAAAAATGGTACACCTAGAAAGGAATATGGTACACCTAATTGTTTACCTTTTTTTAAAGGTTTAACAGATTTATATTTCTGAAGTAATTATGTAAACCTTGAGTTTACAGCATAAAAAAAGAGTAACCATTTCTGATTACTCTTACTTTGTAGCGGGAACTGGACTCGAACCAGTGACCTTCGGGTTATGAGCCCGACGAGCTACCTACTGCTCTATCCCGCGATATCATTTTAAAATAATTTACTTAGCTTTTAACTTTCGGTTCATAATGCCGACCAAATTATTTCGGACTGCAAATATACAATCCTTTTTATGTTTCTACAAGAATAAAATTAGAAAATATTATTGTTCAATGCTACTAGCCTGAAAATCTATTAATTCCGAATTTAAAAATTGAATGGATACTAGAATGGGATTACAGCACACCTCACAATCTTCAATATAGGATTGTTTAGAGATAGAATTATCAATCAATACAGAAATCCTTTCCCAACAATATGGGCAAGTAAAAAATTGTTCTAACATAATTATATAAAATTAAAAAAGCCGACATAATTATGTCGGCTTTCTAAGTTAAAATTTATAAAATATAATTATTCTTTTTCAAGATCCATAGTAGCTGTAGAGTTTTGCATCTGTAAATGCATTAAACTGGGAGGGTTTTTACCAGAAACACTAATATATTCTTCATTTAAATTATTATCACTCACCATCATAGTATTTAACTTAGTTAAGTTCATTAACTCCATTGGTACATCACCTGTAAATTGGTTTGTAGACAATAATAGCTCTTCTAAGTTTGCTAATTGTGCTATTTCAACAGGAATCTCACCATCCATTTTATTATCCATAAGACTTAACTTTTGTAGTTTTGACAAAGCGTATATCTCTTTTGGAATGTTACCTGTTAAATAGTTACTTCCTAATAAAAGTTCTTTTAAATTAGTTAAGCTCATTAGTGAATTAGGAATATTGCCAGCAAATTTATTACTATAAAGTTTTAACGCCTCCAATTTTTTTAACTCACCTAATTCTGATGGAATATCTCCTTCAAAATTATTCATAAATAATTCTAAAGATGTTAATTCTTTTAAATTTTTTAGAGTCAATGGTAGCTTTCCTGTTAATTTATTAAAGCCTAAATTAATTTTCTTCACATGAGTTAAGTTCCCTATTTCTTGTGGTAACTCTCCTTGAAGATTATTAAATTGTAAGTTAATTTCAACGACCTTATTATTTTCTACTTTAATACCATACCATGTATCGATAGTGGTATTTAAATCCCAAGTAGCATTCCACTCAGGGCCCTTGGTTGCATTATATAAAGCAATTAGTGCATCTTTTTCGGTAGAAGAAATATTAGCAAATGAATAAGCCGTTACAAAAAAGCTTATTGCTAAAAGTTTTAAAGTCTTCATGTTTCGTGTAAATTAGGGGATTAATCTACTAACGAAATTAAGTAATGTATCGACGAAAAACTATTTTATTCGACGAAATGCATTAAATTTTAACAAATACTACTCATTAAACTGCTCAATTTCCAGCTGAATGCCTTCCCATTTCTCCATAAAGCCTTGCAAATCAGTTTTCATTTTTTGATAATTATCGAAAAAATTCGCCTTTGAGGTCACTGTTTCATAATTAGTTTCAAGCTCTAAATCAATAGTTTTTATATCACGCTCTAACTGATTGATTTGTGCCTCAACATTACTCAATCTATTATTTAAAGACTTTAACTTTTTTTGATCTTCATATGATTGGTGATTCTTTTCTTTAGGCACATCCTTCACAACGGTTCGCTTCTCAACATCGCGAAGGCTTTCAACTTTACGCTGTTCTAAATAATAATCTATATCGCCTAAATACTCTTTTATTTTATGATCTTTAAACTCGTACACCAGATTGGTTAAGCCTTGAAGAAAATCCCTGTCATGAGACACCAAAATTAAAGTTCCTTCAAATCGTTTTAAAGCCTCCTTCAGCACATTTTTAGACTTTATATCTAAGTGGTTTGTAGGCTCATCCATTATTAAAACATTGAATGGTTGCAACATTAATTTTGCCAATGCTAAACGATTTCGTTCTCCTCCGGAAAGTACACGTACATATTTTTCAACCTCATCACCACGAAATAAAAAGGATCCTAGAATATCACGTACTTTACTCCTATTGGTTTCGTTAGCAGCATCGATCATCGTGTCTAAAACCGTCTTACTACCATTTAAATATTCTGCTTGATTTTGAGCAAAATATCCTATTTGCACATTGTGCCCCAATTTTAAATGCCCGTCATGTTTTATATCTCCAACTATGATCTTAGCTAAAGTTGATTTTCCTTGTCCATTTTGTCCAACAAATGCTGTTTTACTATCACGCTCTATAAGTAAATCAATATTTTTTAAAACCTGATTATTTCCATAGTTTTTTGAGACATTTTCGGTTTCCACTACTACCTTTCCAGGTGTTATAGACACTGGGAAATTAAGTGTCATCACACTACTATCATCAGCATCAACTTCAATCCTATCAATTTTATCAAGCTTTTTAATAAGCGATTGCGCCATGGTTGCTTTTGATGCTTTAGCACGAAACTTCTCTATAAGCTTTTCTGTTTGTTCAATCTGTTTTTGCTGGTTTTTCTGAGACGCTAGTTGTTGCGTTCTTAACTCTTCCCGTAATACTAAATACTTCGTATAAGGCTTCGGATAATCATAAATTCTGCCTAAAGAAATCTCAATGGTTCTATTAGTAACATTATCTAAAAACATTTTATCATGCGATACAATAACTACGGCCCCTGGATAGTTTTTTAAAAATCCTTCTAACCAGATAATAGATTCTATATCTAAATGGTTAGTAGGCTCATCTAATAAAAGGATATCATTATTTTGAAGAAGTAATTTAGCCAGTTCTATTCGCATCCGCCATCCACCAGAAAAGGTATCGGTGAGCTTATTAAAATCTGGTCGTTTAAACCCTAACCCTTGAAGAATTTTCTCAGTATCACCTTGATAGTTATAACCACCTAAAATTTCATATTGATGTTGAAGCTCATTAATATCAATCATCAATTGGTTATAGTCTTTACTTTCGTAATCCGTACGTTCTGCCAATTGGGTATTAATCCCTTCCATTTTCGCTTCCAACACTTTGATCTCAGTAAAAGCTTCGTAAGCCTCTTCAAGTACCGTTCTCCCTAAAACAAAATCAATGTCTTGTTTTAAAAACCCAATTTTCAGTTCTTTATCGGCAGCAATTTGTCCTGTATCGGGTTCCATCTCCTTTGATAAAATTTTGAGCATCGTAGATTTACCTGCTCCATTTTTCCCAATAAGACCTATTCTATCCCCATTACCTAGTTTAAATGTAATATCTTCAAACAGGTATTCACCTTGAAATGAAATCGATAAATTATGAATGTTCATCATAGAAATGTAACTTATATTTTAGCGCTTTTATTATTAAAAACTTATTTTTGCTCTAGATTTCTGATTTACTCATTAATCTCTATTTAAATGGTATTCGTGCATCTTTGATTTCGCGAGAAAGGCCATTTTAATAGAAATCTCGATTTATAACCAAGAAGTCTTTTTTCTATTGCGCTTGCAAAAATACATTAAATTATATGTTTAAAAAAGGAACAAAATTATATAGTATTCTAACAGGTACTTGCCCAAAGTGCCACGAAGAATCTATGTTTAAAAATAAGAACCCTTATATACTTTCTCAGGCTTTAAGCATGCATGAACACTGTAGCAATTGTAAAACTAAATACAAAATAGAGCCTTCCTTTTTTTATGGTTCTATGTATGTAAGTTATCCGGTTGGAATTGCATTTGCCACGGCTGCTTTTGTTATTTCATTTTTTGTTTTTAATGCAAGCATACACATTGTATTTATATCAATTATTGCCACTCTGATTGTGTTTATGCCTATTATTTTAAGGCTTTCAAGAAATATTTGGATTAACTTTTTTATGAGCTACGATAAGTCGTTTGCTAAAAAATAGTTTACTTCGAACTCAGGTCATTTTAGCTATATCACGCTTAATCTGGGTTAAAAAGAAAAACGATTAATATCAATTTCTTTTTCTAAAGGCATATTGTTTTCAATAAAATTATAAAGCTGTTTGGCTACATAAGGACCAATCATAACACCTCGTGTTCCTAACCCATTAAGCACAAAAAAGTTTTTATGTTTTTGATGACGTCCAACTAACGGGCGCCTATCTTTAACTGTAGGGCGAATTCCTGCAACCTGATTCACTACTTTATAAGAGCAGTTAATTAGCTTTGTAAGCTTATTTAAGAGATCTTCTTTTGCTTTTTTAGTAATAGTATTACTTAAGTCTTTCCATTCATAAGTGGCCCCTACAATGTATAAATCGTTGCCCATCGGAATTAAAAAAACACCTGCTTTTAAAACATAGTTTATTTTTAAATCCGGTGCGTATATAGTTACCAACTCTCCTTTTGCTGGTACTAGTGGCAAATAATTAAAATAAGGGTTTTTTACAATACCGTATCCTTCAGAAAACACTATATGGGTTGCTGTTATATTTTGATATTGGATTGTATTACTTTCAATTTTAACGGCATCATGGTTAAACGCGTCTTCAAACAATAAGTTCTTCTTCAATAAATCTGCTTTATAAGCTTCAATCATTGTTTTTACATCTATTCTCCCAGTACCCAAAACTTCACCAAATCCAAAATTTGCTTCAATGGCACCATTTTTATTTTTAACGATTGCTTCTGAAAGATATTCTGAAAGTATAGGCTTGTCTGAAGCAGCAAACCAATCATTTTGTTCTTCAAGCGATGCGAACTTACGGTAAACAGGAATTTTATAATCTAATTTTATCTGTAGCTCTTTTTCTAAACGCCCATAGAGAGGTAATGCTATTTCTAATTGTTCTTTACTTTTCCAAACAGATGTAAAGCGTTTTAACACTATCGGGTTATATAGGCCTCCTGCCACAGTAGAAGATAGTTGTGATGCATCATCAAACACTACAAATGTTTTATTATGTGTTTTTAATTGCTCACAAAAACTAATGCCTGCCAACCCAATTCCTACAACGATATAATCTACTTTCATAACGCTACGAAGATAATTAGTGTCTAGTCGGAAACATAGCAAAATTAAAAAAGTTTCTTTTTACAATTTTTGCATTTATCTGTAACCGACTGATGCTAAAGCATTGCCTCATAAAAAGTAGATGTAAATCTCACCAAAAATAAATCTTTTGATAAAAATTAATTTGCTTCCGACCAGTCACCAATTAGAAAATGGGTTCTTCCCACAGGATATCTTGAGTAAAGAATAATAAATTTCAAAATGCTGTATAAATAAAAACGCCCACTTTTTTAAGTGGGCGTTTCCTATATTCTAATAAATACTATGACTTAATAAGTCCACATATCTAATTCAAAGTCTCTGATTTTATCTTTAATCCTTTCGGATTCTAATAACTGCATTAAAGCATTCTGCGACACATATTCAGATATTAACCTATCCTCTTGAACATTTTCTTCTTTAAAAATATAGCCGTGAAAACGTCTGGCATTTAAAATATGATCGAAGGAAAAAGGAATAGAACTATTTTCATTATTAAATGCTTTTGCTTCATGCAGTACCTCTCTGGCATCTGGGAAGAATACCCAAAATAAAGGCACTAAATCTGGCTCTGGTTCATCAATAAAATTCACATCTGGAGCAACAGGTGCTATACCTAGTAACCTGTATTTCATTTCAGACTGACGCTTATCAAAATACCAAAGTCCTTTAATATGATACTCTTTAATATCTGCTGCAGTGATATCTCTTCTATTAATATACTCAGCAGACAACTCTTCTCCTGCATTTATTTGCTCAATACCTAATTCGGTAGTATCAACTTTAACTAAAGCTGCTTCAATGTCTTTTAAAGTTCGCTTTGCTGTAAAATAAGAGTCGTCATATATGTTTTTTATTCTTCCGTTTTCAATGTTCTTCATAAGTACATGATATAACGACCGTCTATCGTTACCAATATTATTCGTATCGGTTGGATAGTATAACGGAAAATTTGAACGCTCATCAAGAATAATCTTTTCCCATACCATTTTAGAAAACAGAATATCCCTGTCATCCACATAACCATATTCTAAAGGCTTATCATTGTCAACTTCCTTTTGTGCCTCTGTTCTTACTCCAATCTCCTCAGGGCTCTTAGCGTTTAATATATTTGCTTGAGCAAACATACCCGACACTGTAAAAACAGCTGTAACGGTTAATAAAAAACTTTTTAATTTCATGTGCTTATTTTTATTGTTTCTCAATGGTCACATGTAATATCCATAATAACTTTAAAGTTGATTTTCTAACTTTCGTTATGGATGTTTCATGTGCTTACATTTATTATTTCTCAAAAGTTATACTTCGACTTTAGTTTATGCTGAGTCTTTCGACTCCGCTCAAGACAGGTTCTCAGTACATAGGTAGTAATATCCATAACAACTTTAGGGTTTATTTTCTAACTTTTGTTATGGATATTTCTCATCCTAATTTATCCATTTTAACCATGAAGGTTAATTCTAATTTGTTAACTCAACAAAAACAGGAGATACTTTTTTAAGTATCACGCTAACACCTTTGGCCTTCGCTTCAACATCAAATATTTGAACTCCAGATCCACGTTTTGCTTTAAGCAAAGCAGCCTGCGCTCTTTTATCTAACTTGTTTCCTCTAACCGTTATTGTTGGTTGTCCTGGAACTTTAAATTTAAATCCAGTAACTCGTAATGGCAATTCAAAATCGAAATCATCAAACTTCGCTCCAATAGTAGATATTTTAAGAGCATTCTTTTGCATTTTTATAGCACCGTCTTCTCCTCTAACAGTTCCCGTTGGTTTTGGTAAATCTTTAATTCTGAATTTAGCTCTGTCACTTACTTTTTTTCCATCTGGTAACGTACCAGTAACATTAATTGTTACTTCTCTACCTTTAATTCTGGTAGCATCCATTACATATTTACTACCTCCAGCTCTTGATAAACCTTGCGCGCTTGCCGATACTTTATTATCAGGTACACCTGCAAATGAAATAGTCATAGGGTTTTTAACACCACGATATACTACATTCATTTTATCTGCAGAAATTGTTGCTGCGTTTGGCTTTGAAACTGTTGCAAATGATTGATCAACAGGAACTTTGGTTTCAACACCATCTTCTAAAAAGATTAAATCTCCTTTAATTCTATGCTCACCTACGCCGCCAGTGCTGATTTTAAGTTTTACTTTTCCATCTTCAATAGCATATTGATCTTCTCTAAGTGGTCTACCATCTAAAGTTAATTCTACTTTATTTGGTTTAGTAGAAGAATCTTTACGACCTAACACAAGTTGTCCATCAAATTGCTCACCGTTAAAATAAGCCGATTTAGATGTTTCTAATAACGTAGTATAATTTGTCATAGATAACTGAACTGCTTGAGTATCCTGCATCATAGTAGACAACACCTCAGATTCGGTTGTTTTAATATCTGCCTGAAGCTGTGTCATTTTAGTTAATGATGCTACTAAAGGAAATCCTTTATAGTTATGATCTAACCAATCAACAGTTCCTGCTGCTCTTTTAACAGGGTCTGTATTAAACTTATCTTTAACGTCTTTAACGATCTCTTCCATCCCTTTTTCGTCTTTAAGCAAACCAACAACACCTTCTCTAAACGTGTTAATTTGGTTTAAAAACTCTTCTCCTTCTGGTTTAAGTTTATCCCCTTTAAAGAAATTTTGGTCAAGGTAATCACCCTTATCCATGATTTCATAATCAGTAGGATCATCAACCGTTGCTGTCATTTTACTTTTTAATTCTTCAAGATACTTATCAAAATCGGTTGCCAATTTATCTAATGTCTCTCCTTTTGCTTTTAAAGGCTCGTATTTCTCTGGTTGTTCTTCAGCTTTAAGCTTTAAGTTTTCAACAAAACTGTGGTTACGTTCTTTTGCCGATTTATTAGACTCTACGAGTCTCTCGTTCATTAATCCGAATGCAGAAAGTACTTCTTTCGACATATTTAAAGCGAGCATCGCTATAAATATTAAATACATCAGATTAATCATTTTCTGTCTTGGTGATAAATTTCCTGCTGCCATGTCTAATTAGGTTTTGGTTAATTAATAAAATGGGATTAACCCCTAATTAGTCTTTACTCATAGCAGACAACATACCGCCGTATACACCATTTAATGAAGATAAATTTGATGCTAATGATTGCATTTGCTCTTTTAATTTAGATGCATTTTCAATAGACTCTTCATTAATTGAAGCTTGTTTATTAACACTTTCCAATTGTACTTTATAAAGGCTATTTAATGATTCCATTTGAGCTGCTGCTAATGATAATTCTTCACCATACTTCTTAGTTGCTTCAACAGAATCAACTGTAGAAGACATATTTCTTGCTGCTCCTTCAAAGCTTCTAATGCTTTCTCCTAAACTCACCATTAATTCACCATCTATTTTAGCGTCTTTTAATAACTCATCTAATTTATTAGCTAACATGCCTTGTGGGCTTTCTTTCTCTTTATTCCCATTTTGTCCCCCAGCTAACTCTGGATATACTAAAGACCAATCTAATTCTTCATCAACTGGTTCGAATGCAGATAGTGCAAAAATAATTGCTTCGGTTACAAGACCAATAGTTAACATAACGTTACCTGTTAAAGGTCCTATTTCAAAGTGAATAATTTTGAATAGTGCACCAACGATTACAATTGCTGCTCCTAATCCATAAGCCATATTCATGAATTTTTTACTTGCTTTTGACTTTGCCATAATTTTCGGTTTTTAATTTTAAGTATGAATACTTAAGTAGGTTAATTAATAGTATTTATTATTGTTTTGATTTGATTCTTATTTTTTATTAGAATTCTTAGTTACCTGTGTCCCCATGTAATCTTGTACTGTTCTAAATCCAATATAACTTCTTGCTGAATCTGCATATTCATAATCTCTAGAGCTCACTTGTAAAAAGTACGCCACATCTTTCCATGAACCTCCTCTTACAATTTTACGCTTATTATCTCTATCATTTACACTAGGGTTGATTGTTGATGTATATGCATAAGATGAAGGATCATAAGATGCATTTACCCATTCAGATACATTACCCGCCATATTGTATAAATTATAATCATTAGGCTCATAAGACTTAGCTTCTACTGTATATAACGCCTGATCTGCCGCATAATCCCCTCTTACAGGCTTAAAGTTCGCCATAAAACAACCTCTGTCACTCTTAGTGTAAGGTCCACCCCATGGGTAAGTTGCTGCTTGAAGACCGCCTCTGGCTGCATACTCCCATTCTGCTTCAGATGGTAATCTGAATCTATTCACCATTGCCGATCCTTTCTTAGATTTTTGGTAAGCATTTTTATTAATGGTTCTCCATTCACAAAATGCTTTAGCTTGTTGCCAAGTAACACCAACTACTGGATAGTTACTATAAGCATCATGCCAAAAATAATCGTTATGCATAGGCTCATTATAAGAATAAGCGAAATCTCTAATCCAAACAGTCGTATCCGGGTACACTTCAATTTCTTCTTTTATAATAGCATTTTTACGTTTTACACCTCTATTTCTGGCTGCTTCTCGAATATCCATATAACTGTATTGGAACTTAAATTTTTTCACATCCCAAGTACGTTGACCATTATAAGATTCTTCTATTGGAAGATACATCGTATCCATGACTTCGGTATAATACTCATCAGGATAATCTGCTGTATCAAAAACTAAATCGACATCATGATTAATTTTCCTTCCTTCATACCCTGTTGGTCCTAAACCTGTATAGTTTTCGAACATATACTTTTCGTAAACAGACATATTAGCCGTATCTGCATCTTTAAATGCATACTCACCAATACCTCCGTCATCTGGAACCTTACCAACTTCATCAGCTAGTACAGCAAGTTTCATTCTAACTATTGAGTCTCTTACCCAATTAACAAATTGGCGATATTCGCTATTTGTTATTTCTGTTTCGTCCATATAAAAGGCTCTTACAGTAGCTGTTTTTGCTGGTGCATCATGTACACCTGCAAGATCATCATCTGCCTTACCCATAATAAACGCTCCTCCAGGAATTAGTTGCATTCCGTAAGGTTTTTCCGGGTGCCATTTTTTTCCTTGTACACCTACTAGTTCGCCTCTATCTTTAGAGCCACAACTAGCTAGTACTGTTATTACTGCGGTTAATAATATAAACTTCTTCATATCCATAGAAAACTCGAGGTTAATTAGTTTTAGCTTCATTTTTGAGAGCGTAAACATATTTATATATTTTTAAAAAAACAACTTTTTCGATAAAAAAAATACATTTCATCGTAAAAAAATAACATTTTACCGATGAAATAAACATTTCACCCCCTTTATCAACACTAAACACAATTCTTTTGAAATGCCTTATACCAACGATCTGGTAATTTATTATTACAAGCATCTAAGTAATCCTCATGCATGCAAGGTAATAACGTATGTCTTTTCAATTTATTATTTACTTCGGCTAAAAAAGGAATTTCAATCCACCATCGACCTGTTTTATTACTCTTGTAAAACACTAACTCCTGAGAGTCCACTAAAGTAATAAACTTTTGATAGTTTTTATCTTCTGAAAAATCATCATCATTTACTCTATAATTAACCCCTTCGATAAAATACCAAATTATCTGAGAGACTAACACGGATGTCATTTCATCATCCTTAGATGGTTTATACTCATATATTCCAAAAGAAGTGACTTTATTACTAATACCAGCATAACGTGAAATAGCACAAATCTCCTTTCCATCTAACCCATTAGGTGAATATTTTTGATTTAAACTAACCTCTGCACCTTTCACTGAAGTTAAATCTATACTAACAATATTAGCATCTCTTAATACAGGCTCAACAAGAGCAATATCATTAGATACTTGTCCGAGCCTATAGGATTCGAAATAAAGACTATCCATCAAATCTATCTCTTCTTGCGAATTGAAATAAGTTTGATACCCTATGGTTGCATAATTAAAAAGATTATAAGGTTGATCTAAAATGACCTTACCTACAAAACTATTATTTTTTATTGGCTTGGTGGAGTCGCCTAAATCAAACTTACTATCTACGTTTACAATATTAACCATAGGTGCTAAATTATCATAAGCCCTATAATTTGCATAAGTAAGGTCTTGTGTGCCACCTAATATAATTGGTATAATATTCTTTTTCACTAAAATACTTATGGTTGTTTTTAACGCAAAATAAGTATCTTCAACGCTCTCTCCTTTATTAATATCGCCTAAATCTGCAATCGTAGTATTCCAGCTTCCGGGAAAAAGACCATATAAGGATTTTCGGATTTCATCTAATTGAAATTCCTCTCCTATATAATTAACATCATTTCTATTTTCTAAAACACCTAAAATAGCAATATCAACATCATCTAAATCTGGAATGCCATTTTGCAAGGAGTGGATTTTTAATTTTCTTCCTAGGACTTGCGTTGAAAGCAACTCGTTATGAGCCAAAACTAAATCTGAAACAGGAGATAAAAAATTAAAATTCATTTGATGATTCTTCTCTTTTTTTATTTGTTAAATACCATTCGCCATCATTAATCAGCTCAATGTAAAACATTAAACAACTTATATCATTCTCTACTTCTTCTTTTTTGCTGACGCTTTTTTCTTAGTTGCTTTTTTCTTTGGAGCATTAGCTTCAATAATGGCTTTTGCTTCGTCTAAAGTCATTTCTGAAACATCAACCGTTTTAGCAAGTTCTACTTTTATTTTTCCTTTTAAAACGTTATGTCTGCCCCAACGTGCTTTTTCAACACGAATACCTTCTTCTTCCCAATTATGGATAACCTTATCTATTTCCTTTTGAATTTTTGTCTCAATTAATTCGACAATATCGGCATCGGATAAATGATCCCAATCGTATTTTTTGTTTACGTTAATAAACATATTGTTCCATTTAATAAATGGTCCAAAACGCCCTTTTCCTTTTTGTACTGGCAACTCTTTATACATATATATTGGAGCGTCTGCTTTTTGCTTTTCTTTAATTAAAACAATCGCATCATCAATCTCTACACTTAAAGGGTCCACTCCTTTTGGCAACGAAACAAACGAAGCTCCAAACTTAACGTAAGGGCCAAAACGACCATTATTTACCACAATATCTTCACCTTCATAAGTTCCTAAACTTTTTGGAAGCTGAAATAAATCCATGGCCTCTTCGTAAGTAATAGTCGTTAATTGCTGGTCTGGACTTAAACTAGCAAATTGCGGCTTTTCTTCATCATCAACAGTACCAATTTGTACCATGGGCCCAAACCTACCTAAGCGCACACTTACTTGTTTTCCGGATTTTGGATCGGTTCCTAAAATACGTTCACCAGATTCTCTTTCTGCATTTTCTTTTACATCTTCTACTTTTGGATGAAAATTTTTATAAAATGATTTCATCATTTTAGTCCAGTCTTCATTCCCTTCTGCTATCTCATCAAAATCCGCTTCAACTTTAGCCGTAAAATTATAATCTAATATAGTTTCGAAATGATTTACTAAAAAGTCGGTTACAATCATACCAATATCAGTTGGTACTAATTTTCCTTTATCTGAACCTACTTTTTCAGTTAATGTTTTATCATTTACATGGCCATTTTGAAGTCTTAATTGTGTATAGCTTCTTTCAACACCTTCTACAGTACCTTTTTCTACATAATTTCTGTTCTGTATGGTTGAAATAGTTGGTGCATATGTTGACGGACGTCCAATACCCAATTCTTCTAACTTCTTAACAAGTGAAGCTTCCGTATATCTTGCTGGGGGACGCGTATAACGTTCTGTTGCTGAGATATAATTATTAAGAAGTGCCTCATTAGTTTTCATGGCTGGCAACATGCCTTCTTGCTCAACATCTTCATCGTCTGTTCCTTCTAAATACACTTTTAAAAAGCCATCAAAAGTGATAACTTCTCCGTTTGCTGTAAAGGTTTCATTATGTGTAGACGCACTCACTTTTACATTAGTACGTTCTAATTCTGCTTCACTCATTTGTGATGCAATGGCACGTTTCCAAATTAAGTCATACAAACGTGCTTGATCTCTATCGATATCAACCGAATGTGTTGAAAAATTTGTAGGGCGAATAGCCTCATGCGCGTCTTGAGCGCCTTTTGTTTTTCCTTTATAATTTCTTGGTTTGCTATATTTTGAACCAAAAGCACTTTCAATTTCTGCCTGTGCTCCTTGTCGTGCTTCGTCAGACAGGTTAACACTATCCGTTCTCATATAAGTAATTAAACCTGCTTCATACAGGCGCTGTGCCATCGTCATCGTTTTACTTACTGAAAAGTATAATTTACGCGATGCTTCTTGCTGTAATGTAGATGTTGTAAATGGTGCTGCCGGTGATTTTTTTGCCGGCTTTTTTTCTAAACCTGAAACCTTAAAGCTCGCAGCACTATTCTTTTCTAAAAAACTTTGAGCTTCTTCTTTAGTCGAGAAGTTCTTTGGAAGCTTTGCTTTAAAAGTTTGCCCATCTTCATTAGAAAATTCAGCATCAACTCTATATGAAGCCACTGGAGCAAACCCTTGAATTTCCCTTTCTTTTTCAACAATTAGCCTTACCGAAACAGATTGAACTCTACCTGCCGACAAGCCTCCTTTTACTTTTCTCCAAAGCACCGGAGAAAGTTCGTAACCAACAATTCTATCTAATACACGACGGGCTTGTTGTGCATCAACCAAATCGTAATCAATACCTCTTGGATTTTCAATCGCTTTTTGAATAGCTGCCTTTGTAATTTCATGAAAAACAATACGTTTTGTCTTTTCTTTATCCAACTTTAAAGTTTCTGCCAAGTGCCATGCAATAGCCTCTCCTTCTCGATCCTCATCACTTGCTAACCAAACCCACTCTGCGTTTTTAGCTAAGTCTTTTAGTTTTTTTACAATGGCCTTTTTATCTTTGGAAACCTCATACTTCGGTTTAAAATCACCCTCTACATTAACTCCCAATTCTTTAGAAGGTAAATCGGATATATGCCCGAAACTAGACTCTACTTTAAAATCTTTTCCTAAAAATTTCTCAATGGTTTTCGCTTTCGCTGGTGACTCAACAATCACTAAATTCTTCGTCATACTTCAATTTTTGAAGCTACAAATGTATATGAAAAAAAGTTTATCTGCCGCATTTTATAGATTATCTGTTGATTATTTAAATAAAAAAACCTGCTTTTTAACATTTTAAAAGCAGGTTTTTATATTGTGAATAAAAGAATTTCTTGAAACTGACCATTGTCAAAGCAGAATTTTAAAGGCATTTTTCCAGTTTCATTTTTAAGCAAATATTCAAAACCTGAAATTCTATTATTTTAGATTCTCGCTTTTGCGAGAATGACAATTTCAAAGGAAACTCCGAGGCAAGAGCCTCGAAGAATTCTTCTTCTATTAAAATTTATTCGGATGAAGCTCCTATCTCCTCAATAGCATCAACCCTATTAAAACCAATAACATTTTTGTATATCAGATATATTGGATGATAAACAAAAGCAGCCGTAAAAAGCAGCCCTATTCCACACAACAAAAAACCAACGATTTGTGATAAAATGGAAGCTACAATCATTAAACCAAAAGTGATTAACCATTTTTTGTTTCCTAATTTAAAACTCACTTTCACAATTTCGCCTACACTAAGTTCAGGATTAAAGGCATATATTAATGAAAAGTAAGATAACGGTATCATCACATAAAATATAGGCAAATAACATAATAACATAGCCAAAATAGCAATTCCGAAAGAAGCCAGCATTAATACAAATATTTTACTTAAATGTTTTCCTTTCACAAAATAGAAGAAATCGGATGTTGTTACCGATTCGTTATAATCCAGCTTTCGCATGATTCTGAAAAATGCAGCATTTAAAGCTACTGAAATTGCTCCTAAAACGAATATTCCAACAATCACAAACAAAACGTATAATATAGACATCCCTGCAAAAAAGCCACTAAATGCCTCAGAATCTGAATACCCACTCTCTTGCTGCGCAATTATCATACCTATTAAAGGAAGGTATAAAACAATAATTAAAGGCATCATAATTATTACTGTAAACAACTGTAATAAAAATCCTTGAAGCCATGTCTTTTTAAACAATTCAATGGACTCATTAAAAATAGTTCCGAAATCTAAAGCTTTGGCATTTTCTATCTTTTCTAACAAACCGTTAATGGTATTCATATATAAAATTTTATAGATGAAGTGTTTAAACTTTTTTTATTGGCTGCAAAATATCCTTTTACCTCCACATTTTGTCTTTTTATTACTACGTAGCGATGCTATGCAGCTCAAAAAAGTCTTCATTTGGAAATAAAATTACTATTTTTCGCTTCAATCAAAAAAGTTCAAATCACTTCAATAATTAATAATACTAATCATCTCTGAGCCCTATTTTTTCTATCTCACTATCCGCTTTAAAGCCTATCACTTCCTTATAAATTAAAAACACAGGTAAATAAATAATAGACATTGTAAACAGCAACCCTATTCCGCAACCTAATATTCCTAACATTGCCAGAATACCAGTAACAAATAAGGCGCCAAAAGTTATGAGCCATTTTTTATTTCCTAACGCAAAACTTGCTTTAACAATTTCTGTTTCACTTAAATCTGGATTAAAAGCAAAAATGATTGCAAAATATGATAAAGGCACAATAGCATATATATAAGGAATCAAAAACAACAGCTGTGCAGTTGTTGCTATTAAGGTATATATAATACCTAACATAAACACCTTTGTAAAATATTCTTTATTAAAAAAATAAAAATAATCATCGCGTCCTGTTTCTCCCGAATCCATTTGTCTACAAATCCTATAAAACGCCCCAACAAGAGCAAGTGTTAAAGTACTAACTAAAATGGTTTGGGGAACACTGTATAATGCATTTTGAGAATAAAAACTCGAAAACGATTCTAAGTCAAACCCATCATTAAAATCAAAAACATCCGGAGCAAGACCAATAAGTCCAAAGACAAAATTTATAATTACAGCAGCAATCATTACAATAACAACAACTAAAAACCCTTTAAGCCATACTTTTTTATATAAGTCTATAGAATTGCTAATAATTTCTCCGAAATCTAAAGGCTTTGCATGACCTATCTTCTGTAATAGGGAATCTAACGTATTCATAGTTGGTTTGGTTAAATTGGTTATAATGAACAGTTCAATGATTTAAAAACAGTTGCAATATAATACAAACAAAAAAAACCTGCATAAAAGCAGGTTTTTAAATAACAAATTTCTTGAAATTTATATATTTAGATTCCCATTTTATTCATTGTCTTGTATTTTATAATAATGAATTCATGAAATAAAAATTTGCTTGCCGAATTTAAATTCAGCGAAGCTAATCTTGCGATTTCACGGGAATGACAATTCCATAATAATATTATCTTAATGAATATGAACTTATCAAATCGACACCATCTTCAATATATTTATATTGATATAAATTATCACCTCCTACCATAAGCAAGCTATTTTCTAATGGAATGACGTCTTTAGATTGAATATCATCATATGTTTTTGTTAGTTTGACATCTAACGGTTCTTCTTTATCAAATAACTTTAATCCAGAAGTGCCATCGCAAACAAATAACGTGTTTTCTTTAATACCTAATCCGTAAGGATTCTCTAATTCGTAACGACTCGCTAATTTTGGCGTTGCTTTATCACTAATATCAATCACTTCTAAAACGCTTTCCAATTGCCCACAATCATTTCCTCCACGTAACGTTAAATAGGCATAATCCCCATCCACAACTACAGGGTCACAGCCTTCCCAATGTGTAAATTCTGAAATATATTCTGGTGATGATGGGTTTGCTATACTATAAATATACATGCCATTAGTGCTTCCTAAATACAAATATTCACCAGCTTGAAACATAGTTTCGATATTCCACCCAGCATTTTGTGTATTTGCAAGCACTGGAGATGATAAATTTTGAATATTAAAGATGGCCATTTGATAATTCCCAACGGTATATAAATAATTATCTACTATTTGAAAACGTGCCAAAGAACCTCCTTGACCTGTAACCGATTCTGCTGACGATGAGGCCAAAGCACCATTTTGAAGCACAACATCAATAAATTGGTTGTCTATTTTTTTACGCCTTTCGGTAGTTACTGTCCAACCTACAATAATATTGTTTTCCAAATCTACCTTCCCATAATCTACAGCTTGAGCTTCAATGGGAATGTCATAATCATAAATACTAAACACATCGTTTAGCCTTTCAACGAAAGCAATTGAATTAATATCAGAGATATCGAAAACCACTAAATCGGTTGCACTATCAGCATATAAAAAATCATCTTTTACCGAAATGTCTTCATTCCCTGGAATCTTAATAAATTTAATGGCTTTTGGTAATTCAGGGTTAGAATTATCAATAACATGCACTCCTTTATTAACATCACTAACAAAAATATAATTTTTATAAGCATATATTTTGCCTGTTTCTTCAATTTTTTCAGGAACCGTAATAGCAACCGAACTTCTAAAATCAGCTTTAGTCATTAATTCAGGAATTGCTACTTGAACAAGCTCGAAATTAAGATCCTTTTTATCGCAAGACCATATACTTATGAAGAATAGGAGTAAAAGAAAGTATTTAAATTTCATAGCAAATCATTTTAGTTTAATATTTATATCGCAATGAAGACTCCAAGCCTTCAAGGTGTAATATAACTTCATTACTTCCGCTAATTTGAAGTGGCGTTAAATCAAATGTGATTGTTTTTTTAAAAACCGCCAAACAAGCCTCTTCATTTATTAATTGAAATTTCAAATAGCGTTGTTCTGGTGAAGACTCGGCAACAGCTCCGGAATCTACTAAATTAAATTCCCAGGAATTACCATCACAACCAGAAGCACTTATTTCAATAGCTAAGCAATTATCTGTTATTTCTGTGCTAACAAAATCAAAATCAGCAGAAACCAAGTTATCATAAATATTTTTATTTACCATAGTTTTTTGATCACAAATTTCTATAATAGGGCTAATATCATGATCATCTTCACATTTAGTGCTCAAAAAACAACACATTATAGAAACAACAAAAAGAATCTTTCTCAACATGATTAAATTTATTTATTAGATTAATATTTTAATACAGGAAACCCATTTTCACATGTCACCTCTTTTGGTTGCTGAGGCAAATCACATGTTGAAACTATTCCCCATTTTATATTATAAGCATTTTCCAAATTAGTATATGCTTCAACTTTTTGCAAAAAGGTCACTGTATCTATTTGCGTAGAGTAAGCTATATACCCCTGGGGGCCTCCACAAGCTTTAGAACCGTAAGCGGTAAAAACCCAATCAATAGCGTTTGTACAAGATACACTTATTGACAATTTATAAATCTCATCAAATGCATCCATCAATTTTCGGTGGTCTTTTTCCTGTTCCGTTAATTCCCTTTTTACTACTAATTCATTTTCAGTAAGCGATACAATACGCCAGGCATAATTACCGGGATACTGCTCTTGAGATATAGTTATGAGCGTATTATTTAATTCCCATTGGCCCTTAGAATCGAAAAAAACTAGTGGTGGCGTTCCACAAAAACCAGAAGAACGTTCAACCATATCGCCATTTTCCTTGAATAAAATACCATAGTCTTCTTCAGGCAAAGCACTTGCTCTCCTATATGTTGTTTCTTCACCATCATAGGTTGGTTCTACCCAAGTACCTATTAATAAATTATCTGGATCTATATTATTAGCATCATCATCTGAGCATTGCATATTGATAAAACAGCATATGACAGAAATAGTAAATAAAATCTTTTTCATAAATGTGGGGGTTTTAAAGGTTTCGTTTTTAAATAGATACCACAAGCGCGTTTTGGTTGCGTAAATAGTATTGATAATTCCCAAAAACTGAAAAAAATTCAAACTGTCACTTTGTCATAAAACACAAATTAATTGTATCTTTGCATACTTATTGACACTCTTAAAACAATTTAAGATTTCCACTTTCGTGGAAAATAAATATGGAGAAAATTATAGACGAAAATAAACAGGGTGAATCTCTCATCCTCGAACAAAAAGAAGATAACAAACGTAAACTTTTTATTGAAAGTTATGGGTGCGCTATGAATTTTAGTGATAGTGAAATTGTGGCCTCCATTATGGCAAACCAAGGGTTTAATACAACACAAAATTTAGAAGAAGCCGATTTGGTTTTGGTAAACACCTGTTCTATTCGAGACAAAGCAGAACAAACTGTACGTAAACGTTTAGAAAAATACAATGCTGTAAAAAGAGCACATAATCCAAAAATGAAAGTGGGGGTTTTGGGTTGTATGGCAGAACGATTAAAAACAAAATTTCTTGAAGAAGAAAAAATTGTCGATTTGGTTGTTGGGCCAGACGCCTATAAAGACTTACCAAACCTTTTAGCAGAAGTTGATGAAGGACGCGACGCTATTAATGTGATTCTTTCAAAAGAAGAAACCTATGGTGATATTTCACCAGTGCGTTTAAACACTAATGGTGTAACTGCTTTTGTATCTATTACCCGTGGTTGTGATAACATGTGTACTTTTTGTGTGGTGCCTTTTACACGTGGACGTGAGCGTAGCAGAGATCCGCAAAGTATTCTTGAAGAAGTAAACGATTTATGGGACAAAGGTTTTAAAGAAATCACCTTACTTGGTCAGAATGTAGATAGCTATCTTTGGTATGGCGGGGGATTGAAAAAAGATTTTGATAAAGCAAGTGACATCCAAAAAGCAAGCTCAGTAAGTTTTTCTAACCTATTAGAACTCTGCGCCAAAGCACAGCCAAAAATGCGTATTCGTTTTTCCACTTCAAACCCACAGGACTTAACATTGGATGTGATTGAAACCATGGCAAAATACCATAATATTTGTAATCATATTCATTTACCTGTTCAGAGTGGCAGTGACCGTATTTTAAAAGAAATGAACCGTTTGCATACACGCAAAGAGTACATGACCTTGATCGACAACATTCGTCAAATCATTCCTAATTGCGCCATCAGTCAGGATATGATTGTTGGTTTTCCAACAGAAACCGAAGATGATTTTCAAGATACCGTTTCATTGATGAACTATGTAAAATATAATTTCGGTTATATGTTTACCTATTCAGAACGTCCGGGAACTATGGCTGAACGCAAAATGGAAGATGACATACCTGAGGAAATAAAAAAACGGAGACTGCAAGATATTGTTGATTTACAACGTGTACACAGTGAGATTAGAACCAAAGAACACCTCAACACTATTGTAGAAGTGTTAATTGAAAAGGAATCTAAAAAATCTAAATCGCAATGGTCTGGACGTACTTCACAAAATATTGTAGCCGTATTTCCAAAAGAGCATTATAAAATAGGTGAGTTTGTAAACGTAAAGGTAACAGATTGCACCAGTGCAACGCTTATTGGAGAAGCGATTGGTTTAAGCCCTTCCTAACCTCTCCTAAGGGGAGGAATTCTTGTTCAAGCACAAAAATATGATGATGACTCAAAATATAGATAAAATTAACATTTTAAATTTCCCTCTTGGGGATTAAGGGGCTTATGGAATCAGTTCAAGCAATAAAACAACGTTTTGGTATTATTGGCAATACCCCTTCTCTAAATCGAGCTATTGAAAAAGCGATTCAGGTAGCTCCAACCGATATTTCGGTTCTGGTTACTGGAGAAAGTGGCGTAGGTAAAGAAAGCATTCCCAAAATAATACACCAATTATCGCACAGAAAGCACAATAAATTTATTGCTGTAAACTGTGGCGCCATTCCAGAAGGCACTATTGACAGTGAACTTTTTGGTCATGAAAAAGGAGCATTTACAGGAGCAACACAAACCAGGCAAGGCTATTTTGAAGTAGCAGATGGGGGCACTATTTTTCTTGATGAAGTAGGCGAACTACCTCTAACGACACAAGTCCGTTTGCTGCGTGTTTTAGAAAATGGTGAGTTTTTAAAAGTAGGTTCCAGTAAGGTTCAAAAAACGAATATTCGCATAGTAGCTGCTACCAATGTAAACATGTTTGAAGCTATCGACAAGGATAAGTTTCGTGAAGATCTATTTTATAGGTTAAGCACAGTAGATATACATTTACCTCCGTTACGTGAGCGACGTGAAGATATTCATTTATTGTTTAGGAAATTTGCTAGTGACTTTGCGCTTAAATATAAAATGCCAACTGTTAAACTAACAGATAATGCCATTCAGGTACTAGCTAAGCATCGTTGGGGCGGTAACATTCGTCAGCTTCGTAATATAGCAGAACAACTATCGGTTTTAGAGCAAAACCGTACTATAAGTGCTTCAACACTTCAAGGTTATTTACCAAGTTCTGCAGGAACCAATTTACCTGCAGTTATTAAAACTTCAAAATCTGAAAGTGATTTTAGTAGTGAGCGTGAGATTTTATATAAAGTTTTATTTGACATGAAAGCTGATTTAAATGATTTGAAAAAGCTTACCATGGAACTCATGAAAAATGGAAATACTAAAGATGTTGAAAAAGATAATGAAGGTTTAATTCAAAAAATTTACGGTAAAAATAAAGAGGAAGAAACCATCTATGAAAACAATGTTCAAGAAACAGAAGTACTCTCCATACCTGAGCATTCTGTAGACCAAGATGAAATTATTGATATCCAAGATAAATATCATTTTGCTGAAGAGATTCAAGAAGAGGAACCCTTATCGTTACATGACAAAGAATTAGAATTAATTAAAAAATCGCTTGAACGTCACAGTGGAAAACGTAAATTAGCAGCTGCCGAACTTGGAATTAGCGAACGTACTTTATATAGAAAGATTAAACAATATGATCTATAAATTAGTTAGCAGTGTTCAGTGTTCAGTGTTCAGTGTTCAGTAAATAGTTAAAATTATAACATTATAAAAAAGTAACCGTTTTAAAAATAAATTAATTGTCACACTGAGTACTTAGGCTTTAGCTTGTCTTGAGCATTATCGAAATATAAAATGTTTTTTATATTGAAGATACCTGGCGAAGCTTAACGAAAGGCTCGGCATAAACTAAAGTCGAAGTATGGCAAATAAAAAACAATAGGAATAAACACATGAAATACATAAAGTATATTTTTATATTATTAGCCAGTTTGACTCTTTCAGGTTGTGGTGCTTACTCATTTACAGGTGTAAAAACTGGAGATGCTAAAACATTCCAGGTTAACCGTTTTGAAAACACATCGTTATTAATTGAACCTGGTTTAGACAGAGATTTCAAATTAGCTCTTGAAGATTTAATACAAAACCAAACCAATTTAGGGTTAGTTCCTTCAAATGGTGATTTGATTTATGAAGGTGAAATAACAAATTATAGAATTTCACCAACGACGGCAACCTCACAAAATACAGCAGCCCAAAATAGGTTAACCATTGGTGTTAAGGTTCGTTTTTATAATAGATTGAATGAAGAAGAAGATTTAGATCAATCTTTTTCATTTTTTTATGATTACCCAGGGAGCTCACAATTAGTTGGCGGGCAAAAAACAACGGCTCATGAAGAAATTTTTGAGCGCCTTACTCAAGATATTATTAATGCAACACTAGCAAGATGGTAACCAGATGAATTCGACAGATTTCGTAAACATATTACAACATCCGCATACTATAACGCATCAACAAACTGAGGCTGTAAAATCTGTTATAGATGAATTTCCTTATTTCCAACCAGCTCGTGCTGTATTTCTTAAAGGCTTAAAAAATGAAAGTAGCTTTAAATATAATCAAGAACTTAAAACAACAGCCGCCTACACAACAGATCGAAGTATTTTGTTTGATTTTATTACATCGGAAGCATTCATCCAAAATGAAATTTCACAATTCATAAAACAAAACATAGCGCATCTAAAAGACATAGATGTTACAGTTGAAGATATTTCGGTTAACAAAAGTGTCAAAATAGACCATACATTAAAACAACAAATTAAAGACACCATAGGAGTACTAGATCCATCACTATTTCAACCCAAAGAAGAACGTCCTAAAAAAACAGCTAATTTTATTTTAGATGACACTGAAATTATCGAAGAGACTACTAAGGAAACAAAAACACAAGAAGCATCAATTAGCGATATACTAAGTCTGGGCAAACCTCTTCAATTTGATAAAAGAGAAACCCATTCTTTTAACGAATGGTTAAAATTAGCACGTTTTAAACCTATAGAAAGAAACGAAAATAAAAGCATAGAAAATAAGACAGAACCTGTAGAAGAAGATAAATCGTCTAAAGCTATAGATAAGGCCAAAAAGTTTGAGCTTATTGATCAATTCATTACAAAAAACCCAAAGATAAACCCTTTTAAATCTACGATTACAAAAGGCAATCTTGCAAAAGCACAAATGATACAACCTGAAGCCTTAATGACTGAGACTTTAGCTCGTATTTATGTTGAACAAAAAAACTACAAAAAAGCAATTCAATCTTATAAAGTTTTAAGTTTGAAATATCCAGAAAAAAGTGGTTTCTTTGCAAACCAAATTAAGGCGGTAGAACAATTACAAGAACAAAATAATACAGAATAATGAGTACGTTTACAATATTTTTAGCATTAATTGTAGTAGTAGCATTTTTACTAATTGTAGTAATTATGGTGCAGAACCCTAAAGGCGGTGGATTATCATCATCTTTTGGTGGCGGTGGTACACAACAATTAGGTGGTGTAAAAAAGACAACTGACTTTTTAGATAAAAGCACATGGACTTTAGCAACCCTATTATTAGTTTTAATATTAGCTTCTAATATAGCAATTAACAGAGGGGGAGAAAATGTAGATTCAAAGGCTTTAGACCAGGATGCTGCAACAAATGCTCCTGCTCTACCAGCTCCATTGCCAACAACTAATGACGCTGCAACTGCAACACCGGCAGATTCTACAGGACAATAATTTTACTTAATAAAAAAACAAAAAATGCCAGCTTTATAAGTTGGCATTTTTTGTTTCTGGCGGTCTCATATAAGTAGGTCTGCAAGTTTGTCAGTTATTTAGTATTGGCACATTTTTAGTATAACCCTTAAACATTAATAAATATCATTCAATTAATTAAAAAAATATAACAAATGGCATTAAACATTAAACCATTAGCAGACCGTGTTCTTATTGAACCTGCTGCAGCCGAAACTACAACGGCATCAGGGATTATTATTCCGGATAACGCAAAAGAAAAACCACAAAAAGGGAACGTAGTTGCTGCTGGAAAAGGCACAAAAGATGAGCCTATTACTGTAAAAGTTGGTGATACTGTTTTATATGGAAAATATGCTGGTACCGAACTTAAACTCGAAGGTAAAGATTATTTAATCATGCGCGAAAGCGATATACTTGCTATTATATAAATAGCTATTGGCTATTGGCAGTTAGCCTTTAGCAAAAACAAAAAAAATTAATCAACAATTTAATCTTTTGGCTAATAGCCAAGTGCTAAAAGCTAAAAGCTAAAAAACATTAAAATGGCAAAAGATATAAAATTTGATATTGAAGCACGTGACGGATTAAAACGTGGTGTTGATGCATTAGCCAATGCAGTAAAAGTAACTTTAGGTCCTAAAGGCCGTAACGTAATTATTAGTAAATCTTTTGGAGCACCGCAAGTCACTAAAGATGGTGTTTCTGTAGCTAAAGAAATTGAGTTAGAAGACCCGCATGAAAACATGGGAGCTCAAATGGTAAAAGAAGTTGCTTCTAAAACCAACGATTTAGCAGGAGACGGTACTACAACGGCTACTGTTTTAGCTCAATCTATTGTAAAAGAAGGGTTAAAAAATGTGGCTGCCGGCGCGAATCCTATGGATTTAAAACGCGGTATCGACAAAGCTGTAAAAGCTATTACTGAAGATTTAGAAAAACAGTCTAAACAAGTAGGTAATGCTACTGAAAAAATAAAACAAGTTGCTGCTATATCTGCAAATAACGATGATACTATTGGAGAATTAATTGCTCAAGCCTTTACTAAAGTTGGTAAAGAAGGGGTTATAACTGTCGAAGAAGCTAAAGGTATGGAAACATACGTTGATGTTGTTGAAGGGATGCAATTTGATAGAGGGTACTTATCTCCTTACTTTGTAACTGATGCTGATAAAATGATTGCCGATTTAGAGAATCCGTACATTTTATTATTTGATAAAAAGATTTCTAACTTACAAGAAATACTTCCAATCTTAGAACCAGTAGCACAATCTGGTCGTCCTTTATTAATTATTGCTGAAGATGTTGACGGACAAGCCTTAGCGACTTTAGTAGTAAACAAATTACGTGGTGGTCTTAAAATCGCCGCTGTAAAAGCACCTGGTTTTGGTGACAGACGCAAAGCTATGTTAGAAGATATCGCCATCTTAACTGGTGGTACGGTTATTTCTGAAGAAAGAGGATTTACTCTAGAGAATGCAGATTTAACAATGTTAGGTACTGCAGAAACTGTAACGGTTGATAAAGACAATACAACGATTGTTAACGGTGCTGGGAATGCTAAAGACATTAAAGCCAGAGTCAACCAAATTAAATCTCAAATTGAAACAACAACTAGCGATTACGATAAAGAAAAACTACAAGAACGTTTAGCTAAACTAGCTGGTGGTGTTGCAGTTCTTTACGTTGGTGCTGCCAGTGAGGTAGAGATGAAAGAGAAAAAAGACCGTGTTGATGATGCGTTGCATGCAACCAGAGCTGCTGTAGAAGAAGGTATTGTTGCTGGTGGTGGTGTTGCTTTTGTAAGAGCTATATCGGTATTAGAAAAGATAACAACTGAAAACTTAGACGAAGTTACTGGGATTCAAATTGTAGCACGTGCTATTGAGTCTCCTTTACGTACTATTGTTGAAAACGCAGGAGGTGAAGGTAGTGTTGTGATCTCTAAAGTTTTAGAAGGTAAAAAAGATTTTGGTTACGATGCTAAATCTGAAGCATATGTAGACATGCTTAAAGCAGGTATTATCGATCCTAAGAAAGTAACTCGTATTGCATTAGAAAATGCGGCTTCTGTATCTGGAATGATTCTTACTACCGAGTGTGCATTAATTGATATTAAAGAAGATGCTCCTGCTATGCCTCCAATGGGCGGCGGCGGCGGTATGCCAGGAATGATGTAAGTCAATCGGTCGAGAGTATCGACACGTTAAATTATATTAAAAACGCCTCAACTTATTTTGAGGCGTTTTTTGGTTTAATTTTTTGAGTTTATTTAATGTGTATGATTAGTAGTAGTTGCTAAAACTAAACTACTAATATATCATGTTGTTTTAAAAATACCATAAGTGTATTAAAGTGTAAATTTAAATTTTTTGGGTGTATATGTATTTGCCCCCTTTAACTACTTCCATACTAATTTCATAGTCACCAGAAATAATAATTACTTACACAAACTGTTAGTAACTGGTTTTATTTAAAGTTTTCTGATAATCGTTTTAAAACTTTAATTGCCTTATCTGAATCATTTTTATCAATAAAGATGTGGTCGTGATAATACCCCGCAATTACATTACAACTAATATGATTTTTTGCCAATTCTGTTGAAAATATAGCGGTCAATCCAACAGCTTCAAGAGAAGAATGAATCATTAGTGTTATCCAAGAAGCAATGTAATCATAGCTATAATTTAATTCATCTGCCTTATTTTTTGCAAGTACTATAGTAATTCCTTCTTTTTCTTTGAATTCACAGATTGTAATATTCCTATCAATTTCATTTAAGTTCTGAACCGATACAAAAACATATTCTCCATCATTAAGTTTCGGTGTCATTCCCTTAATTAACTCTTTAAGATTCTTTTCTCCAGTCATTTTCTCATATGCTTTATCAATGAAGCTAGTGATACAACTGTCCACACCCCTTCTAATATAATAAAAGGAAAATAATTCATTAGTATGGACGCTAAACAAGCTAAACTAGCCCCAACTAGATTTAATAGAATAAAAGTTAAATTATTCTTATCCAATCTATCAAATATATTTAGTGCATAAGCCAGCAGTATTTGAAATACCCCTAAAAACCCTACCCTGTCTATAGCGTTCATATCTTTAACTTGTAGTCGACAATATATAAACACAATTGCGTTTATTTCTCTTTCAAATGTAACAGTTTTAAAACATATTTTCTATAAAAAGAAACAGGCTTTATAGCATTTAAACCTGTGACGTCAATAGTCTTATATAAGAATAGTTGTGTTGGTTTAGTAATAAAGTAAGTAAATGCAAATCGAATAGAAAACCTAGAAAGATTGTCCTAAGCAGGCTTGCACCAGCAAATATTTTTATATGCTATTATGTGCTCTTTTATTATTCGAATTCTTCTTCAATCATTTCTTTATTAATCACAACCCCTGAGATGTTACCTGCGTATACTGCATTTGCAACCGAACGCATAGGTGTCGTGTTGTCTCCACAAGCATATATTCCATAAACATTTGTTTTCTGAAAATCATCTACTTCAATATATCCTTGTTCAGTCATTTCGCAACCTAATTGAAAAGGAATGTCCGAATGCTGAATAAAAGGTATTTTTGAATACACTGCTTTTATTGAATGTTTTGTGCCGTTTTTAAATAATATATTTTCTAGATGACCATTCTTATGTTCGAAGCGGTCAATTTCAGTTTCAATAATCTTAATGTTATGCTTGGTTAGCTTTTTTGTCTGCTCTTCTGTTAAGGTTGATTTTCCATTAGTAAAAAGCGTTAAATCTTTAGTCCAATTATTTATCATTTTAGAGAACTCAAAACCATAGTCTCCATTTCCTAATATTCCCGTTTTCTCATTTCGCACTTCATATCCGTGGCAGTATGGGCAATGAATAATAGAAACCCCCCAACATTCTGAAAAGCCAGAAATACCAGGTAAAATATCTTTAATTCCTGTTGCAATGACGAGTTTTTTAGAAGTAAATGTTTTTTTCGATTGTGTCGTAATTTCAAATCCATTTTTTGTTTTTGTTCCAGCTATTGCAAGTCCATCATAGAAGGAAACAGTTTTGTATTTCTCTACTTGTTGTCGTGCAATAGAAGAAACTTCTTTTGGTGTTTTTCCATCATTAGTCAGGAAGTTTTGAGAATGAGGTGTTTGTCGGTTGCATGGCTTACCACTATCAATTATTAGGGTTTTTCTTAATGATCTCCCTAACGCCAATGCAGCAGAAAGTCCTGCATAACTTCCTCCTATGATTATTGCATCAAAATCTTTATTTTCTGTCATTTTATTAGATTTATTAATTGTTATTAATGAAAAAGGTAAAACCAATGTTGTCAAAATCAAACTATTTTGTTTTTTGAATTTCAATCTTGTTGTATTTTTCGATCCATATTTTAGGCAAAGTTATAAATATTTTTTATTATTGCAACAAAGTCGCATTAAATGAAAAGAAGAAATACAGAATCTACAAATGAAATATATGCATTGCTAAAAAATTCCAACTCAGCTTTAAGCCATGATATGATTCAGAAAAAAATGTCAATTAGCACAGATAGAGCTACCATTTATCGAGTTCTTAATCGTTTTTGTGAAGACAAAATTGTTCACAAAGTTATTGGAGATGATGGAAAGCAATATTTTGCTTTTTGTGTTAACTGTCAAGAGAAGAAACACAAACATAATCACTTTCATTTTAGATGTATCCTTTGTGGAAAAGTAGAGTGTCTAGAGTCTGAGATAAAAATAGCTTTACCAAAAGATTATGTTTTTAAAAATTTAAATGGTGTAATATCTGGGGTTTGTTCAAATTGCGTCTAACGTGAATTTGTGTACAAACTCACTGGTTTGCATATGGTTTGTTGCGTGTTTAAAACACCAAATTTATCAAAAAAACAGAAGTCAAATAGAAAAATCCCTGTCTGCCGACAGGCAAGCACATGGGCTTTAAGTGAGCAGGCTTTCTCTAGCAAATAATTTAATACGATGTTCTAAAACGTTATTATTTTGTCTCTATTTATAATTCTAGTTCTAACAACTTGATATAAAACCGTTTTTTTAATACTCACACAAGCATTATTATCAACTAAAAAAGCCCAAACAAATTGCTTGAGCTTCGATTATTTAACTTAAACAACCTAATCTTTTTTATCTTCTTCGCCGTCTTTGTGATCGTCTTTAACGGCCTCATCTCGATATCGACAACAAGGGTGCACAGTTGCGTAAGCCTCATCAGTTGCTTTTAGCACTTTGGTATCATGACCTACGGCTACAATACTAGCTTGTATCTCTTTTAAATCGGTTTTACGTTCATCGAAAATCAGTTTCAATTCATGAGTTTTCACATTCCATACTGCAGACTTCACTCCTTTGGTATTTAAGCTTGCTTTTTCAATACGGGTCTTACACATTAAACAAACACCGTCAACTTCCATGGAGGCTCTTGCGTTTTTGTTTTGGGCGAATGCTACTGTTGTTATTAATACGGTCAATACTACTATTAGTTTTTTCATGATTTATATTTTTTTATTTTTTGTCATTGCGAGACTTTGTAAAAGTCGTGGCAATCTTTAAAATTGAACTTTCAAATAATGAGATTACCACGTCGTTCCTCCTCGTGATGACAATTCATTTTAATTCAATAAACTCCTGCCTTACTGAAACAAGTTCAGCACAGGTCGCAGGAATTTACACTTTAAATCGCAATCCTGCGTAATACATACTCCCAAAAATGGGGCCATATACAAATGTGGTATCAAAATTCGCTCCAAAAGGGGCATCAGCTCCCAAAATGGGATTAGACTGTCTCACATTAGTTATATTTTCACCTCCTAAATATACTTCAAATTTTGGAGAAAACACTTTAGTTACTTGCACATTTAAAGTAGCAAGTGTTGGTGTTTTGTCTGGTAATTGATATGACACCGGATTTGTTACCGTTGAAGAAAAGCGTTGTTCTCCCAACCAATTAAACGTCGCATCAAATTTCCATTGTTGACCATCTTCTTGCCTACGAGTTTCATAAGAAGTATTTGCAAATAAACGGTGTGTTGGTACTAATGGTTTTGATAATTTACCCGAGTTATAATCTGTTTTAACGTCATAATATTTATAAGCCATTCGTAAATCGAAATGCTCAAATACATTATAATTAAGTTCTAGCTGAAAACTATTCGCATAACTATCACCTTCCAAATTATAGAAACTTACTTCTTGTGGGTTTTCATAATCTACCACTACCTGGTTTTTAAAATCGGTTTTATAATAGTCTAAAGTAACATCTGCCTTTCTTCCAAAAAGATTAAATCCTTGCAAATAAGACACTCCATAATTCCATGCAATCTCAGGGTCTAAACCATAAATAGCCCCTCCTAGCCTCCCCAAAGGGGAGGAACTCGTTATCTTAACCGCTCTTGAAGTTGAAAATAGTTGTTGATTTTCAGCAAAAATATTAGCGCTACGCTTTCCGCGTCCAAAAGATGCTCGTAATGCTGATTTCTCCCAAGGCGTGTAACGTGCATGCACCCGAGGTGTTACAAATGTGCCCAATAAATTATGATCATCAATACGTAGACCTGCTGTTAGATTCAACTTATCTAAATTATCATAGTTGTATTCAAAAAACGCGCCAACAGATCTTTCAGTTCTTTCATAATCTGTCGTATTGACAAGTTCATCATAATGATCGTAAGTATAACTCACTCCTGTTTTTATTTTGTGTCTGGAATCACTAATGATAGAATTATAAATAGCATTGGCATACAAGCTATTATGTGTGATATCATATTGATTCAATCCAAAATAAGAATCCTGTTTATGGCTGCTAAACGCAGTTTGAACACCCAGACTTTGATAGGGAATCTCAGGATTTACATAGCCTAATTTAGCAGATATTTCATAGCGTTTCGTGTCAATTTCACTACCCCATGCGTTAGTTGTTAACCTGTCTGTATCAGGATTAAAATCAAGTTGCCCTGTTTGCTTTTCATCATTTAAAAATTTCAGATTAATAAAACTTACAAAACCTTTTTCGGCATTGGTATACTGCCAACGGTTCATAATATTAATTTGATGATACTTGGGCATATCCATAAAACCATCATCATTAACATCATGTTCTTTATTGTGCGTATTTCCATGTAAATACAATCCAGTATGCCATTTATCACTTACCTTAGTATTTATATGCGTGTTCAACTCTAAACGTTCACTGGAAGCACCATACAGATTTACAAACAGCTTATCGTCGGTAGCTGGTTTTACCAATTCTGTGTTTATTTGACCTGCAATACTTTCGTATCCATTAACAACACTACCAGCTCCTTTTGTTATTTGAATACTCTCTACCCAGGTTCCGGGAATAAAACTCAAACCATAAGCTTGTGAAGCACCACGAATTGATGGGATGTTTTCGGTAGCGATTAAAATATACGGGCTATTGAGCCCCAGCATTTTTATTTGTCGTGTTCCAGTAACAGCATCGGCAAAATTCACATCAATAGATGGATTGGTTTCAAAACTCTCGGAGAGGTTACAACAAGCCGCTTTTAACAACTCATCGCTACTCACCGTAAATACATTTGTAGCTTGCAAATAAGACTTTGCCGTTGCTTGTTTTCTAGAGTTTATGGTAACAGCATCTAAATTATCCGTTGGCTGCAACCAATGCTTTACCATTTTAGGGGTCTTAATCGTTATGGTATCGGTTTTATACCCTACATAACTAATTAACAATTGCGTATAATCTTTTTCGTAAGGGATTGTAAACTTTCCATCTATATCTGTTACTGCTCCAACAGAAGTGTTTAACCAATATACATTGGCTCCTGGTAAACCAATGGGTTCGTTTTTTTCATTTGCTTCCAAGATGGTCCCACTAATTTTATTCTGAGACGACATTATAATTGGAAGTATTAATAATAATATATAAAATATCCTTTTCATTTAATTGTAGGTTTTAATCAGCATGATTATTGCCATAACCATCATAATGCTATTTTCAATAAACGTTGCTTTAGTCATGGGGAGTTTTAGTGCAGTTCCTAAACAAGCACATTGAATTGTTTTCTTATTTAAAAGTGTTCTGGTTACCCCTATAGTTGTTATTCCTAAAATAACCAATGTGATTATTAAAGCTATTGGGATTTGAATACGCATTAAAAATAAGATCCCCAATGCTAATTCAATAAATGGATATACCCATCTATAAATAGGCATTACTTTAGCCAGAGGGTCGTACATTTTAAAAGATTCTGGAAAGCCTTTTAAATCTAAAAGTTTAAAAAAACTAAAAACGATGTAAAAAAGTCCCATGAAATCCAGCATGAAATCTGTTCCACTCCATGGTCTATAATTTATTAACACGGATGCTATTGTAATATATCCGAAAATCAAAAAAAGAGGAAATAACTGTTTTAACTCTGATTTTTTTTCTTCTATAACATTAGAAGGTCTTTGAACCTCTTCAACTGCACTCGGAGCAGACTCGTTCTTTTCCGAAATTGAATATTTATCTGATAACGCTTTTTGTAATGTATCTATAGAAATACGGTTTGACATTTCTATAATGGCCTCTGCTTTTTCTAAATCTACAATAACATTTAAAACGCCTTTAATAGCATTAAGTTTATCTTCTACCGAAGTTCTGCAACCATTACAAGTCATCCCTGTAATTACATATGTATGTTTCATTTTGAAAATAATTTGAATTAATAAATTTTAAGAGATTCCCTTTTTCAAGGGAATGAAAAAAATCTATCTATCAAATTATAAAGACTTGGTCCAGCACTTGTATGTCAGCGACCAAATTAGGTGGAGAATAATCCTTGTGAGGAATTGTTAACTTAGGTAGCTCCTCAAAAAGACCAATATAAGCGTATGTATAAGATGCAATAATTTGTTGCTGCTCAAAATCTAAATCTTCAAATGAAGAAAATTTTAATTCATTTTGACCTTCAACAACGTCAACCACATCTTTACAACATCGTTTCTTTGTGACCTTTTCTAAAGCACACTCATAAACTTCCATAGAACACTTATCTACTTCAGAAAAAATAGAAATATCTACTAAAACATCACCGCAAAAATGTTTTTCAATAGCAAAGGATACTGTTGAAAACAGAACGAGCAATGCCAGAAGCATTGAAAAACTTTTATGTAATATTTTTTTTATCACATAACAAAAATACAAAAAATTGAAATTGAAAGTATTTTTTTATTAAATGATTAACACTAAACTTGTCTTGACTTTTTTATTTACCCCTAATTAAACAAAAAAATCATGCTTTCCTGTCTACTGGCTGGTAGGTGTTTCTGGACAAAATCTTTTATGTAATGCATCACTACAAGATAATAGCACTTATTAAACCTCAAAATGAGTTCACTTAACCTCTAAGTCTGTGATAATAAAAAGCAGGTAATAATAAGATTAAAATAATAGGTTGTATTAAAAAACGGCGTACATTAAAAAACATATAATAATCTTCCTGTCTCGGATTAACAACGAAGTATAAATAGATTAACAACAAAACAATATAAGCCAACGCATAGATGATTATTGAAAATTTAATGATGCCTTTATCTTTAAAAAACACATATAAAATACCTAATGAAATAATACTGTTTAGCAAATATCGTAATGAGGTGAAACTTACTAATTTTAAAACTTCTCGTCTTGGACTATCAATATACAGGTAGTCATTCTGAAAAAACACTAAATAAGGGTCGTAAAATAATTCATTTTCGAAAACTCGAATTAAAACCAGCAATCCGAACAATACAAATAACACTATGTATTTAATTAATTTAGACATTTTTCTTTTTTAGTTTAGAAAAACGATTCACCCAAAAAATCCACAATAAAAACATAATTCCATAAATAATTGCAGGAAAAACAACCGTATGTAATATTTCCTTATGCTCAGGATAATGGTATAACGCTATGGTTAATATGACAATACGCAGTAAATTGACCGTATAAATTAAGACACTCCCGGAAAGTATATAAAAAAATGTAGTTTTCAATTTTCCTGAAAAAGCCATAATAAATGATATGAATAAAATAACAACGCTTATAGAGTTACACCCTTCAATAACACGTGCTAAATACTCGTTATCTACAATAACTTTCATAGAGGGTTCATCTGGGTGCGGCAACACCTGAGCATGATATCCAAACGTGTTTAATAACGATTCACTTTGTTTAGCCACCAAATGTGTCATATAATCAGGATAAAATTTCGAACCTTCGGAAACATCTAAATACATCTTATACACCACAGAAAAAGATATATAAACCAATAAAAAAGTAAGGATAAACTTTATAACCGACTTGTATTTTATAAAGAGTGTTTTCATGTGTTCATAATTGTTTATTTTTATCGGTCACATGTTGCTTCCATTGTAATTCTTTAATTGGGTATCGACTGTTCGTTATGAAAGTTTCATCTAGTGGCAAAAATGGTTTTCATCGGTTATACCAATTGAATTTCAAAAAATCACTTCTGGTTTGTTAAATTAAAAATATGCAAAACTGGATATCGAAATTACATCTTTTTAAATACTTTTACCAAAACTTTTGAATTTATGATTTTTAAAGACCTAAAACCACAAGTAGAAACTATTGTTTCGCATACAGAAAAAACAGTAGATGAGCGTCTTTTAAACATTTGTGAACTACTTGAAACCCATATAGCATATTACAACTGGGTTGGTTTTTATTTTAGAAATGGTGATAAAGAAGAATTACATTTAGGCCCTTATGTGGGAGCACCTACAGACCATAAAGTGATTCCCTTTGGGAAAGGCATTTGCGGACAAGTGGCTGTTAGCAATGAAAACTTTGTAGTACCAGATGTAGCTGCACAGGATAACTATATAGCTTGTAGTATTACTGTTAAAGCTGAAATTGTTATTCCAATTTTTGTAAATGAGAAAAACATAGGTCAAATTGATATTGATTCTAATACGCCTGATCCATTTACTGAAGCTGACGAACGTTTTTTAGAGTTTGTTTGTTCTCAAGTAGCAAAATTATTTTAAGTTCAAGATTCTAAATTCTGAGTTTAAAATTCGAGAAACATGAAACTTTGAATTTCAAACTTTAAACTTTGGGCTCTTAATGTTAACAACTTCTCTTTTTAGTTGAAAAATCACTTCCTTTTTTAAAAATTCTAAGCTTATTTTTTAAAGTAAATAAGTACTTTTGCAATTATTTAAATTTTTCAGCTTAAAACCCTGATAAACAACAACAATCTCATTCCCGAAACAGGAATTAAAAACATAACACGACACTAATGAGCAACGAGAAAACCATTAAATCTGCATTAATCTCAGTATTTAGTAAAGACGGATTAGAACCTATTGTAAAAAAATTAAACGAACAAGGTGTTACCATATACTCTACTGGTGGTACTCAAAAATTTATAAACGATTTAGGTGTAGATGTGGTTCCTGTTGAAGAGATAACTTCTTATCCTTCTATTCTTGGTGGCCGTGTAAAAACGTTACACCCTAAAGTTTTTGGTGGTATTTTAAACAGACAAAATCATGACGGTGATGTCGCAGAATTAGCAGCATTTGAAATTCCTCAAATTGATGTGGTTATTGTTGATTTATATCCATTTGAAAAAACAGTGGCTTCGGGTGCTAGCGAACAAGATATTATTGAAAAAATTGATATTGGTGGCATTTCGTTAATTCGCGCTGCTGCTAAAAACTATGCGGATGTTATTTGTGTATCATCAGTAGATGATTATGCTGAATTTTTAGATCTGATTTCTGAAAATAATGGCGCTATTTCAGAAGAAAACAGAAAGCGTTTTGCAGGCAAAGCCTTTAATATATCTTCACATTACGACACGGCTATTTTTAACTATTTTAATAAAAACCATGATGAAGCTGCTTTAAAGATTAGCGAAACTAAAGGAAAAGTATTGCGCTACGGAGAAAACCCTCACCAAAGAGGTTTTTTCTTTGGAAACTTTGATGAGCTATTCACGAAACTTCATGGTAAAGAATTAAGTTATAACAACCTTTTAGATGTTGATGCTGCTGTAAATTTAATGACTGAATTTAAAAACGACGCACCAACTTTTGCCATTTTAAAACATAATAACGCTTGTGGTTTAGCACAACGCGACACACTACACCAAGCTTATATTGATGCTTTAGCAGGAGACCCTGTGTCTGCTTTTGGAGGTGTTTTAATTAGTAATACTGAAATTGATGTCGCTACAGCAGAAGAAATTCATAAGCTATTCTGTGAAGTTGTTATTGCGCCTTCTTTTTCGGCAGAAGCTCTAACAATTCTTCAAGGCAAAAAGAATCGTATTATACTAGTGCTTCACGATATAGAATTACCAAATATGAATGTTAGAAGTTGTTTAAATGGCGTGTTGCTTCAAGACAGAAACAATATTACTGATACTATTGAAGGTCTAACAAATGTTACAAACCCGACTCCTAACGATAGCGAACTGGAAGATTTAATATTTGCTTCAAAAATTTGTAAACACACAAAATCTAACACCATTGTATTAGCAAAAAACAAGCAGTTATGTGCCAGCGGTACGGGGCAAACAAGTCGCGTTGATGCTCTGGAACAAGCCATCCATAAAGCAAATTCGTTTAATTTTGACTTGAAAGGTGCTGCTATGGCGAGTGATGCTTTTTTTCCTTTCCCGGACTGTGTTGAGATTGCAAAAAATGCCGGTGTAACTGCTGTTATTCAACCAGGTGGCTCTATAAAAGATCAATTAAGCATTGATTATTGTAATGAAAATAATTTAGCCATGGTTTTCACTGGCACACGTCATTTTAAACATTAATTGGCAAAAGAAATATATTGTTTTTAGTCATCTAAAAATCAACAAAAAACGTATAATTAAATTATAGTATTTTTTAATAAAATTTGAACAGGCTTAAAACCCATATATTTATTAACTTTTATTACATTTACGGGATTCGTTTTTTAAACCACTTAAATTATTAATAGCGCATGGGCTTTTTTGACTTCCTAACCGAAGAAATTGCAATAGATTTAGGAACTGCAAACACACTTATTATTCATAACGACAAAGTAGTTGTTGATTCACCTTCCATTGTTGCACGAGATAGAATTTCTGGTAAAATTATTGCCGTTGGTAAAGAAGCCAGTTTAATGCAGGGAAAAACGCATGAAAACATAAAAACTATTCGCCCTTTAAAAGATGGTGTAATTGCAGATTTTGATGCGTCTGAACAAATGATAAGTATGTTCATTAAAAACATACCTGCTTTAAAAAAGAAGTTTTTTACACCTGCGCTTCGTATGGTTATATGTATTCCATCAGGGATTACAGAAGTAGAAATGCGTGCTGTAAAAGAAAGTGCAGAACGTGTCAATGGTAAAGAGGTCTATTTAATACATGAACCAATGGCAGCAGCTATTGGTATTGGTGTAGATATTATGCAACCTAAAGGAAATATGGTTGTGGATATAGGTGGTGGTACCACAGAAATTGCTGTTATAGCTCTTGGAGGTATCGTCTGTGACAAATCTGTTAAAATTGCAGGTGATGTTTTCACCAATGATATTGTTTACTATATGCGTACACAACACAACTTATATGTTGGAGAGCGTACTGCAGAAAAAATAAAAATACAAATAGGTGCCGCAACTGAAGATTTAGAATTGCCACCGGAAGATATGAGTGTTCAAGGACGCGATTTATTAACTGGTAAACCTAAACAAGTATCTATTTCGCATAGAGAAATTGCTAAAGCTCTGGATAAATCTATCTTAAGAATTGAGGATGCTGTTATGGAAACTTTATCTCAAACGCCTCCAGAATTAGCTGCAGACATATACAACACTGGTATTTATTTAGCCGGTGGTGGCTCGATGTTACGAGGTTTAGATAAGCGTTTATCTCAAAAAACAGACCTTCCGGTTTACATAGCCGAAGACCCACTACGTGCAGTCGTTAGAGGTACTGGTATTACACTTAAAAATTTACCTAAATACAAAAGTGTATTGATAAAATAGCATACCATGCAACAGATTATTAATTTTATAATAAGGAACAAAAACTTTTTGTTGTTCTTGTTGCTGTTTTCTATTTCAATTTTATTTACGATTCAATCGCATTCTTACCATAAGAGTAAGTTTATTAATTCAGCTAATTTTTTAACAGGAAGTATCTACAATTCTGCAAATAATATTAGTGAGTATTTTAGTTTAAAATCTCAAAACAAACTTTTATCTGAAGAAAACAAGCACTTAAAATCTCTTCTGTATAATTCGAAAAGTATTATGGAAAAAGAGCATTTAGATAGCCTTAATACACCTTACTATTTTTCCAATGCTCAGGTTATTAAAAACAATTATTCTGCAACAGATAATATAATCCTAATTAATAAAGGGGAAAACGACAGTATAAAACAAGATTTTGGTGTGGTAACAACTCAAGGTATTATAGGCATTGTTGACGAAACAAGCGGCAATTTTGCAACCGTGATATCTATTTTAAATACGACAAGTTCTATAAGTGCTCAACTAAAAAAAACAAATCACTTCGGCACCTTAGAATGGGATGCTAAAAATCCTGCTATCGTTCAACTTACAGACATCCCTAAAATAGCTAATGTTTTAGTTGGAGATACCATCGTTACTTCCGGACGTTCTTCTATATTCCCTAAAGACATAAATATAGGTCTCATCGAAAATTACAAACTTGATGCTGCCGAAAATTATTATGAGATTAATGTGAGACTTTTTAACGATATGACCGATCTGGAGCATGTTTATATCATAGAAAACACTAATAAACCTGAGATTACTAATTTACTAAATGAATAATTTACTTTCTGTAAATAGCGTCCGTTTTGTTGTATTAATATTAATACAGGCTTTATTATTTAATAACATTAACTTTTTGGGTTATATAAACCCTTATCCATACATTTTATTTATTGCTTTTTTTCCAGTAAAAAGTAACCGTGTTATGATCATTTTATCAGGCTTCCTGTTAGGGTTAATTACTGATATGTTTTTAGATTCTGGAGGCATTCATGCAGCAGCTTGTGTATTTATTGCCTATGTAAGACCTGTTATATTGAAATTTTCTTTTGGAACGATGTACGAACACCATCATATAAGATTCGGTGCTGTAGACTTTGGTTCTAAACTTACTTATATTATAGTACTTGTTATATTACACCATAGTATTTTGTTTTCATTAGAAATATTTAACTTATCGAAAATAATTTTAATACTTAAAAAAACGTTATTCTCAAGTATATTTACTATTTTATTAAGTACTATAATAACTATTATTTTTAGTCGAAATCCCAAATGAGACAACTCTTACTTTTCGTTTCTATAATACTTGTAGGTCTTTTATTTATATTCAGACTCTTTTACCTTCAGGTATATACTTCAAATGAGCATAATTTATTTGATGATAATGCTATTAGAAAAGTATATGATTATCCCAAGCGAGGGTTTATTTACGATAGAAATAACCAACTTTTAGTAGCCAATCAACCATCGTATGATGTTATGGTTATTCCACGTGAAGTAGAACCATTGGATACTCTTGAGTTTTGTTCATTATTAAAAATTGATAAAGAACAGTTTATAAAAACTTATAATAGAGCAAGACGCTACTCTCCCAGATTACCTTCCGTTTTTGTATCTCATTTATCAAAAGAAGATTATGCCGCTTTGCAGGAAAAAATGCGAAAGTTTGAAGGATTTTATATTCAAAAAAGATCACTCAGACATTACCAAACTACTATTGGTGCTAATGTTTTAGGGGATATAGGAGAGGTAAACACCAGCGATTTAAAAAAAGATTCCTATTACAGAATGGGAGATTTAAAGGGAAAACAAGGGGTTGAAGCATCTTACGAAGACATACTTCGGGGTGTAAAAGGCATTAAGTTTATCCAAAAAGATAGATTTAATAGAAATATTGGTCCCTATAAAGAAGGTACGTTTGATACCATCCCAGAACAAGGAAAAGATATTACGATTACTATTGATGCAAAACTGCAAGAATACGGCGAACTACTCATGCAAAATAAACGTGGTGGCGTTATTGCTATTGAACCAGCTTCGGGAGAAATATTAGCTATGATAGCAGCTCCGACCTACGACCCTAATCTTTTAGTAGGAAGAGAACGCTCTAAAAATTTCACTACACTTTTCAATGATTCTATAGCAAAACCTTTATTTAATAGAAGTTTACAAGGTGTTTACGAACCCGGTTCACCTTTTAAATTAATGAATGCCTTAATTGGTTTACAGGAAGGCGTTATAACGCCTCATGAAACTGTTACCTGTTATGCCGGATATAAATATGGTAATCGTTTTATGAAATGCCACTGCTATATTGGTAAGCGTAATAATTTGATTTCAGGAATACAAGAATCTTGCAATGCTTATTTTGCAACTACTTATAGAAAAATTTTAGATAAAAGCGGTAATTCTTCAACAGGCATTGACATCTGGAGCAAGCATGCTAAAAGTTTTGGTTTAGGTAATTTTTTAAACAATGATCTATATGTTGGACAAAAAGGTAGAATTCCAGACAGAAACTACTACAAACATATATATCCTAAAACTTTTTATTCAACTTACACCATATCCAATGCTATCGGACAAGGTGAAGTAGCCACCACCCCCATTCAGTTGGCCAATATGATTGCTGCCATAGCGAATAGAGGCTATTACTACACGCCACATATTATTAAATCTATTGAAGGCAAAACACTACCCGAACAGTTTACAAAAACTAGGTATACAACCATTGATAAAACCCATTTTGAACCAGTAATAGAAGGCATGCTACAAGTTTATAAAAAAGGGACTGCCGCATTTTTACAAGTAAAAGATATAGACATCTGTGGCAAAACTGGAACTGTAGAGAATTTTGCTATTATAGATAGTTTAAAAACACAACTTACAGATCATTCTATTTTCGTTGCTTTTGCGCCTAAAAATGATCCTAAAATAGCTATTGCTGTTTTTGTTGAAAATGGTTATTGGGGAAGCCGGTTCGCAGGTAAAATAGCTAGCTTAATGATTGAAAAACATATTAAAGGCGCCATTACCAGAAAAGATCTTGAAGAGTGGATTTTAAGACATAGTTTAGAAAACGAATACGCTAAACCATATTCTGGAGAACCTTTTAGAATAAATGAATATACTAAGTTACAGCTTGTTGACGACTCTGAATATAAACGACTTAAGCGGCGATTAAAAACTTCACAAAACCTATAAATGAATGGTTAGGGAAACTAACAAACATTATAAATTTGATTGGATTACCATTATCCTCTTTTTGTTACTGGTCGGATTTGGTTGGTTAAATATACTATCGGCTTCTCATACAGGAGGTGATATAGACTATTTTACTTTCTCACAACCTTATGGCAAGCAATCCATATTTATACTACTCACTTTTTGTATCATTATAGTTATTTTAGGTATTGAAGCCAAATTTTATGAGCGCTTTTCAAGTATTATATATATAGTATCTATGCTATCCCTTATTGGGCTTTTTATCTTCGGAAAAAATGTAAACGGTGCTACATCATGGTATGCCATTGGCTCTATGACACTTCAACCTAGCGAATTTGCGAAAACAGCCACTGCACTCGCTGTAGCAAAACAGATCAGTGATTTAAATACGAACATTAACAGTTTTAAAGATCAAATTCAAACCTTTATAATTATTATTATTCCGGCTCTTTTGGTTTTATTACAAAATGACACTGGCAGTACCATTGTTTATGGTGCTTTCTTTTTTGTTTTGTATAGAGAAGGATTACCAAAGTATTACCTCTCTATAGGCGTGTCCGTTATCATACTATCCGTTTTGGCTTTAAAATTTGGCCCTTTAACAACCTCAGTAATTGCTTCTATTTTTATTTTAGGTTATTATTTTTTAAACAGAAAAAAGTTTACATTATTTCAATCTTTATTTATGTTATTACTTTCCATAGGACTGTCTTATGGAATAAAATTGTTTTATGACAGCATTTTAAAACCTCACCAACAAGACAGAATAAGTTTATGGTTGCGGTTAGAAAAAGACCCTGTTAAGCTAGAAGCAATGAAAAAAACTTTTGCCTATAACTTAAACGAATCTGAAAAAGCAATTAGTTCAGGTGGTTTTAACGGCAGAGGTTTTATGGAAGGTACCAGAACGACTGGGAAGTTTGTGCCTGAACAACATACCGATTATATTTTTAGCACTGTTGGGGAAGAATGGGGATTCTTAGGCAGTTCCTTTGTGGTTATCGTGTTTATTTTACTCTTATTGCGTATTCTCCACTTAGCAGAATTACAAAAATCGCAATTTAGTAGGGTGTATGGTTATGGTGTAGCTTCTATTATATTTATTCATTTTTTAATCAATATTGGCATGGTCATGGGGTTAATTCCAACTATAGGGATTCCGCTACCTCTATTCAGTTATGGTGGATCTGGTCTTTGGGCGTTTACCATTCTAATTTTTATCTTTATTAAATTAGATTCTAACAAAATTAATGAATGGTAGTCGGTAATAGCCATTTAATACCATTACTATCATAAAATGTAGAACTCATCTTGGCTTTTTGTGTTTAACCGAAAATGAGATAAAATATGTCCAGATAAGGCGCTTTTTGAAAGGCATAGCATCGCTACAGATAATAAAAGTGACGAAATATGGTCGAATTTTAGCCATTTTTAGGAAATAGAAAAAGTCAAGACGAGTTCTTAGTATAATTATTTCGCTCTTATGAAAAACCTAATCTTTTTAGCTTTCGGACTTTTTTTAATTATAGGATGTTCTAGCACAAAAAGTGCTCTAAAAAATGATTTTTCCAAAAAAGAATCTCGTTTAATTATGAATGCAGATAGTTTATCACCTATGCGCATTTATAAAATAACTAACACAAAAGATTCCCTTTTATTAAGAACTAAAAGCGGCTATATGAAGCCCGATCCAAAAAATAAAACACTACACCTTTTTATAAAAAGACTTTATGCCACCGTGAGAGATAGTATATCTATGGGAGTTGGTATAGCAGCACCCCAAGTAGGTGTTTTAAAAAACATTATTTGGGTACAACGTTTTGATAAGGAACATTTTCCTTTTGAAGTATATCTAAATCCAAAAATTATCAAATACTCGGAAGACAAACAAACAGTTAAAGAAGGTTGTTTATCTATTCCTAACCGAACAGAAATATTAAATAGTAGAGCACAATCTATAACTATTGAATATGATACTATAAAAGGAGAACATAAAACTGAAACAGTTACAAGTTTTACATCGGTCATTTTTCAACATGAAATCGATCATTTAAATGGCATCCTATATTTAGACCATTTACAGAAAGAACTTGATAATACTAAAAAGACTAATTACTAATTACTGGTTACTGGTTACTGGTTACTTATTTCTTAATTTCCAGTTTTTCAGCAAAATAATCGCAAAAATCTTTCATGGTAGCTGTCATTTTTTCATCTTGAGTTGCTCTATTAAAAGTATCACTCATAGCGACTAATGTTTGATAAAAAAACACTTTCATTTCATCAACTGGCATATCTTTCGTCCATAAATCAATACGGAGTGTTTCTTGTGCTTTAGAATCCCAAACAGCAAGCATCATAGCTTTTGCTTCTTCATTTGTTATACCTCCATCTAACGCGGTCCAATGTAATTTCTCAGGGACTCTATTCGCATCAAGCTCAACATTCAATTCTATTTTAGAAGTTATTTTGTCTGACATTATTTACGTGGTTTAAACTTTGAATTATTAAAAATATCTTCGGTGCTTGTTATTAGCATATCTTTTAAAGTCACATCGTTTTGTTCCATATAGGCTCTTACAATTTGCCAACCTATATATTGACCTAAACGACCTGGAGAATCGGCATCAATATCTTCCAAATAAAACTTAGAAAACGGCGCAGGGTTTATAAACCTACCTAGTAATTTAGAATCTGTACTAAATAACAACTCTCTTTCTACAAGATAGCGCCAAATATAACTTTCGTTAACAACAGCCCAATCCAATTGTTCTTTTGAATACCCAATACGCGCTGCTTCATTTTTAAAAGGAACAACAGCGTCTTTAAAATAGAGCTGTTTTCCAAAATATATCATTTCGTCTAACAAAGTTTTATTTTGACCTTGATATATATATTTCTTAGCATATTCCTCGGCCAAATCAACCGTAATTTGTTCTTTCTTTAAATTTTCGCTTATATACTTTGGAATACTTCCATAAAACTCATGCCCACTTCCCAAATACGTATCTAAAGCTAATATCGCAATGGTATCTGTAATTATGACTCTATTTCTGTAATCTACATTACTTGTTGTCGTTATAACTCTTGGTGGGTAAAATTCAGGAAAATAATATTTTAAATGATTAAATAAAGATTCTATCTCCAGCTCCGTTTCATTAAAATTTTGAAATTCACTTTTAACAGCATCAAATAATTGCACCTGTAATGTATCTGTAATTTTAGCAATCCAAAACGAGTCTTTGTATTTTTCAGAAAACATAAAAGGATATGCTTTCTTTAATTTTGACAAGTTTTCTGAAGTGATATTGGCAAATAACAAATCAAAACGCTCTACCTTGATATCTATATTTAGATTAGCGATTTCATTTTCTAACGTATTCTCATTTTTACAAGAAATAGCAACCACTAAAATTATTAAACACAATAATAAATTCTTCATATAAAACTTAAAGGGTATAAACTTTTATTAATTGGGTGATTCGTTTATTTTTGTCTGCAAAGGTACTATTCTTATATCAATTTGGTTATGAAATAACACATAAGAAACGACGTTGCTTTTTTATTTTATGATGCTTCGATTGATTTTTATAGCATTATTTATACAAATCTAATAAGTAAAGAAATAAAAAATGAACAAGTTTGTTTAAGCTATTTTATAATTTAATTGATATTAAATTTAAATTCATTTAAAATGCAAACAGAAAAAGTTGTAGATCATATAGTTAATTGGTTAAAAGATTACGCAACGAATGCCGGCGTTAATGGTTTTGTCATTGGTATTTCAGGGGGTATAGATTCTGCCGTAACTTCTACTTTATGTGCTAAAACGGGTTTAAATGTACTATGTATAGAAATGCCTATTCACCAAGCTGAGAGTCATGTAACCAGAGCACAAGAACATATCACTCTTTTAAAAAACAGATTTGACAATGTAAGCGATACACGCACCGATTTAACACCTGTTTTTGAAGAATTTAAAACCGAAGTATTCTCTGATGGCGACCAAGCCACGATAGATATGGCTTTGGCAAATACGCGAGCGCGATTGCGTATGACAACACTTTACTATTATGCTGGGCTTTACAAATTATTGGTAGCCGGAACAGGTAATAAAGTGGAAGATTTTGGTGTTGGTTTTTACACAAAATATGGTGATGGTGGCGTCGATTTGAGTCCAATTGCCGATTTGCTAAAATCTGAAGTCTACAAATTAGGGGCTTATTTACAAGTACCTGAATCTATCATGCAAGCCGCTCCTAGTGATGGTTTATTTGGAGATACCAGAAGTGATGAAGACCAAATAGGAGCCTCGTACCCGGAACTCGAATGGGCAATGAAAATGGACGATGCCGGTAAAAATGCAAACGATTTTTCTGATAGAGAATTAGAAGTTTTTAAAATTTATAAACGCTTTAATAGTGCCAATAAACATAAGATGATTCCCATACCAATTTGTGATATTCCCAACATTTTGTTGTAGGAATTGTAAATTACTCAAAAATTCACTACATTTGCTGCAAGCTTACTCTCTCAATTATAATACCATTCTAACTAAATATTATAAAAGCTTTACATTATGATTAAACTATTAATAGCGGACAACCACCCAATCACAAGAAAAGGGTTAGAAGTCCTTTTTTCTGCCTCTCCAAACATTAAAATTGTAGGAAGCGTAAATGATGGCGAAGCCATCTTAGAATTCATTAAAAAGAATCCTGTAGACATTATTTTAACCGAAGCCGATTTCCCTAAATTAAATGGGTTAACAGTGTTACGTTATTTAAAAAATGACTATCCGGATATAAAAACCATTATCTTTAGTGGCCAACCAGAAGAAGTTTATGCCATAAACGCCATCAAAGCTGGCGCATCTGGGTATTTAAACAAATCTGTTAATGTTATAAGCATTAATGAGGCTATATTAAAAGTGCATGACGGAGGTATTCATTTAAGCAATGAATTAACTCAGCAACTTGCATTTGGCAATAGAGTTAATAAAAGTGGTACTTTTTATAAAAAACTATCAACTAGAGAAGCAGAAGTTTTAAAGCTGTTAACGGTTGGTAGAAAAAACAAAGAGATTTCTAAGGAACTTGATATTAACGAGAAAACGGTTAGTACTTACAAAGCAAGATTAATGCGAAAGTTAAAAGTTACTAATTTAGTTGATTTAGTTAATCAAGCTAAGCTAAGCGAGCAACTATAACACACGATTTAATTTTCTAGAGAGTAGCATTTTTAAGCCTGAATAGTCTTTGACTTCTTCCAGAATATTTCTATTTACATCGTTTTTACTTTGTAATGTTTCTTGTTGAAACTCTTTTACTTTTTGGTCTATTAAAAAACATCGTAAACTTAATATAGTTTCACTAACTAATTGTGCGACACTTTGTATTTTTTCTTTTGGAAAAATATTCATGCGTTTCCAGTCATCTAATGCATAACGCTCATCTTCCATTAAAATGGTTGTGATTTCATTAGACGTCTGATTATCAACAGTGTTTATGTATGATTTAAGTTCAAAATCCGGATTTTGATTTAGTGCATCTATAATACTATAATACAGAGTTTTAAACTGTGTATTAGAGAATTCCATTTCATCATCTTGAAGGTCTAGAAATATTTTTTCGAAGACCTTCGATTGATGGATTACTGGCTCTAAAATCAATTCACCTTTGTCATTTTCTTTTAAAACTAAATCTTCAAAGTCTTCTACTTTGTTTCCATAGAGCAATAGAACTTCTATAATCTTTCGTTCTAAAATATACTGTACATCAACCTTTTTTACGGGTTCCTGATGTTTGATAACCTCAAATGCTTTTTTGTCTTTTTTAAACTGTTTATTATCTTCCTGAAACTCCTTTTTATTAATTTGAGCTAGCGTACTAAACAAAACTTCTTCGCTAATGTCCATTATTCTGGCACATTCCTGAATATAAATTTCCTTTTTAATACGATCTGGGATTTTAGAAATACTGTTTACAATATCTCTAACAGTGTCTGCTTTCTTAATAGGATCATTTTTTGATTCTTCAAATAAAACAGATGCTTTAAATTGAATAAAATCTTTTGCATTTTCATTCAAATACAGAGTCAGTTCTTCAAGCGTGTTTTGTTTTGCAAAACTATCTGGATCCTCCCCTTCTGGAAAGGTGCAAACTTTCACATTCATGCCTTGTTCCAAAATAAGATCAATACCTCGTAGCGAAGCACGCATACCGGCAGCATCACCATCAAAAAGTACCGTGATATTTTTTGTTAACCTATTAATAAGTCGAATTTGCTCTGATGTTAAAGCCGTTCCAGATGAAGACACCACATTTTTCACACCCGTTTGATGAAATTGAATAACATCCGTATATCCCTCAACTAAATAACAATTATCTTCCTTAGCAATACCCTGCTTCGCATGATATATACCGTATAACACATTACTTTTATGGTAAATATCACTTTCTGGAGAGTTTACGTATTTAGCAGCCTTTTTATCATTCGTTAATATGCGTCCACCAAACCCTAAAACACGACCACTCATACTTTTAATAGGGAACATAACACGTCCTTTAAACCTATCAAAACGCTTGTCTTCTTTTACAATAGTAAGTCCCGTTTTTTGTAAATAATCAATATTATAGCCTTGCTTTAAAGCTTCATCTGTAAAGGCTTGCCAGGCATCAAGTGAATACCCTAAATCAAACTTTTTTACGGTTTCCTCGGTAAATCCACGTTCTTTAAAATAGCTTAACCCAATTGATTTTCCCTGATCGGTCTTATGAAGTATTTTTTGAAAATATGTATTTGCAAACTCACTCACTAGATATAAACTTTCGCGTTCATTCGCTTGCTCTTTTTGCTCATTAGATTGTTCGGTTTCCTCTATTTCAATATTATATTTTTTAGCAAGGTATTTGATGGCTTCTGGATAGGTAAAATGTTCGTGTTCCATTAAAAATGATACCGCCGTGCCGCCTTTACCTGTAGAAAAATCTTTCCATATTTGTTTTACAGGCGACACCATAAAACTTGGTGAACGCTCATCACTAAAAGGGCTTAAACCTTTAAAATTGCTTCCTGCCTTTTTAAGATTTACAAAATCTCCAATAACTTCCTCTACACGAGAAGCTTCAAACACTTGGTCTATGGTTGTTGCTGATATCAAACTATTTGTCATTCCTGCGAAAGCAGGAATCTTTTAAATTAAAACTAAAATGGATTTCTTGTATTCCGATTACGCTCACTATAAACTAAGGAACGACCATGTAAAAGTAATACAAACTATTGATATTAGAAACCTAATATTTTTTTGAATTTGCAAGAAAATCAAACTAATTTCGTTCAATGGTATATAGAAAACAAATTAAAACTTACTTTATCAAAGCATTATTAATGATTAAAGACCTCTTAAGTAAAATGATATCAAAAAATGTTCTTTCATTAATTTTAACTCTTATTAGTCTAAATGTTATCGCTCAAAAAACGGACTATTCTATTGATAAGTTGGAGAGCAAACTTGATTCACTTATTCTAAACGTTATGGAATCTGATCATATTCCAGGAGCTACTTTTATTATTGTAAAAGACGGAAAAACCATCCTAAAAAAAGGGTATGGCTATACCTCTTTAGGCAAAAATGCAAAATTAGTCAGCCCAGATTCAACCATTTTTAGAATTGGTTCTATTACCAAAACATTTACGGTAACGGCTTTACTACAATTAAAGGACAAAGATAAAATCAATCTGGATACTGATGTCAATACCTATTTAAAAACAGTAAAAGTACCAGCTAATTATAAAAAACCTGTCACACCTTTTCATTTAATGACCCATAGTGCAGGGTTTGATGAGCTTAGAGGGCGGGTTGTCTACAAACAGAATAAACAAATTTCGCAAAATACTTTCCTAAAAAACAAACTAGTTAGATTGAGGGAACCTGGAGTTGTTTCAGCTTATTCTACTTTCGGAATAGCACTAGCAGGTTTATTAGTGGAGGATATAAGTGGTCTTAGTTTAGAAGCGTTTATGAACAAAAATATTTGGACACCTCTTGACATGTCAATGACGAGTATAGAAATCCCAAAAGATCAAGAAAATTATCTATCAATAGGCTATGAATACGAGAACGGAATTAATAAACCTCAGCCCTGGGAATGGTATCACACTTATCCTGCGTCATCTATAAATAGTACAGCTACCGATATGGCTAAATACATGCAAATGCATTTAAATTTAGGGACCTTCAATAATCATAAAATTCTGAATAAGGCTACTGCCCTAAGTATGCAACAGCAACAACTCTCTGTCCTACCTCAAGTAGACGGTTTTGCATTTGGTCTTTATGAAAAAAATCATTTTGGTCTAAAAACGTACAATCATGGAGGGGATATGTTGGGATATAGCACATTTATGACCTTAGTTCCTGAAAAAAACATGGGAATCTTTGTAGCTAATCACCATGAAGGTACTAACCTTAGAAAAAAAGTTGTAGAAACTATATTAGAGCATTTTGCAAAAAATCCAGAAATAATTTATAATCCAAATAGGATTAAAACTAATGTAAACAAATTCGCAGGAAACTATAGATGGATGAGTACTTGTAAAACATGTCCAAAAAATCGCCACGAACAAACATACAGCCTTACTGCTAATGATGACAACACCCTTTCGGGATTTAACAGAACATTTTATCAGATAGAACCTTTATTATTTAAAAGTTATGATGGAAAACGAACCATGGGCTTTATAAAGAATGAAAAAGGAGATGTTGTATATATGTCCTTAGGAAATATCAATGCTTTCGAAAAAGTAAATTAGAATTAGCTGGTAAAACAGGTAATTAAATTGAAGTATTTTGTGATAACTTATTAAACAACTTCTTTTAAATTAAAACTAAAATAAACTCCTGTCTTTGCAAAAACGATTATATAAAAGCAATATAAACTAAATTTATACAAACACGCCATAGCGCATTGAACACAAACATTTATGGAAACTGAATTATTAGAAATTTCACCAGTAATGCCAAGTCAAAATATTGATCGAGACATTGAATGGTATGAAAAACATGTTGGATTTCAAGTTATACATAAAGACAAAATGTATGCTGTATTAAGGAGAAAAAATCTTTTCATTCACTTACAATGGCATGCTGACACAAAAGAAGATCCATTACTTGGTGGTTCCGTTATAAAAATATTTGTAAAGAATTTAGAGCCGATTTTTAAAGAATTTGTAGAAAGAGGGACTATAAAACCTGAAAAGCTGCGATTAAATACTGATTGGAAAACAAATGAATTTGGATTTTATGACTTGAACAATAATTCAATTTTTATAGTCGAAGATATTTAAAAACAGAATTGGCATTAATAAACCGTGTAAGTTTATTAGATAATACCTTTATTGGAATGACTCTAAGGATGATTCCACACAAAATCACAGTCGAAGCTTTTAAACAAACTTTTTAAAAATAAAACCCAAAAGTACCAGTAATACCAAATTTTCTGGCATCTGGATTCGCAACTTCATCCAAATAATTCCCTCTAAAGTTAAAGTCTATTCTAAATACTTTAAAAATATTACCAACTCCCAAACTGTATTCATAATACATTTTATCCGATGGTGCGACCAAAGGAATAGAATTTGGGTTACTTGTGGTATTTAATAAAATATTTTCATCAGAAATCTCTCCCCAGACACCACGTATACTCACAATTTCACGGAGATTGAACTTCCTTAAAAACGGAATCCTTGAAAACAAACGCCCGTTAAAATTATGCTCTAAATGCAACGAAGTATAAGTATCGGATACAAATTCGTAAAAATCTAATTGAGAAAAGGTATTATAGATAGAGAAATACGATTGGTTTCCTGGTATTACACTTAATAAGCCAAGCGGTACTTCTCCAAAGGTTTTCCCAGCTTCTACAGTTGTGGTTAATCTACCAAAACCACCAACTTGCCACGGCTGTATATATGATAACTGTAATTTTGTATAGTCAAAATCACTATCAAACAGCCCCTTATCTCCTCTACTTACTTGAGCAAATATCCGTGCAAAACCATCATTAGCTTCACGACGTTCTACACCAAAACCTGTCATTTTTCGTTTTGGAAAAAAAGACACAGACAATGAGCTTTCAAACTGCTTAATTTCAGATGCTATGCCTGTTGGTGTATTATAATCTAAGCTAAAAGTGGGTGACGCAGATTCTAAAGTCCGGTAATTTCCGCCCAATCTAAAAATAACATTGCGCCATGGTTCTGCTTCGATGGCTAAGCTGGTTAAATTTAAGGAAGTTAATTTATCATTAGTACTTGTTCCAACAACTGATGAAGAGGCTAAACTTCTTCCTAAAACATCGGTAGAAGTTGTTAAACTCGCACCTATTTGTTCAACATCACGCCGATTGCCTCCAGAAATAATCAGTCTGCTCTTTTTATCTAACAACCATTTTCCAGAAATACCATATTTAAATTTATCATCTCCAAAACCATAAGCTAAAAACCCTTGTAATCGCCAAAGATCATTTCTTCCAAAATAAGTACGTCCCCCTACTCGCAAACGTAAGTTTTCCACTTCGTTGAATCCAAAGGTTGAGAAAATAGGGCCGTAATCTAAAGGTAGGGTATTAAACTCAATATAGCCAGATGATAAAATACTTCCTAAATTATAAAGTTGCTTAAATTTCTTGACCGTTTTTAAAGTATCAAGCATTTTATAAACCCCCTTTTCATCTTTATTTAAAGCTTCTAAACGATTCTCTGCCCAAAAGGCATCTCCTCTATCGTAAACATCTTTATCGTAGTTATAAACTTCACGATCATAGAACTTTTTATCCAGTTCTTTATCAAACTCATAATTATCATATAATGTGGTACGTTTGCCATAAACACCCCGCGATTTCTCCTTTTTATTCAAAGCAAAATCAGACATCATATAATCACGTTTCACAAGAAATAAAGAATCGTTTAGCACTTCAAACTCTTGCTCTATATAAATCTCTTTTACCCAGTTTATATTGGCACTTTTTGAAGCTTGTAAATTAATTTCTTTAATAGCATACGTACTATCTGCCACCCAAAAATCACCTTTAAAAGTCAGTTCATTTTTTCGTCTTGGATAATAAATAATATTGTAACACCATTTATTATCTATAAAAGTACTATCGGACAATACATAATTATAAGTACTAATTCCTGTTTTAGACAAAGGACTTACAAAACTTTTATCGAAAAACTTTAAATAATTATCGTATACATTATAATCGGAATACAAATCATTAACAAAATCAATCACTATTTGATTATCGCTAAATCCAGAGTTTTTATTTCCTTTTAGGACTTCCTTCTTTTTATTAATAACGTTATCACCATAGACTCTTGAAGCCGCTTCGTTTATAAACATAGGTAAATATGTTTTACCGGTCACGCGGGATGTATCAACTTCTTCAAAAACAAACTCCATACCTCTAAAAAGTCGACTTTTTATGAGTGCACTATCTATAGTATTAATATCAAATTCCACCTTTTCGTATTTATCGTATTCGTATTGTTTATATAGGTTTAAACCGTTTTTGCGTTTATGTTCCCAGATTTTTCTAAGCAAGTCAATAGCTGGATTGTTCTTTTTTGACTGCTTTCCAGCTGTTATAACAATTTGGTCCAATTGTGCATTTTCTTCTTTAAGCGTAAACTTTAAATTATAATTTACCTTTTTATCTAAAGGCACTTTTAATAGCTCATAACCAATAAAAGAAATGGTTAATGCATCCCAGGTTTCATCAGATTCTAAATAGAACTTTCCATTTTCATTTGTTATGGTTCCAATGGTAGAGCCTTTAAAAATAACATTTGCAAACGCTACAGGCTCGTTAAACTCGTCAAACACATAACCGCTAGCTTTAGTTTGTGCTATTGTGGACATTATTCCGAAGAAAAAAAATGTAATAGGTAGTCTTATATTCATAATAACAAAAAACTTCATCAACAATCGTGCTAATGAAGTTCATATAACGCAAAAAATTTTAATTTATTTGTATAATACTTTTTTTACCGCTTTTATAACATCATCGCTATTTGGTAACCATTCTGCTAATAAAACCGGTGAGTACGGTGCTGGCGTATCTGCAGTATTAATTTTTACAATCGGAGCATCTAAATAATCAAACGCTTCACTTTGTACTAAATAGGTGATTTCGGTGGCCACATTCCCAAAAGGCCATGCTTCTTCTAAAACTACTAGTCTGTTGGTTTTTTTAACCGATTCCAGAATCGCTTTTCTATCCATTGGACGAACAGTACGCAAATCAATAATTTCACAAGAAATATTCTCTTTAGCTAATTCGTCGGCTGCTTTATAAGCTTCTTTAATGATCTTTCCAAAAGACACAATCGTTACATCTGTTCCTTCACGCTTAATCTCTGCAACACCTAAAGGCAATACATATTCGCCTTCTGGCACTTCACCTTTATCTCCATACATTTGTTCGCTTTCCATAAAAATAACCGGATCATCATCACGAATCGCTGCTTTTAATAAACCTTTTGCATCATACGGATTAGAGGGTACAACTACTTTTAATCCAGGCGTGTTAGCAAACCAATTTTCAAATGCTTGTGAATGCGTTGCTCCTAATTGACCTGCTGAAGCAGTAGGACCACGAAACACAATCGGGCATTTAAATTGCCCTCCGGACATCTGTCTTATTTTTGCAGCATTGTTTATAATTTGATCAATTCCAACTAAAGAGAAGTTAAACGTCATATACTCAACAATCGGTCTGTTCCCGGTCATCGTAGAACCAATAGCTATCCCTGCAAAACCAAGTTCTGCAATGGGTGTATCAATAACACGCTTGGCTCCAAACTCATCCAACATCCCTTTTGATGCTTTGTAAGCACCATTATATTCTGCTACTTCTTCACCCATTAAATAAATGCTTTCATCCCTGCGCATTTCTTCGCTCATGGCTTCACATATAGCCTCTCTAAATTGAATTGTCTTCATTAACCTAATTTTAATTCGAGTTGCAAAAATAGGAATTATTGATTATAATTTTACATAAAAACTAACAGTAAAATTATCCACAAAAAAAAATTATCAATTTTAAAGAAATTATATACGAATAATGAAGATTTGTTACTTTAAATTAATTCTATTTTTTTTATTTATTCCTTAGTTTACCAATCATTCGTTTATTAATTTTTAAGAAAACATTAATAGATCATGAACTTTTGATATTTTATTTCGATTATTTGCTATGCGTGCATAGTAAATAATCGAAATAAAATAATTACCTTCGTAAACTCAAAATTTTGTCGAAAATTTTAATATTTAAACGGTTGTTTTTCAACCAATAATTACACAAAATTAACAGACTAACTTAAATAAAAAACTAAACGATTAAATTGTTATAATATGAAAATATTAGTGTGCATTAGTCATGTCCCTGATACAACTTCTAAAATTAATTTCAGTGAAGGTGACACAAAATTTGATACCAACGGTGTACAATTTGTAATAAACCCAAATGATGAATTTGGTTTAACCCGCGCTATGTGGTTTAAAGAAAAACAAGGTGCCCATGTTACGGTTGTAAATGTTGGTAGTACAGAAACAGAACCTACACTTCGTAAAGCTTTGGCCATTGGTGCCGATGCAGCAATTAGAGTAAACACTGCTGCTTCTGATGGTTTTTCGGTAGCAAAACAATTAGCAAATGTTGTTAAAGATGGTGCTTATGATTTAGTTATTGCTGGTCGTGAGTCTATCGATTATAATGGTGGTATGGTTCCAGGTATGATTGCAGGATTAACCAACGCTAACTTTGTAAATAATTGTATTGGCTTAGAAGTAGATGGTACTTCTGCGCAAGTTGTTAGAGAAATTGATGGTGGAAAAGAAACGGTCTCTACAGCCCTGCCGCTAGTCATTGGCGGACAAAAAGGATTGGTTGAAGAAAGTGATCTTAGAATCCCAAATATGAGAGGGATTATGATGGCGCGTCAAAAACCTTTAACCGTTGTTGATCCTATTGATGCCAATGCAGAAACAACCTCTGTTAAATTTGAGAAACCTGCACCCAAAGGTGCTGTAAAATTGGTTTCGGCAGATAATTTAGATGAATTGGTAAATCTACTTCATAACGAAGCTAAAGTTATTTAAAGCCTCCCCTAACGCCTCCAAAAGGAGGGGATTAGAAAACGGAAAACAATATTAACAAAAAAGCCCTTAAGTCCTTTCCTTTGGAGAGGAATTGGGGTGAGGAAAAAAATTAGAAATTTTTTATGTCAGTTTTAGTATATACAGAATCAGAGCAAGGCACCTTTAAAAAAGCAGCTTTAGAAGTTGCTTCTTATGCCAAAGCAGTAGCTAATCAATTAGGAACAACCGTTACAGCCGTTACTATAAATGTAGATGGTGCTTCAGAATTAGGAAACTATGGTGTCGATAAAGTTTTAAATGTGTCGAATCCGCAATTACAATCTTTTAACGCTAATAGCTATGCAGAAGCTATTAAACAAGCGGCAGAAAAAGAAGCAGCAAAAGTTGTTATAGTCAGCTCCAGTGCTGATAGTAAATATTTAGCACCACTTTTAGCCGTTGGTTTAAATGCAGGATATGCTTCTAATGTTATTGAAGCCCCAACGAGTACATCTCCTTTTACAGTTAAACGTACCGCATTTACTAATAAGGCTTTCGAAATATCTCAAATCAATACCGATGTAAAAATCATAGGTGTTTCTAATAATTCGTTTGGTTTGGTAGAAAATAGTGGTAACGCTTCCTCGGAAGATTTCTCTCCTTCAATTTCAGATTCGGGAATAAAAGTAGAATCTATTGATAAAGCGACAGACAAAGTCACTATTGCAGATGCTGACATCGTTGTATCAGCTGGCCGCGGATTAAAAGGTCCTGAAAATTGGGGTATGGTAGAAGAATTGGCAGATGTTTTAGGAGCAGCAACAGCATGTTCTAAGCCTGTTTCAGATTTAGGATGGAGACCTCATAGCGAGCACGTTGGTCAAACTGGTAAACCTGTAGCATCAAATTTATATATTGCGATAGGTATTTCCGGAGCCATTCAACATTTGGCTGGAATTAATGCCTCTAAAGTAAAAGTAGTCATCAACACAGATGCTGAAGCGCCTTTCTTTAAGGCCGCAGATTATGGCGTTGTTGGAGATGCTTTTGAAGTTGTTCCGCAACTTATAGAAAAATTAAAAGCTTTTAAAGCACAACAATAAATTATTTTTTATAAATTGTATAGTCGTATAGAACTGCTTAAATTAGCACTAAATACTTAAATCTGTCTCTGTCAGTTGGTAAAGTCCTAATTTAAACGGTTCTTTGCGTTTTTTATAAATTATGAGTTTAGTAAGATTAAATATAAAAGGAATATCCTATAGCCAAACCCAAAACGGTGCTTATGCCTTAATTCTAAACGAATTAGATGGCGACCGTAAACTTCCAATTGTCATTGGTGCTTTTGAAGCACAATCTATTGCCATTGCTTTGGAAAAAGAAATTAGGCCTCCCAGACCATTAACACACGATTTATTTAAAAATTTCTCAGACCGTTTTGATATTGTTGTAAAACAAGTGATTATCCATAAACTAGTTGATGGTGTTTTTTATTCTAGTTTAATTTGCGAGCGTGATAAAATTGAAGAAATTATAGATGCCAGAACTAGTGATGCTATTGCCTTAGCACTTCGTTTTGACGCACCTATTTTTACTTATAAAAACATTCTTGATAAGGCTGGGATCTATTTAAAAGTGAATCCGAAGGAAGAGGGTGAAAATGAAGACAGTATTTTGGTAGATGATATCATTTCCACCGAGTTAGAGTCAGATGCTCCTCGTGAAAACCTTAAAGGAAAAACACTTGAAGAGTTACATAGCTTATTAGACGAAGCTGTTTCTAATGAAGACTATGAAAAAGCAGCTCATATTCGTGATGAAATCTCGAAACGAGAATAAACTATCTCGGAGCAAGCTCATGAGGTATTATATAGAAAAATAATTTTTAAAACCCAAAGCAAGATTTGGGATATTAGATCTAAAGATCCCGCTGGATACTGAAACAAGTTCAGCACATGAAGCGGGATTAATCTGTCTGCCGGCAGGCAGGTTCAACTTACAATTTTGAAGACATTGCTTCGCAACTTTTCAAAATTGAGTTTCACTAATAAATTTACTCTTTAATATGAAACAGTTTTCTTTGTTTTTTGTCGCTATTTTTTTCTTATTTACATCGTCAACTATAGCACAAGAGACAAATGAAACCAAACCCTTGGATTCTGTTCAAAATGAAACTACTGTTCAACAAAAGACACCTGTAAATAATTCTGTAGACACTTTAAGCATAAATAACACAGATTCAAAACCTGAAGATGCATCAATAAAAAGTACTACTAATAGCTCTACAAATACCATTATTCCAAGTCAAGGTTTTTCAATTAATAGCTTATGGCGAGGTATTTTAGGCATGATTTCTTTAGTATTTCTAGCCTTTCTTTTTAGTAGCAATAGAAAAGCCATTAATTGGAAGATTGTCGGTATTGGTTTAGCCTTTCAGTTATTAATTGCTATTGGCGTTTTAAAAGTTGAATTCATTAAGGGCATTTTTGAATTTATTGGTGGGCTTTTTGTTGAAGTCTTAGAGTTCACAAGAGCAGGTAGTAAGTTTTTGTTTGAAGGATTAGTTGTAGATATGGATACGTTTGGGTTTATATTTGCTTTTCAAGTATTACCAACCATTATATTCTTTTCTGCCTTAACTTCCGTTTTATTTTATTTAGGCATTATTCAAAAGGTGGTAAAAGCTATGGCTTGGTTACTTTCTAAAGCTTTAAAAATTTCTGGAGCAGAGAGCCTGAGTGTAGCTGGTAACATCTTTTTAGGTCAAACAGAAGCACCTCTTTTAATAAAGGCTTATTTAGAAAAAATGAATAAGTCCGAAATGCTTTTAGTCATGATTGGTGGCATGGCAACTGTTGCAGGAGCCGTATTAGCAGCATACATAGGCTTTTTAGGAGGTAATGATCCAGAACTCAGATTATTTTATGCAAAACACCTTTTAGCTGCTTCAGTAATGGCAGCTCCCGGTGCCATCGTTATTTCAAAAATATTGTATCCACAAACTGAAGATGTTAACACAGACGTTAAAGTTTCTCAGGAAAAAATTGGCGCTAACATTTTAGATGCTATCGCCAATGGAACTACAGAAGGTTTAAAACTCGCCGTTAATGTGGGTGCTATGCTTTTAGTGTTTGTTGCCTTTATTGCTATGTTTAATGGTATACTAGGTTGGGTTGGTGATATCTCTACAATAAATACATGGGTAGTTAGCAATACGCCATATAAAAGTTTATCACTTGAATTAATTTTAGGCTACACTTTTGCACCACTCATGTGGCTTATTGGTGTTGCTAAAGAAGATATGGCCTTAATGGGGCAATTGTTAGGTATTAAATTAGCAGCTAGTGAATTTATAGGCTATATACAATTGCGAGATTTAAAAAACGTTACAAGCGCAGTACATCTCAATTATGAGAAGTCTATAATTATGGCAACTTATATGCTGTGTGGTTTTGCAAATTTTGCTTCTATTGGTATCCAAATTGGAGGTATTGGATCTTTAGCTCCGGGACAACGAAAATTACTATCTCAGTTTGGTATGAAAGCACTCATTGGTGGGACTATCGCCTCTTTAATTTCTGCTACTATTGCAGGTATGATTATTGGTTAACCTAATTCCTGAGAAGGCAGGAATCTTATTCATAAAACAGTTAATAACTTTATAATATATATTGAACTACCGAGCATTAAAACTTAAATGCTTTTTTTTATTTTTACTCCCAATATTTTGTCATACTGAGCGCAGTCGAAGTATCTTAAGTAAAAGATTTTCGCTACATTCTAAATTTATTTTTAATTTAAAGAGATTCCTGCCTACGCAGGAAGTTATTATGAAACAATACCACGACCTTGTAAAACACGTTTTAGAAAACGGACATGAAAAAGGAGACCGTACCGGTACTGGTACGAAAAGTGTTTTCGGGCATCAAATGCGATTTGATTTAAGTGAAGGTTTCCCTATGGTTACTACTAAAAAACTACACTTAAAATCAATAATTTACGAATTACTTTGGTTTCTAAAAGGGGATACGAATACCAAGTACCTTACAGAAAACGGTGTACGTATTTGGAATGAGTGGGCAGATGCCAATGGCGATTTAGGACCTGTTTATGGACATCAATGGCGCAACTGGAATAGCGATGAGATAGATCAAATTAAGGAAATTATTCATACTTTAAAAAACAACCCTAATAGCCGTAGAATGTTGGTCTCTGCATGGAATCCATCTGTGTTACCAGACACTTCAAAATCATTTGACGAAAACGTCGCTAATGGTAAAGCAGCTTTGCCGCCTTGTCATGCATTTTTTCAATTTTATGTAAGCCCCCCAGCCCCCAAAGAAGGTGTAAATGCTAAACCACGGTTATCTTTACAACTATATCAACGAAGTGCAGATATCTTTTTAGGCGTGCCTTTCAACATTGCATCTTATGCTTTATTCACTATGATGATGGCGCAAGTTTGTGGTTATGAGGCTGGCGAATTTATCCATACGTTTGGTGATGCGCATATTTATAGCAATCATTACGAACAATTGGAGCTGCAATTATCCAGAGCACTTAGACCATTGCCTAAAATGATATTAAACCCAGAGATAAAAGATATTTTCGATTTTACTTTCGATGATTTCTCTTTGGTAGATTACGATCCACATCCGCATATAAAAGGTGCAGTGGCCATATAAATTCCTGCGAAAGCAGGAATCTCATGAATTAAACATGAAATAATAATGTCTTATCGATTACTCGATCAGACAAAAAACACAAACTTTGAAACAATTATTTCCATTAATATTACTCTTTTTAAACGCATCTATCTACTCTCAAGAAAAAACTGACGAAGCTATTGAAGAATCTCATAAAATTCCTTTTGCCATAATAGAAAAACCTCCTATCTATAATGAAATTCATTGTCATGAAAAACTTAGCAATTCTGAGTTAAAAAAGTGTTTTACTCGAAGTATTGCAAATCATGTCAGTCGTCATTTTAATGCTAATGTAGTTAAACGGTCTGAACTACTTGTTGGACAAATTAGAATAAGAGCTTTTTTTACAATAGATAAAGAAGGAAATATTAAAGACATTAAGGCAGAAGTACCCCATCCAAAATATGAAGAAGAAACTTTTCGTGTATTAAAACTAATTCCAAAAATGAAAAAACCCGGTTATCACAAAGGGAAACCTGTTTCTATTTCTTATATGATACCCATTGTCTTTAACATGGATAACTCTGAAAGTCCAGGAAATAACTAGTATTAAAAAAGTACTTTCTGTAATAGAAAATACTTTTTTAAATTTAAGATTACATTAAACTAAACGTTTAATACACCATTTTCAGCCGATGCATAGTCACTCCACGCGTAAGCATCTGCTTGTTCATCATTGATGTAAGTTCCATCAACAATATACCTAAACTCATAAGAGTTATCTTTTTCTAAAGCTACAGTCCCTTTAAAAGTACCATTTTTAAGCTTTTTAAGTGTTGTTGATTTTGTGTTCCACTCGTTGAAAGTTCCAACTACGGTGACCTCATTTGCTTCTTTAGCAGGTACAGAAAAAGTTACTTTACAAACTGGTTTGCTTTTTAAATATTGTTTTGTAATAGCCATAATTTTAATTTTTTGTGTTGATTTTGTAACAAATTTATAAAACAAAGCGTCCCATATTTGTATGTAATTGGGTAAACCCAAAAGAATTATCAATTTGTTAAGTATTACTTTACATTTATTTAAACTACGTAAAATGTCTGTGTCATATTTATCAAATTACCAAACCCGTATTTTTGTTTTTCGTCTGATTTTCAGTGCTTTTAAAACGAAAACGATTTCGTTTTAAAACATAAAAAATTCAACAAAATATTATAACTTTACACCTCTTATTAGACGCTTATGTTTGGAAAAAAGAAAGAACGCCCTCAAATAGATCAGGAGCAATTGGAACTGATTCAAAATGCTCAAAAACGTATTAAACAGAAGAAACGTTTATACATTCACTTTGTACTTTTTTTAATTGGTTCTGTATTTATAATTCTTGCTAATACTGTTCTGGACATAGGTAAAGATTTTACTCTGTTTGGGAAAGAATGGTTTTTATTTGCTATTCTTATTTGGCTTTTCTTTTTCCTTTATCATACATTTAATGTGTTTATTACACATAAATTCATGGGAAAAGCCTGGGAGCAAAAACAATTGGACAAACTCATGGTGCAACAGAAGCTAAGAATAGAGCAGCTGAAAACTGAACTTAAAAAAGAAGCACCTCATATTGCAGAAAGCGAGCATTATAACGAATCTCTAAAGAAAAAAGAAAAAACGTCTGAGCTTACTATTATTGTTGCTGCTGCAGAAAATGATGCTATAGGTAAAGACAATAAATTGATTTGGCATTTAAGTGACGATTTAAAACGTTTTAAAAGCCTTACTAATGGTCACCATATTATTATGGGAAGAAAAACTTTTGAAAGTTTCCCGAAGCCCTTACCCAACAGAACACATATTGTGATTACAAGGCAAGCTGATTATCAAGTACCCGAAGGTATTATCGTCGTTAATAGTTTAGAAGACGCGATTAGTGCGGTTAAAAATGATCCGCAGCCTTATATTATTGGTGGTGGCGAAATATACAAACAAGCGTTATTATTGGCCGATAAAATTGAATTAACACGAGTACATGAAGATTTTGAAGCGGATGCCTTCTTTCCAGAAATAGACACTTCCATTTGGAAAGAAACGGCTAATATCTTTCATACTAAAGATGACAAACATAAGTATGAGTTTTCGTTTTTGACTTATGAGAGGAAGTAGAGCAAGACTTGATTTTGTAAAAACTTTCAACTAAATTCGTTCCTGTCTGCCGACAGGCAGGTAACATAAAATAATGGAACGACATGTGCTGAACTTGTTTCATATTAAGTCATTGGCAATAATTAGAACTAATACAAATATGTTATCTAAACTTCACATACTTCTACTTGGTGTCTTTATTTCTTTATCTAGCTGTAGTAAGGATAATACACTTTCTGAACCTATTGTGAATAGGAATTTTAAGATGGGATTTACTACTTGGAGTTTTGGACCTAATATACAAGATGTAAATGATACGTATTCATTTATAGAAAATAATGCAGATATCTATACCGAACATATTGACAATAAAATTCCTTGGAATGCTTGGATGAATAATTTGACCTTACCTACAGAATTTACAAATGAAATTACTGGTAGAGCAAACAGAAAAATAGACAACGCTCAATTATTACTTTCTGTTAGCTTATTAAATTCAAATAGAGACGAACTTGCCGAGGACTTCGATGGTACGATTCCTTCATATTCAAATCTAAATGATGTTGAAATTGAAGATGCCTATTTTAAACATATTAACTATTTAGTAAGTCAATTAACGCCAGACTATTTAGTTATAGCTATTGAAGTTAATGAATTAAGAATAAGAGCTGAAGGTAAATGGGACTCATACAAACTATTAATTCAGAATGTAAAATCAAGGATTAAGCGATTATATCCAAACTTAACAATTTCAGAATCCATATCGTTACATAATTTGCATGAGCCTGATGTTCCTAATCCAACAGAACATATAGATGAAATGACAAGCTATATGAATCAAATGGATTTTGTAGCTATTAGTTTTTATCCTTTTTTTAAAAATCTACATTCAAAAAACGAATTTCAACAAACTTTTGATTTTTTGCACAACAACATTAACAAACCTATTTCTTTTGTAGAAACCAGTCATATAGCAGAGGATTTAATAGTGCCAAATTTAAATATATCTATTAATGGAACCGAAATTGAGCAAAACCTTTATTTAGAAACCTTATTAGAAAATGCCCAAGAACAGAATTATGAATTTGTAATTTGGTGGACGCACAGAGATTATGATACACTTTGGGAAACATTTCCTGTGGAGCTAAAAGACATTGGTCAATTATGGAGAGACTCAGGATTGCTTGATGAAAACAGTAACGAAAGATTATCAAAAACTACTTGGAATACTTATTTAAATAAATAACTATTTCCAATACTGTATAAATTAATTGCTGGTACAAGCCTCTTACGAAAATTCTTGCGGATTTTCTATTCAGTTTATATTTGCTAAATTAGGTGCTTAAAACACGCAACTAATCTTATAAACACGTTAAACGAATATGCCTATAAATCCTCAAACCCCTAGCTAAAAGATTCTTATACATCAATATCCTGCATCGTTTCTTTAAATCGCTTTACAAACGCTCTAGCCTCCATTTCATTATTGCGTGCAAAACCTATACGAATAGCATTATGATTAGCATTTTCTACGTCATAACACTGCCATTCTGAAATAATTAGTTTGTGTTGTTTCGCCACTTTTGTAACCCTATCCCACGAATAGTTTTCATTTAAAACTACCCATAATGCCATACCTCCTTTAGGGATTTCAAAAGACAGATAATCACTTAATTCCTGTTTAAGAAGTTTACAGAATAAGTCACGACGGGCTTTATATATTTTAACGACTTTTTTAATATGTCTGTCTAGACTCCCATCTTTAATAAAATTAGAAAATGTTAATTCTAAAATAGCATCGCCTTGTCTGTCCACAAAACGTCGCAACTTGGCACATTCATCGACAAAATCCTTTGATGCGATTAAGTAACCAACCCTATAAACTGGTGCTACCGTTTTACAAATCGAACCTACATAAATAACATTCCCATGCGTATCATGACTTGCTAGAGGTAAAATAGGTGCATGGTTATAATGAAAATCGTAATCATAATCATCCTCAAGAATGGCAAAACGATAGGTTTTAGCCAAATTTAAAAGATGCATTCTTCGCTGTGCAGAAAGCGTCACAGTGGTTGGGTGGTGGTGGTGTGGTGTGGTATAAACCGCTTTAATAGCATACTTTTCACATAGTCTTTCTATAGCGTTTGTGTCTAATCCATTTTTATCTACTCTAACTCTTAATAATTTGGCTTTAGCAAATTCAAACGTCGTATCTGCTGAACTATAATTGGTCTCTCCCACTATAATATACTCTTGGTTTTCAATTAATAATTGAGATGCTAAAAACATGCCCATCTGGCTTCCTCTGGTTATAAGAATATTATCTTTAGTAATGTTTAGCCCTCTGGTTTCATTCAAATAGCTCACCAAAGTATCTCTTAATTCTGGATTACCATAAGTGGTCCCATAATTCATATATTTAAGCGTATGCTTCTTATTCGAAATTTTTCTATAAATAATCGACAACTCTTTAACTGGTGTCAGCCTTTCATCCGAAACACCATCGTTGACATACATATAATCATCTAGATAGTCCTGTGGAAAATTTTGATCTAAAATGGGGTTTTGTTTAAAGCTAAACCCTGTAATATCATTCTTTTTGCTAACGGTCTTTTCAATCCATTTTTGCTGCTGTAAAATGGGGATGTCCTTATGAACAAAGGTTCCTTTTTTTGGAATACTCTCAATCCACCCTTGTAATGTAAGCTCCTCGTAACAAGCTACTACCGTTTTTCTGTGCACCCCTATTAAATCTGACAAGGTTCTACTTCCTGGTAGTTTCGCCTGTGGCGGTAGAGTTCGTTCCTTGATTAAATCTATAAATTGGTTGGTTAACTGAATATAAACAGGCTGTTTAATAGCTCTATCTATTTTAATAATGGTTTTATAAGGAATCATAACTGGACTATTAAAAAAATGATTTCTGGATGAATACAACGATCCATAAATCTACTAATTTTGTTTTAAATAACAATCAAATCGAACAGTTATGTCAACGTATGCAACATCTGAATTAAACCAAGTAAAACGAGGCGCTAAAAGAGCCGTTTATGATGTAGAACAAATAAATAATATTCTGGACGCAGGGTTTGTGGGGTACGTAAGCTACAATTACAATGGAAAGGCAATTTGCCTGCCTATGGCCTACGGTAGAATAGAGAATAAAATATACCTGCATGGCTCTCTGAAAAATCGCATGTTGTTAGCACTTTTAGAAGCTAAAGAAGCCAGTATGACTATCATGCATTTAGATGCACTCATATTAGCACGTTCCGGATTTCATCACTCTGTAAATTACAGATCTGCGACCTTATTTACTAGCATTACTAAAGTTGAAAACCGAGAAGAAAAAGAAGCTGCTTTAAAATGTGTTGTAGATCATATGATTCCTGGTCGCTGGGAAGAACTAAGGCCGATGAATCTTAAAGAATTTAATGGTACGCTTGTTCTTGAAATGGAAATACAAACCGCATCGGCTAAAATTAGAGACGTCGGTGTTGTAGATGAAAAAAGTGATTTAGATCTTCCTATTTGGGCAGGCATTATACCATTAAAACAAGTGGCGGAGCTTCCTGTTAAAGATGCCTTATTACCAAGACAAATAAGAACCCCTAAGCATGTGGTAGCCTATTATAAAAAGAATAAAGCCTAAACAATGAAAAAATCCGACTTAAAATTTATTCCAGACTTCTTTGATAGGTACATCGCATTGGTTGATGACCATACTCATTTAATAGATGGCTTAAAGCATAGTGAAACTATTTTAGAAAGCATTTCTGAAAAGTTGGTTCAACATCAGGAATATAGGTACGAGTCAAATAAATGGACACCCAAAGAATTACTTCAGCATATAATTGATACTGAAAGAATCCTTGCTTACAGAGCGTTGTGCATATCCAGATTAGAACCAAAAGCCTTATTAGGGTTTGATGAAAATATATATGCTAAAAATGCATACGCTAACAACAGGAGTATAGAAGATTTACTAAAGGAATTTAGATTAGTAAGACAATCAACCATCCCTTTATTCGAAAGTTTCAATGAAGATATGCTCCATCGAGTTGGTATTAGTTCTGAAATAAGGATAAGTCCTCTGGCTTTTGGGTTTACTATTATTGGACATGCAAAACATCATTTTAATATTTTAGAGGAACGTTATTTTACTAAGAGGTAAACTTTAATAATATGGCGCTTTTAGGCATCACATTCTTTTTCTGAATCTTCTCTTAAATTTGAGTAATTTTGCGGCATGGTAAAAGAGATTCAGCTTCGTATTTCACTTAAAGACGAAGAACGCAGTGATATTTTAATAATAAAATCGGCGTATGCGTTAGATATAGATAAAGAAGCTATTACAGGTGTCAAAGTACTTCGTAAATCTATTGATGCTCGAAAACCAAAAATTATTTTCAACTATAAAGTTGCTGTTTATATTAGAGAGACATTACCAAAAACCTCTGAATATCAATTTGATTATAAAGATATTTCAAAAGCCAAACCCATACATATTATCGGGTTCGGTCCAGCAGGTATGTACGCTGCTTTACGTTGTATTGAATTAGGTTACAGACCCATCGTGTTAGAACGTGGCAAAAATGTTCAGGATCGCCGGCGTGACTTAAAGGCAATTAATCAAGATCATTTTGTAAATGAAGACTCCAACTATTGTTTTGGTGAAGGCGGTGCAGGTACTTATAGCGATGGCAAATTATATACTCGAAGTTTAAAACGAGGGGATGTGCGTCGAATTTTTGAAAACTTAGTGTTTCATGGGGCCACTGATCAGATTCTGGTGGATGCACATCCACACATAGGCACTAATAAATTACCTAAAGTGGTTCAAAATATACGAGAAACCATTTTAAATTATGGTGGTGAAATTCATTTTGAAACCAGAGTGACTGACTTCATTATAAAAGCTAACAAAATACAAGCCATACAACTTCAAAACGGCGAAGAAATAGCAGTAAACAGAGTTATTTTAGCAACGGGGCATTCAGCTCGAGATATCTTTTATTTATTGCATAAAAAGAAAATAGCATTAGAAGCAAAATCGTTCGCCATGGGGGTTCGGGTAGAGCATCCACAACACATTATAGATTCTATACAATATCATTGTAGTGGTGAACGTAACAAATTACTCCCGGCCGCTTCGTATAGTTTAGTAAATCAGATAAATAACAGAGGCGTCTATTCCTTTTGCATGTGCCCAGGTGGATTTATAGTACCGGCAGCCACGGCAAATGGTGAAGTCGTGGTAAATGGCATGTCTCCTTCTAAACGAAATAATCTGTATGCAAATTCAGGTATTGTCGTTGAAATTAATGCGGATGCTGATTTGCACAAATATGAGAAATTCGGCGTTTTAAAAGGGTTAGAGTATCAAAAAAACTTAGAAAAACTAGCCTTTACTGCAGGAGGAAGAAGTCAGATTGCTCCAGCTCAAAAACTCACCGATTTTGTAGAAGGAAAACTATCGGACGATTTAAACCCAACCTCCTATCAACCAGGTTTAAAATCGGCTCCTTTACATTCCTTATTACCAAAATTAATAGGGAGCAGACTTAGAAAAGGGTTTCAAGCCTTCGGACAGAAAATGAAAGGCTATTATACTGCTGAAGCTAACATTGTTGGGGTAGAATCCAGAACCTCATCACCAGTTTGTATTCCCAGAAACGAACACTTACAACACCCAGAAGTTTCTAATTTATTTCCATGCGGAGAAGGTGGTGGTTATGCAGGTGGTATTATATCTGCTGCCATGGATGGAGAACGTTGTGCGGAAGCTGCTATTGTGAATTTGTAGAAAAGAATTGGAATCTAAGTATTAAGGATAAAGATAGGAACTCAAGAAGTTAGAAGCTAGAAGCTAGAAGCTAGAAGCTAGAAGCTAGAAGCTAATATTAAATCATCTTCCTAATTAATAACCATATAACTATAAAATCTTTATTCTTGATTCTATAAACGAAGTAGTCTTAGTTCTTAAAAAATTATTTATACTTTTGCAGCACTGAAAACCAATCAACATGAAACATTCATGAATAAATTTTCTGTATCCTGGAGAAACAATTAAATGAATGTTAGGCATGACTTTAAAAAGCAATAATTACAACACATGAAAGCATATATATTTCCAGGGCAAGGCGCTCAATTTTCAGGAATGGGTTTAGACTTATACGAAAACTCACCTTTAGCTCAAGAATTATTTGAACAAGCAAACGATATTCTTGGTTTCACCATTACTGATACCATGTTTGAGGGATCTGCTGAAGATCTTAAAGAAACTAAAGTAACACAACCTGCTATATTTTTACACTCAGTTATTTTAGCAAAAACTTTAGGTGACTCTTTTAAACCAGAAATGGTTGCTGGTCATTCCCTTGGAGAATTTTCTGCACTGGTAGCTAATGGCACTTTGAATTTTGAAGATGGATTAAAGTTAGTATCTCAACGCGCTTTAGCTATGCAAAAGGCTTGCGAATTGCAACCGAGTACCATGGCTGCTGTTTTAGGCTTAGATGATGATATTGTTGAAAAAGTATGCTCAGTAACTGATGGTGTTGTAGTCGCAGCAAATTACAACTGTCCAGGACAATTAGTGATTTCAGGAGAGATTGATGCTATTGATAAAGCATGTCTGTCTTTAAAAGACGCTGGTGCACGTCGCGCATTAGTATTGCCAGTTGGCGGTGCTTTCCATTCACCATTAATGGAGCCTGCTCGTGAAGAATTAGCAGCAGCTATAGAAAATACAACATTTAGCAAACCGAACTGCCCTATTTATCAAAATGTAACGGCAAATGCTGTTATTGACGAAACGGCCATAAAAACTAATTTAATTTCTCAATTGACGGCACCTGTACGTTGGACACAATCTGTACAACAAATGATTGCAGATGGTGCTACTTTATTTACCGAAGTTGGCCCGGGTAAAGTTTTACAAGGTCTGGTAAAGAAAATTAATAGAGAGGCTCAAACGGCTTCAGCAACTTTTGAAAATAACTAAATGAAATTATCGAAACGTTCTATTTACATTATTTTAGTTATTATTTTAACTATTGCGGTTGATCAAGTTTCTAAAGTACTGGTTAGGACCCATATTGAAGCTCGAACAGAAATAAACCCCGGTGAACGGATCTCTTTAATAGGCGATGCTTTCATCATGATGAACGTTGAGAACACTGGTGCTTTTTTAGGTATGGGTAGTGATTTAAGCCCTACGCTTAGAATTATCTTATTACTTCTTTTACCTATTGTGGTACTTGGTTTTGTTTTACGTCATATTTTCAAAGACAAAAATTTAGATAATTTATCTCTTTTTGCTTTCTCAAGTATCATTGGTGGTGGCTTAGCTAATGTTTATGATCGTATTATATATGGTTCCGTTACCGATTTCTTATTTATCGACCTGGGTGGTGTATTTAGAACTGGTATTTTTAATATGGCAGATTTATCAGTAACCACAGGCATGATCATTTTAGTTTTTACCAGTTTTAAGAAAAAGAAATCTTCGGAAGCTTAACAAAAAAATGAATGTTCCTAATTAACACATTATTCTATTTAAGAAAATAGATATTACCATTTATATTACCCTCTTCAGTATTACTTTGTCATTCCTGCGAAGGCAGGAATCCACTAGTTTATAAACACTTCATATATACCCCCTATGATACTACCTTTATATTTTTAATTAATAACAACAGAGTTCTCTGGACTGATAGCAAAGATTTTAAAAAACATATGTCTTTAATAAGAACAAATAGCGACTAAATTAATATTTCGAATATTCAAGTAGATTCCTGCCTTCGCAGGAATGACAAGTATTTTAATTATTTTTTATAAATTTCTCCGTCTTTCATAACAAAAACAATAGCTTCCATAGTTGAAATGTTCTGAGTTGGATCATCATTGGTCGCTACAATATCCGCAATAAACCCTGCTTTAATTTGACCAATTTCATCTTCCATTTCTAAAATTTTGGCATTGGTAATTGTTGCACTCTGTATCGTTTCTATTGCTGGCATACCAGCCTCAACCATAAAACCAAACTCTTTTCCATTTTCACCATGTTTAAAAACCCCTGCATCTGTTCCAAAAGCAATTCCAACGCCTTTTTCATAAGCTTTAGCAAACGTTTCTTGAATCTGCGGGCCAATAGCTAGTGCTTTAGGCACAACAATATCTGGGTAAAAACCTTTTATCTTAGCCTTTCCTTCTACTTCTTTTCCTGCTGTTATAGTTGGCACATAATAAGCATCGTGTGTTTTCATTAACTCCATAGTTTCCTCACTCATCAACGTACCGTGCTCAATAGTTTTTACACCTCCTATTATCGCTCTTTGCATACCTTCATCTCCGTGAGCATGTGCAGCCACATGCATGCCATAATCTTTTGCTGTTTCGCAAATAGCCTTAACTTCTTCGACAGTGAACTGCGGATTTGTGCCACTCTTCGCCACGCTTAGAACACCTCCAGTAGCTGTTATTTTAATACAATCTGCGCCGTTTTTATAACGTTGTCTTACTGCTTTTTTTGCATCTCCAACACTATTTACAACACCTTCTTTCGGACCTGGATCACCCATCAATTCTTTACGACTTCCATTTGTAGGATCTGCGTGCCCTCCTGTAGTTGCTATAGATTTCCCCGCTGTAAATATTCTGGGTCCATTAACTTTTCCTGAATTAATCGCATTTCTAAGTGAAATATTAACTCCCGTGCCTCCTAAGTCTCTAACGGTAGTAAATCCAGCATTTAATGTCGCTTTTGCAAATCCCAACGAGCTAAAAGCAACGTCCGCATCATTTAATGTGTATTTCTGTAGATAACGCTTCGGATTGGTTTCATGCTCAATATGCACATGCATATCGATAAGCCCTGGCATGGCTGTTTTTGTCTTTAAGTCAATAACGACATCTTCAGGGTTTCGTATAGGGATATACCCCTTTTCAACAGATATTATTTTATCATTAGAAACAACAACTGTCATTTCTTTTAAAACCTTACCTCTCTGTGTGTCAATTAGTTTACCACAATGCAAATAAGTGTTTTGTGAAATACCGCTAAAAGAAAGTGATACCAGAAATATAAGAATTAACTTTTTCATATTCAGAGTTTAAATAGTTACACTCTAAATATACATATTCCTTTTGAAGAAAAAGATTGTTGAATAATTTTACCTCACCCGGAACTGCAAAAAAACAGTTCCGACCTCTCCCAAGGAAAGGTGAGTAAGAAACCCCGACGCAAGCATCGGGGAACTTTTAGTTTAAAAATAGTTAAGCTAGTTTAGTTAATTGTCTTTTTAAGAATTAATTTTATTGATTTACGCTTGCATCCATATTAGGATTAGCATCGATTTCTGTTTGTGGAATATTTAAGTAAAATAATTCACTATCTGCAGGAACATTAACAACGACTCTATGCACATCATCCCTATTAATAGGCATTCTTAACCTTTTAGCATCAAACCACTCTACCCCTATTTCTCCGTAGAGTTCTTTACGCCTTTCTAATAAAATCTCATCCATTAAATCACTTCCGGAATTAGTAGATAATATAGCGTTCGTGTCTCTAGCTTTTTGCAATGCAAAAAGTAAATTTCTAGCCTCAGGTTCATTACCTAAATTATACTGAGCTTCTGCATCGATCAATACCATTTCGGACTTTCTCATCAAAGGAACATCTGATGCAAAGGTAAATGCAAACTTAGTTGTTACAAATTCCCTGTAAGGTGTTGAAGAATTATAAATATCCCGAAATAATTTCCTAACATCATCATCTGAAAACGTATCCCTAAAATTTGTATTCGCATAAGTAGCCTGAAATGACAAGGTTAAATGATCCGTAAAAACATGGGGAGCCATCCAAAAGAAATTGGTTTCATTAGAACCGTCTTGAAAATGCCCCCAAAGCCAATCTTGATCACTTAAATCATTAAAACCTTCTCCCCAATTTGAAGATACTACAGCAGATTCTGCATCACTTCCATAAGCTGCTTTTGCCGCAGAGGATGCCAAAGACCAATCATCTTGTGTTACCAATAATACTCGTGACAAAAAGCCATTAGCAACGGCTTTATTTATATAGCTCTTGCCTAGTCTCTGTTCAGGCAAGTCGGGAATAGCTGATTTTAAATCTGATAATATCAATTCATAAACATCTGCTAGCGAACTTGGTGAATTTCCTACTGAAGCTTCTGTTGTTGGTTCTGTATAAATAGGTATTCTTGCTACAGTCCTATCATTATTATAATTAGGTGCAAACTCTAAAACTATTTGAAAATAATGAAAGGCTCTTATAGCTTTTCCAACCGCAATAAATTCCTTTTTGGTTGCTTCACCTAAATCTGGACTATTTTCGACACCATCAATTAAGATGTTTGCATAATTGATAATTTCATAGTTAAATTCCCAGGTAAATCTGGTTCTTCTAAAAGAAGCCCCTCTGTTTTCATGAGAATAATCAAATAGGAAAAAAGTTGGTCTCTGAATTAAATCATTCCCTTTAATGGTTCTTGCAAAATACATGGCATATAAACCACCAGTATCTGGATCAGAATTGTTTACTCCATCTGCTAGATCGTTATCCCATTGCCCTTTATATCTGGCATATATTCCAGTTTCAAAAGCTTGTACAATGTCTCTATCTGAAAAAACTACAGCCCTTGGAATACCCGCCGTATTTGTAGGCTCATCTAAAAACTCTTTTGAGCAGCCAGACAAAAAAACAACGACTAAAACTAGTAGAATTTTTATAGTTAATGTATTATATATTTTCATTTTCGTTAATTTTTTAGTTTAAAATTCTAAAATAATCCCTGAGGTAATGGTTTTTGATAGTGGAGATCTATTAGTGGTAATACCATTAAATGCCTGTTCTGGATCAATTCCTTTATGAGATTGCCAGGTAAAAATATTATCTGCCTGTAAAAACAATCTTAATTTGCTCAACCCTATTCTTTCAATTGTAGATAGTGGAAAATTATAACCGAATGTCAAACTTTTTAGCCTTATATAATCATTTTTAAATAAAAATCTTGTAGATCGAGACGCATGATCATTATTACTCGCCAGTAATAATGGAAAATCACTAACATCTCCCGGATTTTTCCAAGCATTAAAGTTATCAGGGTGTGCACTTCTTCCAGGGTTTTCAAATGGATTTATTAGTCCAGAATAGTCTGAATCTAATAAATAAGCCCCAAAGCTAAAATTAAACAACACGTTTAAATCAAATTGCTTATATCTAACAAAAGAAGTAAATCCACCCTCTATATCCGGCAACGATGTTTTACCTTGCTCATACCTTGTTGCATCATCATATTCCTTTGTGGTTACCTTATCTATAACGTCACCATTAGTATCTAATACATCCATATACCACATACCACGACCATCTGTAGAATCTACTCCTGCCCATTCTCGAATAAAGAAATCAAAAATAGAACTACCTACTCTATAGCGTTTAGATCCATTTAAAATCTCATCTTGTGGCAACTTAGTCCATTCGTTTTTATTTAGAGCAACATTAATTCCAGTTGTCCATGTAAAATCATCAGAATTAAAGTTAATAGACCTCAAAGAAGCCTCCCATCCATAATTCCTGATAGACCCAATATTAGTAACAATTTTATTAACCCCTAAGGAAGAAGCAAGCGGTTTATCCATAATTAAATCTACAGATTCCTTGTTATAATATTCTAAAGTACCGGATAAAACACCATTAAACAACTCGAAGTCCGCTCCAATATTTAGAGATTCTACTTTTTCCCATCTCAAATTTGCATCAGAAACGCCTTCCAATAAAATTCCAGAATTTTCTTGATTAACAAAACCTGGTTGAAATACAGATTGAAAAGGGAAAAGACTTGTTGTTCTATTATTCCCTAATTCACCATAAGACCCTCTAAGTTTTAAAAATGTAAGTGTATTGCTTTCGCTTAAAAAGGACTCTTTGGACACCACCCAACTCATTCCTCCTGCTATAAAATTACCCCATCTTGTGTTTTTATTAAAACGTGTAGATCCATCTCTTCTTATGGAAAATTCACCGTAGTATTTTTCATTAAAATTATAATTAACCCTACCTAGATAACTATTAATTCTTGAAGTGATAATACTACTGCCAACAGCTTCTGGCGATGTGCTTCCATCCAAATTATCTACTTTAGGTAAAAAACCAGTACCTTGAGCCAGTAAATTGTCTTGGGTATTTGTATAAGCTTCTGTAATAGCATCGATAGAGATGTTATGATCTCCAAAACTATTTTTATAATTTAAAGATTGAATGGCATTTAGAGTTGTGGTTAAATCTCTATTTTGTGATACACGTCCTTGTACACCAGATGCCGCACCTATCTTATCATCATCATAACTATATGAATCGAGAAGGAAATTCTCATAACTTAATCGTGTTTTAAATGATAAACCTTCAAAAAGATTTATCTCTGCAAAAACATTTGCTAAATAGTTAGTTCTTATTCTTCTTTCTTTTCCTAAAGTTAAACTTGCTAAAATATTCTCACCACTAAAAACAGGTCTGGTGCTATTTACTGGTTGACCTGAAACGAGTCCGTTTCCTAAATCAAAAATACGCCCTCCTAAATCATCTCTAATCAAACCTCCATTAGCATCTCTGGCATAAATAGGATAAATACTAGATAAACCATAAATCCAAGAAATCGCTTGTGTTGTATTTCCACTTGTTTGATCCGGATTATTTGAGTTAGAACGTGAAAAACTAGTATTAAGACCTATTTTAAACCAGTCATTTATTTGAGTTTCTAAATTTAATCGTGAAGATACTCTTTCAAAATTAGAAGGTATCACAGGGCCATCTTCATTTAAATAGTCGAAAGACATAAAATACCTAGTCTTATCAGTACCTCCAGATACACCAATATTATGATTTACTCTAAGGTAGTCTTCCCTAAGAACTTCGTTCTCCCAATTAGAGTTCCATAATAAATTAGCACCAGCCACTAAATTACCACTGGCATCTATTGGGTTTGCTACACTATATGGGTTATACCCTAGATGATCAACTAATTGATTCGTTGCACTTAGGGCTGCATCAGTAGCTGTTTGACCATCTTCGTATTGATTTGTATTCTTTAGAGCCTGCCAGGTCAATTTTAAATAATCCTCCGGATTGGCTAAATTGTGAATCCCTATGGTTGGATTAGATAATCCTATCTGAGATCTTAATGTTACCTTAGGAGCCGAATCTATATGACCTTTCCTGGTTGTAATTAATATAACACCTCCTGAGGCTCTTGAACCATACAAAGCTGATGATGATGCATCTTTCAGTACTGAAACCGATTCGATTTGATCCTGACTTATCGTATTAAGGTTACCATTAAACGGTGCGCCATCTACAACAATTAAAGGGCCTCTTTCCAAACTTTCACTCGATATCCCTCTTATCCTGATAATAGGGTTATTTCCTGGTTGGCCTCCTGCTGTTAACAAACTTACACCTGGTACAGCTCCCTGTAACGCTCTTAGAGGGGATGTTACTTGCTGTGTCTCAATGGTAGTACTTGAAACAACACCTACAGATCCAACTATAGACTCTCTTGTTTGTGCACCATATGCAACAACGACAACCTCTTCAAGAGCAGTTGCATCTTCTTGCATGGTAACATTAATTGTGTTTGATGTACCAACTGTAACTTCTTGATTTTCGTACCCAACAAAGCTAAATACCAGAATGTTTCCTTGATTTACTTTAATTGAATAATTTCCATCAAAATCTGTTGATGCTCCTTTTGTAGAATTCTTAACTAAAACTGTTGCCCCGGGCAATGGTAAATTGTTTTTGTCTACAATTCTACCAGAAACAGTCCTTTCCTGTGCAAATGATGATATAATACCAAACACCAAGAACACTAGCACTAAATAGTAGTTTCTTACTTTCATAAATTAAATGTTTATTTTGAGTTAGTCAGTGCAGATTGAAATTAAGGAAGGTAGTATAGATGTTTTTTTAAGTGACTAATTCAAAAAATTACACCTTACTAATGAAATTTAAGCTTAGAAGAATCTAAAATATTTTAAGTAAAGTTCTATGACTACCTTACCTTAAATTACAATTGCGACAATAAAAAAAGGAATAAAGCCTAGATTTAGAGGCAATACTTATAATACCTTACCATACCGAAGATATCTTACCTAATATTTACCTCTATATGTTCTTTTTGAATTGAGAGTTTATAAACTCTGAAGGCGTTAGTGATGTTTCTTTTTTAAATGCTTTATTGAAAGTTACTTTATTATTATATCCTACTTCATAAGCGATATCAATAATATTAAGGCTTCCATGGATATCTTCTTTAAGAATACAGATAGCTTCTTTAATTCTAAATTTATTTATAAGCTCAAAAAAATTAATATTAAAATGTTCATTTATTATTTGAGACGTATTATGCCTTGTTGTGTTTAATCTTTTGGATAATACTTCAAGGTTGATATTATTTTCTTTATACACTTTATCTTCTACAAATAACTTAATTAAATTTTCTTTGAGTTCTTGGGATAACGCATTCGTAAGTCCAGACTTTTGGTATTTCTCTAAAGACATTACACTACTTTTTAGCGCATAATCGTGCTTAAAAATTTCAGGCTGGACATATGCCATATAAGCTAGATATACAACCATTACGGACATAATACTTACTTGAATATAATTAATAAAGTATGGGAAAGAAAGCAATATTCCACTCACCGGTAAGCCGTAAATAATATAGGAGATTAGATAAATAATATGTATTCTGTAAATAGTTTTCTTCCATTTATCTACAGGTCGCTCTTTATACTCTGAACTAGCCCCCTTTTTTCTATGACTGAATTGAATTTTCCCTATCAAAATAGCATATATAACAAGTGATATAACTTTAGATATAAAGATTATATACCTGTTAATATTATAAGAATTATCCAATTCCAACATGATCTCGATTTTTTCATTGCTTGAAAGTGAATACATTGGAAACAAAAACACCAATAAAATAAGAGTTGGTAAAAAATGTAATAAATCTATAATTTTAAATTTAAAATTATAGGTAACACTTTTAAAATAAAAATACAGCAATGGCCCATACAAAAGAGCACCTACTGAGGCCATTAAATATGTATGAGGAAGTTTGTACTGAATATTTGAGATATACAAAACAAACTCAAGTATAAATAAAGAATGTACACCTACAAAACCACTAATAAATAATTTAGCATATCTATTAGATTTTTTAGAAAAATTAATAATTATAGTAAAGAAGAAGCCAATTAAGGCAACGTATAAAAACAAAAATGTAGGCCAATCAATCTGCAATAAGAAGCTTTCGGACAGCTCTTTATACTCTTCAGAATCACGAATAACATTATATGCTCTATCATTTAAAATTGAAAAATCCAAAGTGTTATTAATATATTTTTTAGTAAAAATATAGGCGTCTTTAGGCTGATCCAAATCAGCATTTAGAATAGCCAATTTTTTGAATATTTTGATTGAATCCGGGTGTTTTTCAGCTAAAGCATCATTATAAAGTATTAACAACTCTAATTGCGTCATATCATTGCTGATATTTTTCTGCTTAATTAAACTATCTATTTGTGTTAAAAATAAATATGGAGCAGTTTTTAACTTTGGAATTGCAACCAATTTGTTAGATATAACAAATAAGCACAAAACAAAAAGTAATGTTTTTGAGTTAAGCGTCATTAATGGTTAATTGAGAGTGGATATACAATGCTTTTTTATCAGCAAAACTAACATACCATGAAATTATAAATAAAGAGATTTATAATTCTTAAAAAAAACTTAAAAAGGGAATTCCCGATAATAATATACCCTATTTTTACTAAAAACGTAATCTATTTATTACAAAAATTTATTAAAATTTTAACGCTTTGCTAAATATATTTTATTATAAATAATTAGATTAATGAATATTTGTTTTGTATGACATCACATATTTACACACTATGTTGAACTTGTTTTCAGTATCTACCTCATAAATCTGGAAGTCAGCGATTTATAAATAAAATATAATCCTAAAACAAATACAGAGTGACGAATGCTCTTTATGACAAATTTAATTATGTAAAGATTATCGATTATTTACCTCTAACCTTTTGCTCCCATTTCCATGCAGAACGCATCGCATCATCTAAAGACAATTCTGTTTTCCAACCTAATTCATTATTAGCTTTATTGGTATCTGCATAAGCTGAAATGATATCACCCTCTCTTCTATCAACAATTTTATAATTTAGTTTTACTCCAGAAACACGTTCAAAAGACTGAACAACTTCCAGTACAGAACTACCCTTTCCTGTTCCTAAATTAAAAGTTTCATAATTAGATTTATTCTTGTTTTGTAGTAAGCGACCTAAAGCAACAACATGCGCTTTTGCTAAATCTACTACATGAATGTAATCTCGAATACAGGTGCCATCTGGCGTTGGATAATCATCACCAAAAACAGATAATTCTTCACGTAAACCTATAGCTGTTTGCGTAATAAAAGGAACTAGATTTTGTGGTACACCAATCGGCAATTCTCCAATCGAAACTGATTCGTGGGCTCCAACCGGATTAAAATAACGTAACGCTATAGCTTTTAAATTAGGTGTTACTTTACAAGTATCTCTAATTACTTCTTCCCCAATTTGTTTTGTATTTCCATAAGGAGATTCAGCTTGTTTTACCGGCGCACTTTCAGTTATTGGCAACTTATCAGCTTGTCCATAAACAGTACATGACGAACTAAAGATAAAACTCGCCGACGGTAATTTTTGTAATTCTTTTAAAATATAAACTAAGGTTCCAATATTGTTTTCGTAGTACAACAAAGGTTCTTTTACACTTTCACCAACAGCCTTACTAGCGGCAAAATGAATAACACCCTTAACATCATCATGCTTTTTAAAAAAGGCCTCAACACCTGCTTTATTTTTTAAATCTAGTTCTTCAAAAAGTGGTGCTTTACCTGATATAGCTTTTATACCATCCAAAACTTTAATTGTAGAATTGGATAAATCATCAATTATTACAACTTCGTAACCCTCATTTTGCAATTCGACAACGGTGTGTGACCCTATAAATCCTAATCCTCCAGTAACTAATATTTTATCCATTTATAAATTTAATAATTGTTGATGTAATATATTCTATTTGTTCGTCATCCAATTCGGTATGCATTGGCAATGAAATAACTTCTTTAACTAATTGATTTGTTACTTTAAAATCATCTTCATTATACCTTTCATCTTTATATGCTTTTTGGTTATGAAGCGGAATTGGATAGTATACACCACAAGGTATATTATGAGCATTTAAATGTTTAACCAATGCGTCTCTATCTATAGCTTTAATTCTGAGTGTATATTGGTGAAAAACGTGACAATCGCAAGTATCACAAACCTCTAAACAGCCATTTGTTACTTTTGGCGTCACAATATTTTCAACCCCTTCAAATGCTTTATTATATTTTCTTGCAGCATATTGTCTTTCCTTATTATAACTATCCAAATGCGGCAATTTAGTATCTAAAACCGCTGCCTGAATACTATCCAAACGTGAATTTACTCCCACCACATCATGATGGTAACGCCTGTACATCCCATGGTTAACAATACCTCTAATGGTATGTGCTAAATCGTCGTTATTTGTAAAAATGGCACCGCCATCTCCATAGCAACCTAAATTTTTAGATGGGAAAAAAGAAGTAGAAGCAACATCGCCAATTGTTCCCGCTTTGGCTTTACTACCATTTTTATAGGTATAAGACGCCCCGATAGCTTGTGCATTATCTTCAATTACAAATAAATTATGTTCCTTAGCAATTTCCATGATAGCTTCCATATTAGCACATTGGCCAAACAAATGCACAGGAACAATGGCCTTTGTTTTAGGTGTGATAGCCCTTTTTATAGCTTCAATATTTATATTGAAATCATCCTCATTAACATCTACTAAAACTGGTGTTAATTGTAATAATGCAATCACCTCAACAGTTGCTGCAAATGTAAAATCCGCAGTAATAACCTCATCCCCTGGTTTTAAACCTAAACCCATCATCGCTATTTGCAATGCATCTGTACCATTAGCACAAGGAATAACATGTTTAACTCCTAAATATTGTTCTAAATTCTTTTGAAACTCATGAACTTTGGGGCCATTAATGAAAGAAGTATTTTCTATAACTTCCTGAATAGAAGGATTAACGACATCTTTTATATCGTCATACTGACCTTTAAGGTCAACCATTTGAATTTTCTTCATCTAAAAAAAATTGCAGTCTTTTTACTATTTTTAAACAAAAAAATAAAGACTAATTTTAAGGAACACCCATTGTGGGTTAACAGCCTACGAAATTACGAAAATCATTTACGCTAAGCAATGAATTTCTTCCAAAGAAATGTATTTTAGCTGCAAAGAAAAAAATTGAGTTTTATTTACAACATAGGTATTCATATAGCACACTTTGCATTAAAATGTGCCTCCTTATTTAATGAAAAAATTAAAAAGGGAATGGTTGGTCGCCAAAACACTTTTGAGGTTCTTGAAAGTCAATTAAATTCCAATGATAAAACTTTATGGTTTCATTGTGCTTCTTTAGGTGAATATGAACAAGGACTCCCTGTTTTTAAAAAACTAAGAGAACACTATAAACAGCATAAAATTGTACTTAGCTTCTTTTCTCCCTCCGGGTATGAAATTCGTAAAAATTCACCTATTGCAGATATTGTTATTTATTTGCCTCTGGATAGCAAAAAGCATGCAAAACGGTTTATAAACCTTGTTAATCCAGAACTCACCATTTTTGTTAAATACGATATTTGGCCTAACTTTTTAAATGAATTAAAAAGAAGAAAGTTACGTGCTATTTTAATTTCGGCTGCTTTTAGAAAAAATCAATCTTACTTTAAATTTTATGGTGGAGAGCTGAGACGTGCCTTATTTACTTTCGAACATATTTTTACACAGAATGAAGCTTCAAAAACATTACTTCAATCCATACATTACAACAAAGTAACTGTTAGTGGAGACACCCGTTTTGATCGTGTATCTAGTCAATTAGGTTTAAATAACTATTTAAGTTTTATTGAGACTTTTAAAGACGACAAACTATGTGTAGTGGCAGGTAGCACATGGCCTGAAGATGAAAATTTATTGATTAATTATATCAATGCTACTGACCATAAAAATGTCAAGTTTATTATAGCACCGCATAATATAAAAACCGCGCAAATAAATAACATTCAAGAAAAGTTACATGTCAAATCTGTGCTGTATTCTAAAAAAAATGATGAACAATTAATTAATGCTCAGGTTTTTATAATAGACACCATTGGAATTCTTTCAAAGGTTTACAGTTATGCAAATATTGCTTATGTTGGTGGTGCTATGGGGCATACTGGTTTACACAACACTTTAGAACCTGCCGTATTTGCGATACCTATCATTATTGGTTCTAATCACGAAAAGTTTCCAGAAGCCAAAGCTATGATAGACATTAACGGTATGTTTTCTGCTTCCAATCAAAAAGAGTTTGATAGCATTTTAAACGAATTGATTCAAAACAAGGAAAAATGTCTGTCTTCTGGAAAGAAAAATGGTGATTATATCGCAAAAAACAAAGGTGCAGTCATCCAAATAATAGATTATCTGCGTATATAAGGTATTTTATGGAGCAATTGTTAAAAAAATTAACATAAAACTCTTGGAATTTACTAAAAGTTACTAAATTCGTATTTAGTATTTTAATACTCAAATAATTAACACTAAAACAAAGAACAATGAAAAAATTATTATTAAGTACCGCTTTATTACTAGTATTAAGTTTATCTTTTACTTCTTGTAGAGATACTAAAAAAGCTGAAGAAGCTGCTGATGCTGCTGTAGAAGCTGCTGCTGAGGCCACTGAAGAAGCTGTAGAAGCTGCTGCTGATGCTACTGAAGAAGCTGTAGAAGCTGCTGGTGATGCGGTTGAAGCTGCCGGTGATGCTGCTGGCGAAGCTGTAGAAGGTGCTGCTGATGCTGCAGGTGAAGCTGTTGACAAAGCTGCTGATGCAGTAAAAGAAAAAGTAGAAGAAGTAAAGAAAGAAGCTGGTCACTAATACCAACAATATCTTCTAAACAAAACGAGGCTGCCCGAAAAGGCGGTCTTTTTTTTGCATTTTTTGAAGCAATACTATTAAACCTTAAAAAGTATAGTTTGACAATCTAGGAAAACTTATCTTTTGATTTTGTATAGGCTTAAATTAATATTATTCAACTATCAATTTACCCTTCATCATAGCATAATGCCCAGGAAAACTACATAGGTAATCATATTCGCCTGCAACTGGCGCAACAAACTCTACAAAAGTGGTTTGTCCAGCTCCAATTAACGAAGTATAAGCTATGACATCTTTTGTCTTTTTTGGTATATATTGGTTGTCTTTAGCTACAGCAGCCTTAGCAGCAAAGCCTGCTAGATCAACACCTTTTTTAAGAAGGACAAAGTTATGCCCCATCACATTTATATCTAATTTTCCTTTATGCCTTAAAGTAAGTTTTATTTTTTCTCCGGCTTTTACTCTAATTTCAGTCTTATCAAACTGCATTAAATCATTACCCGAAATAACTATCTCGTTAACGTCATTAGTGTCCTTACTACTAGAAGTATTCTTTGTATTTTCATAAGTAAACCCCTCTTTCTTTTTTTCTTCTTTCCCTCCACATGCGATTAATACTGCACAAGAAAAAATTGTTCCTAATACATACTTTGTTATTTTCATTTTTGTTGTTTTAATTTAAAAAATACTTTCTTTTAATATATCATATTTTTTTTAATAATAAAATAAATCAAAGATAGCGGTATAAACAAATAAAATAGTGCAGTATTTTTCACTGAAAAATATTGCACTAAATCAAAAAGTATTTATTTTTAAACAGAAGTGGTTTAAACTTTTTATAATTAGCTGCAAAATGTCCTTTCATCCCCACATTTTATCTTTTTATTACTCCGTAGCGATGCTATGCAGTTCAAAAAAGACTTCATTTGGGAATGAAATTACTATTTTTCGCTTCAATCAAAAAAGTTTAAACCACTTTTAAGAATTCATCAAGTATAAATATTTTTTACTATAAAATGTAATCTGTACTTATAAAATTAGATGTCTTTTTTTCTAATAACTCTTTTAAAATGGCATTATTATAATCGTTATCCTTTGATGCTACAAAAGTCCTTATTGAGAAAGAACGTAATGCATCATGTACACTTAAAGTACTAAATGCAGAATCTTTTCTTCCAGTAAAAGGATAAACATCTGGACCTCTTTGACAAGAACTGTTTAAATTAACTCTACAAACCAAGTTTACCAGAGTATCAATTAATGGTGATAATGTATTTATATTTTTACCAAACAAACTTACTTGTTGTCCATAGTTTGATGCTGCCATGTCATCTAATGGTTTTTCAATGTCTGTAAATGGAACAATTGGTACCAATGGTCCGAACTGTTCCTCTTTAAATATTCGCATCTCTTTATTAACGGGATACAAAACTGCCGGAAATATAAAATTCTCGCTAATTTCTCCTCCTTTTTTATTCAATATTTTTGCTCCTTTTTTTAGAGCGTCATCTATTAATTCTTGAATATAAGCAGGTTTATCGGCTTCTGGAAGTGGTGTTAATTTAACACCGGACTCCCACGGATTCCCAAATTTAAGTGCATCTACTTTTGCCGAATATAACTTGTTAAAGTCATCCGCAATAGATTCGTGTACATATAATACTTTTAAGGCTGTACAGCGTTGCCCATTAAAAGACAGTGTACCCGCAATGCATTCACTCACTGCTAAGTCTAAGTCGGCATCTGGTAAAACTATTGCAGGGTTTTTGGCCTCTAAGCCTAATACCAAACGTAATCTGTTCTTTTTTGGGTGATTATTTTGAATGGCGTTTGCAGATTTACTATTACCAATTAACGCCAATACATCAATTTTACCCGATTGCATGATAGGTGTTGCCAATACACGACCGCGACCATAAATAACATTTACAACCCCTTTTGGAAAACTATTCTGAAAAGCTTCTAATAATGGTGAAATTAATAACACGCCTAGTTTCGCTGGTTTAAAAATCACAGGATTCCCCATAATTAATGCAGGGATAAGCAATGTAAAAGTTTCATTTAATGGGTAATTATAGGGTCCTAAACATAAGACAACCCCTAATGGCCCTCTACGTATGTGTGCATATACCCCTTCGTTCTTTTCAAATTTAGCAGAAGCCCTATCTATTTGTTTATAAGCTTCAATAGTATCGTATATATAATCAATGGTTCTATCGAATTCTTTTTCTGAATCCGGAAGGTTTTTTCCTATTTCCCACATGAGAAGTTTTACAATAACTTCCCGCTTGGTTTTCATTTGTTCTACAAATTTTTCCATGCAAGCAATTCTATCTACAACCTTCATAGTTGGCCATAAACCTTGACCTTTATCGTAAGCTTCTGATGCTGAATTTAATGCTTCCAAAGCTTCCTTTTCGGTAAGTCTAGGAATGGTTCCTAATAATGTAGGTTTATAATTTTCCGTTGAAGAAATTGTTGAATATACTTCTGCTGTATCACCTTCCCATTGTTTTAGTTCACCTGATACTAAATAGGTTTTTTGATGTAAAAGTGATTTGATTTTATATATTTCTGGAGTTTCTAAAAAAGTCGTATTCATATCTAAAAATATTAGGTTTGTACTATACTAAGATATTTATATTTCAAATTAAACTACTTTAAAAGCAAAGGTTTATTCAAAGAAATATCATATTCTTAACACTTTAATTACATGGGAATAATATATATATGACTCAAACGTTTTCGACTGCTAATCTATTTAATAGTCATTAGCATCTATATATTCAAGTTTTTAAACCCTAATATATTTTTAAATCGTCATGAATAGTATTTTCCTTTTTATATATTTAACCTTTAATATGTAAATTAAGACTTGACAAATATTTATAAATGAAAAAAGTAATTTCAATTTTAGTCATCGCTACTGTTATTTTATCCTGTAAAACAGAAAAAAAAGAAGATCATAAGAATGTATCTATTGAAAACGATAACAAAATAGACGAATGGGTTTACCTTTTTGATGGTACAAGTACCGAAGGGTGGCGTGCTTATAATGGAGATTCTTTACCTCCAGGATGGACCATAAAAGATAAAACTTTAACTTTTGATACAGAACTTGGGTTAGAGCAAAATTATACTGGAGGAACAGATATTATTTATGGTGCTGAAGAATTTGAAAACTTTGAGCTTCATATTGAATGGAAGCTTCCAAAAGGTGGTAATAGTGGTATTTTTTACCACTTAAAAGAAGGTTATAAAAAACCTCCTGAAGTATCGCCAGAATATCAACTTATAGATGATTTGGGTTATGCCGAAATACATGACCTTACAGCTTACAATACGAGTTTAGGGTATACTGAAAAGCCAGAAGAATTAAAACCTTTACAAAGAACAGGTTCAGACTATGCTATGCATCCTGCGGATACTTTGCAAAAAGTGTTAAACCCTATAGGTGAATGGAATACTTCAAAAATTGTATTTACTCCTAAAAATGTAGAACACTGGCTAAATGGCAAGAAGTTATTATCATTTGTTCCATGGGATGAAGCTTGGCATGAAAAAAAGAATTCGGATAAATGGAAAAACAGCCCTAACTATGGAAAGTACAAAACTGGTTTTATCGGTCTTCAAGATCATTCAAGTCCTATATGGTTTAGAAATATTAAAATAAAAAAACTATAGCAACATGAACAAAAGAGATTTTTTAAAGAAAACGGGGTTAGGTGCAATGGGTTTAACTTTAGTCCCATCGTTAATAATGTGTAAATCTAATGCACCAAGCGGTCGTCTTCGAACAGCGCACATTGGTGTTGGAGGGATGGGAAAAGCAGATCTTGACGCTATTGCTTCTCATGATTTGGTAGACGTTACTGCTCTTTGCGATGTTGATGCTAATTTTTTATCTGCTGCCAAAAAATTACATCCTAATGCCAAAGTTTTTTCAGATTATCGCGTCATGTTAAAAGAGATGAAAAATGATATTGATGCCGTTATAATATCAACACCAGACCATACGCACGCGCCTGCATCTATGCTAGCTATGAATATGGACAAACCTGTGTATTGTCAAAAGCCATTAACACATCATGTCTCTGAAGCAAGAGCTATGAAAAAATTAGCTGCAGAAAAGCAACTTGTTACTCAAATGGGGATTCAAGTACACTCCTTTTATGACTATAAATTAGCAACCTTATTAATACAGTCCGGTATCATTGGAAAGGTTCATACAGTAAGAGCTTGGTCTCCTAAAAATTGGGGTTATGATGGGCCTGTACCTGAGGGTAATGACCCTGTACCAAGCACATTAGATTGGAATCTATGGTTAGGAACCTCAGAAAAACGTCCATACAAAAAAGGTGTTTATCACCCTGGTAACTGGCGTAAATTGATGGACTATGGCTGTGGAACTCTTGGTGATATGGGTGTACATATTTTTGATACACCTTATAATGCTTTGGAACTCGATGTACCTAAAACCATAATTAATGAATCCAGGCAACCTACCGGGTTTGGATATCCGGAAAATAATATTGTTACTTATGAATTCCCAAAAACCAAGTACACTACTGAAACCTTAAAATGGGTATGGTATGATGGTCCTGGAGCTCCTAAAACTCATAAAGATTTGATACTGCCTAGTGCTGGTGCCGAAAACGAAACTTCGAAAGAAGAAGAAGGAGTTTCTAATGGTGAAGATGCAAGTATGAAAGATAAGTTATCATTAGATACAAAAACAGTAAAAGAGGGGCATTTACCAGAGCAAGGCGCTATGTTTATTGGCGAAAAAGGGCGTTTACTTTTACCTCACTTTATGCAATTACCAAAGAAAATTGTGGATGGGAAGTATGTTGACATCTCTTCTGAAATTGAAGCTATTGAAAAAGCCAACAACATGGGTAAACCTATACGCGATTATGATTCTGAAGGCCCAAAACATTATCATCAGTTTGTGGATGCCTGTTTAGGTAAAGATACATGTACCGCACCTTTTTCTTATGCTTCCAGATTAACTGAAACTATATTATTAGGTGTTATAGCTGGTCGTTTTCCAAATCAAACCTTACATTGGGATAGTAAAAAGGCAAAATTTGCTGAAGAAGAAGCAAACCAATATCTGGAAGGCAACTATCGTGAATTTTAAAAATCATAAAAGATTATTTTCATTTTTTGGTATGATTTATTTTATAAGCTATACCAAAAAATGAAACAAATCTGGTTTGTCATTTAGGTAATCACCATAAAAATTATGACGTTTCATTTTAATTATAAGAGGCTCCAAATCGGTATTTAATTGAATACCAACTACAGCAGAACCGTTTTCACGATTTGTTTTTTTACATATTGAAAATAGAAAGAGCTAAATGGCATTATAAAATTAATATCTTTATCATAAATTTAAAAAAATGAAGTCCCTAAAGAGTAGTTTGTGTTTCCTGTCTATAATTATTACAATTTCTTGTAATACATCTCAAAAATCAGAAAAAAAAATAGCCACAAAGCCTAATATAATTTATATACTAGCAGACGATTTAGGATATGGTGATTTAGGGGTTTATGGACAAAAAAAAATAGAAACGCCTAATATTGATGGATTGGCAAAAGAAGGTCTCTTATTTACACAACATTATTCTGGTGCTCCTGTTTGTGCCCCGGCCAGGTCTGTTTTACTAACAGGGAAACATTTAGGTCATTCTTATGTTAGAGGAAATGATGAATGGGGTGCTCGTGGAGAAAAAGGCGATGTTTGGAATTATAAAAAAATGATAAAAGACTCAACACTAGAAGGTCAAAGGCCATTTCCAAAAAATACAACTACTATTCCAAGTCTTTTAAAACGAGTAGGCTACAAAACGGGTATGTTTGGTAAATGGGGACTTGGAGCGCCCCATACCGAATCCATACCTACAAAAATGGGATTTGATTACTTTTTTGGATATAATTGCCAACGACAAGCCCATACATACAACCCTGTGCATTTATATGAAAATGATAAAAGGTATCATCTAACCGCAAACGATACTATTGCGCCAAATACGAGGCTTTATAATAATGAGGACCCTTACGACTTAAAAAGTTATGAGAAATACAACCAACCTATTTACGCTCCTGAGATTTCGTTTGAAAAAATGATTAGTTTTGTAGATAGCACCGACAATGCTCCCTTCTTTTTATACTGGGCAAGCCCTATACCGCATGCACCATTACAAGCTCCTAAAAATTGGGTAGATTATTACGTGAAAAAATTTGGTGACGAAAAACCTTATATAGGAAATAAGGGGTATTTCCCAAACAGATATCCTCGTGCAACTTATGCGGCTATGATATCTTATCTTGATGAAAATGTAGGCAAGCTAATCAAACATTTAAAAGAAACTGGTAAGTATGAAAATACCATCATTATCTTTACTTCAGATAATGGTCCAACATACAATGGAGGTACGGATTCCCCATGGTTTGATAGCGCAGGTCCTTTTGCCAGTGAATATGGCAGAGGGAAAGGTTTTTTATATGAAGGTGGGATACGAGTTCCTATGATTGCTTCATGGCCGGGAAAAATAAAAGCTGGATCAACTACAGATCATGTCTCAGCTTTTTGGGATGTTATGCCTACATTATGTGATATAGTAAACACAACAACTCCTAAAGAGATTGATGGTATAAGCTTTTTAAATACCTTAATTAATGAAGATAAACAAAAGGAACATGATTTTTTATATTGGGAGTTCCCAGAATATAATGGACAAGTTGCTGTAAGAATGGGTAAATGGAAAATACTTTGGAAGGATATAAAGAAAGGGAATAAAGATGTAGAGCTCTATAATTTAGAGAATGATTTAATTGAAATGAACAATATTGCTGATAAACACCCCGAAATCATCAAAAGGTTCTATGAAATAATAAAGACAGAACATAGTACTCCAGAAATAGAAAAGTTTAGAATTGATGCCCTGGAAGATATTTATAAATCCATGAATATTGAGCTTAAAAATAACTAATAGGCTAAATAAAATAAGTCATACCAAAAACTGAAACAAATCCGGTTTATCATTTAGGTAATCACCATAAAAATTATGACGTTTCATTTTAATTATAAGAGGCTCCAAATCGGTAGCAGATTTTAATTGAATGCCGACTACAGCGGAGCCATTTTCACGGTTTGTTTTTTTAGCATATTGAAAATAGGTGATATCATCATTTTCACCCAAAATATCAACAACAAACTCTTTTAGCGCACCTGCACGTTGTGGAAACTTAACAATAAAATAATGCTTTAAGTTGGCATACAACAATGCACGCTCTTTAATTTCTGATGTTCTGGTAATATCATTATTACTGCCACTAACCACACATACCACATTTTTACCTTTTATGTCTTCAGCATAAAAATCTAAAGCAGAAATGCTTAATGCACCGGCAGGTTCTACTACAATAGCATCTCTATTATAAAGCTCTAAAATAGTTTCACACACTTTCCCTTCCGGAACCGTTATCATGTCATGCAAGTTCTCTTTACAAATTGGAAATGTTAAATCTCCTACGCGCTTTACTGCAGCACCATCGATAAACTTTTCAATATGCTCTAATTCTGTATTTTTATTATTTTTGATAGACATAGACATAGAAGGTGCTCCTTCTGGTTCTACGCCAATGATTTTAGTATTCGGTGAAATTTGTTTAAAAACTGTAGACAAACCAGCTGCTAATCCACCACCACCTACTGCTATAAAAACATAATCGATAGGGGTTTTAGATTGTTCTAGAATTTCTAAACCAATAGTGGCCTGTCCTTCTATAACTTTTTCATCATTAAAAGGATGAATAAATGTTTTATGCAACTGCTCGCATTCTAACATAGCAGCATGATAGGCATCATCAAACGTATCACCAATAAGTTTAATATCAATGAAATCACCACCAAACATTTTAACCTGTTCTACCTTTTGATTTGGTGTAGGAGCCGGCATATAAATAGTCCCTTCAATCTCTAATAATTTACAAGACAATGCGACACCTTGAGCATGATTTCCTGCACTTGCACAAACAACCCCTTTTTTAGATTCTTCAGAGGTTAATGAACTTATTTTATTATAAGCACCTCTAATTTTATAAGATCGAACTTGTTGTAAGTCTTCGCGCTTTAAAAGAATATTAGCATCGTAATATTTTGAATACCTTAAACTAGGGCTTAAAGGCGTAACTGCCGATACTTTTTTAATAGTATCGGCAGCCACCTTAATATTATCAATACTAGGAAAATATGTAACGTTTTCCTTATTCATAAATTATTAATATTAGTTTCCCGTTGTCACGGGAATGACAATTTCAAAGGAAACCTCAAGACAAAATCTTAAGGAAATTCTTTTCAATTAAACTATACTATCGGCTTCATAGCCGTCATAGATGCTCTTAAAACTTCTCCTACTTTTTCAACCGGATGAGATCTTAAAGCTTTATTCACTTCTATTAATTTAGCGTTATCTACGGTATTACCGTTATTCTTAGAATAAGCTTTCCCTATAACATCCGTATCTATAGTCTTCATAAAATCTGCTAAAAGAGGCTTACATGCATGATCGAATAAATAACACCCATACTCTGCAGTATCAGATATAACACTGTTCATTTCATATAATTTTCTTCTTGCAATAGTATTTGCAATTAGTGGCGTTTCATGCAAAGACTCATAATAAGCCGAGGCATCTATAATTCCAGAATCGGTCATCGCTTCAAAAGCTAATTCTACACCAGCTCTTACCATAGCAACCATTAATACACCATTGTCATAAAACTCTTGTTCAGAGATTTCAACATCACTTGCTGGTGTTTTTTCAAAAGCTGTTTCGCCAGTAGCAGCTCTCCAATCTAATAAATTTTTATCATCATTAGCCCAATCTTCCATCATACCTTTAGAAAAATTTCCTTGCATGATGTCATCCATATGTTTTTGGAATAGTGGACGCATGATCTCTTTTAATTCTTCTGATAATTCAAAAGCCTTAATTTTCGCAGGGTTGGATAGACGATCCATCATATTAGTGATGCCACCATATTTAAGCCCCTCAGTAATGGTTTCCCAACCGTATTGAATCAGCTTAGACGCATAACCTGCATCTATACCCTTTTCAACCATTTTATCAAAACAAAGGATAGAACCTGTTTGTAACAATCCACAAAGAATGGTTTGCTCTCCCATTAAATCACTTTTTACCTCAGCGACAAATGAAGACTCTAAAACACCCGCTCTATCACCTCCGGTTCCTACAGCATAGGCTTTTGCTTGCTCTAGACCTTTACCTTCTGGGTCATTTTCTGGATGAACAGCAATAAGTGTTGGTACACCAAAACCTCGTTTATATTCTTCTCTCACCTCTGACCCAGGACATTTTGGAGCGACCATAATAACCGTAAGGTCTTCGCGAATTTGCATCCCTTCTTCAACAATATTAAAACCGTGAGAATACGATAATGTAGCACCTTGTTTCATTAAAGGCATCACTGCATTTACAGCATTTGTATGCTGTTTATCCGGTGTTAAGTTTAACACTAAATCTGCTGATGGAATTAACTCTTGGTAGGTACCAACTGCAAATCCATTATCCGTTGCCTTAACAAAAGAGGCACGTTTTTCAGCAATAGCAGCATCACGTAAAGCATAAGAAATATCTAATCCTGAATCCCTCATATTCAAACCTTGATTAAGCCCTTGAGCTCCACACCCTACGATGACTATCTTTTTATCTTTTAAAGCGTTTACTCCATCTGAAAACTCTGAAGCATCCATAAATCTACACTTCGATAATTGATCTAATTTATCTCTTAACGAGAGTGTGTTAAAATAATTTCCCATTTTAATTTTATTATTATTACTATTGGTTATTAAATGCTAAAAGCATTTCTGTGATTTTCATTTCTTCTTTAGTTACCGAAATACGTCCAGACCGCACAAATTGCATGATTCCAAAAATGTTTAAATCTCTGTGAAGTGATTCTATTTCGTTTCTTCTACCAGATTTTTCCAAAACAAAAAATTCCTTGTTTACAGTCACTATTCTGGCATTACTTTCTTTTATTATATTTTGAATTTGAGGTTCATTAAATAATAAATCGGATTTTATTTTAAACATACCCGACTCCTGAAAAATAGTTTCTTCATCGGTATGATAATAGGCACGAATCACTTCAATCTGCTTTTGAAATTGTCCTATAATTTTTTTAGCTTGGGGCTCAGTAATATTTACAACAATAACAAACCTGTTTACACCTTCAATTTCTGATTTTGAAGTTGTTAAGCTTTCAATATTGATATGTCTTCTCTGAAAAATTGCAGATATACGATTTAGCAAACCGATATTATTTTCGGTATATATTGAAATCGTGAATGTTTTTATTTCTTGGTTCATTTTTAAAAAAGATATTAGAAAAAAGATGTTAGATAATAGACAGCAAAACTTTTTACTTAACCATCTATTTCCTTTAAATTCATCTCTATTCTTTTGTCCATAATTCTATTATCTAAAATCTATATTCTATTGTCTAAATTCTTTATTCTTACCTAACTTAAACGGATATCTGAAACGGATGCTCCTGAAGGAATCATTGGAAATACATTATCTTCTTTTTCTACACAAACCTCTAAGAAATATGACTCTTTAGACGCTATCATTTCTTTAACGGCATCTGCCAATTCTTCTCTTTTAGTAACACGTTTTCCTCCTATATGATACCCTTTTGCTATAGTAATAAAGTCTGGGTTTGTCATTTCTGTAGACGCATAGCGTTTATCGAAAAACAACTGTTGCCACTGACGAACCATTCCTAAAAACTCATTATTCAATACCACAATTTTCACAGGTACTTTTTGTTGAAATATAGTTCCTAACTCCTGAATATTCATTTGGAAACCACCATCACCAATTATAGCCACTACCTCACGTTCTGGTGCCGCCATTTTTGCTCCAATAGCTGCTGGAAGTGCAAACCCCATAGTGCCTAAACCACCCGAAGTAATATTACTCTTAGTTTTATTGAACTCCGAATAACGACAAGCGATCATTTGGTGTTGGCCAACATCTGATACAATCGCAGCATCTCCTTCACTTTGTATATTTATCTCATTTAATACTTCACCCATAGTTAACCCTTCTTTAGTTGGATGAAGATCATCTTTAATTACTTTTTCGAATTCAATAGCATACAAATCCTTAAACTCCTGATGCCATGCTTCATGTGAATTTTCGTTTAACAATGGTATTAACTCTATTAAACTGTCTTTAGAGTCACCCAAAACGGCAACATCTGCATATACATTTTTATTAACCTCTGCTGGATCTATCTCAAAATGAATCACCTTAGCTTGTTTTGCATAGGTATCCAAACTTCCGGTAACACGGTCATCAAAACGCATTCCGATTGCGATAAGCACATCACATTCGTTGGTTAATTTATTTGGTCCATAGTTACCGTGCATTCCAACCATACCTATATTCAATGGGTGTGATGTTGGTATAGCCGAAGCTCCCATAATGGTCCAAGCTGCAGGAATACCCGCTTTTTCAATAACCGTTTTTAATTCAGTTTCTGCCTGACCTAAAATAACACCTTGCCCCCAAACAATCATTGGTTTTTTTGCAGCATTGATTAATTCAGCAGCAGCCTTCACAGATTCTAAATTGGTTTTTGGTGTTGGAATATAACTTCTTACACCTATACATTTTTCATATTTAAAATCAAGTTCTCCAAACTGAGCATCTTTTGTAATATCAATTAATACGGGTCCCGGACGACCACTTTTAGCAATATAAAACGCTTTAGCTAGAACTTCTGGAATTTCGGAAGCCTTAGTTACTTGATGATTCCATTTTGTAACTGGTGTAGAGATACCAATAATATCTGTTTCTTGAAACGCATCAGTACCCAGTAAATGAGAAGGCACTTGTCCGGTAATACATACTAACGGCGTAGAATCGATTTGCGCATCTGCTATTCCAGTAATTAAATTAGTAGCTCCAGGCCCTGATGTCGCCATAGCAACACCTACTCTACCAGAAATTCTGGCAAACCCTTGAGCTGCATGTGCTGCTCCTTGTTCGTGACGTGTTAATACATGATGAATCTCATTTCTATATTTATATAGTTCGTCATAAACTGGCATAATGGCTCCTCCCGGATACCCATAAAGAATGTCAACATCTTCCGCTATTAAACATTTTATAATAGCTTCACTACCGCTCATGCGCTCTGTTTTGGCAGTCATTTGTTTAGTTTTTTTTATTGTTTCTATATCCATAATTCCCATTTTCAATTTATGAGATTTCCACCTTAGCGGAAATGAAAAAAGATTATAACTTAAAATTCATCAGTAACACACCCTTTAGAGGCTGATGATACTGATCTCGCATATTTATATAATATTCCTTTTTTATGTTTTAATTCTGGTGCAACCCATTGCGATTTCCTTTCTGCTAATTCTTCATCTGAAAGGATGACGTTAATGGAATTATCTTCTGCACTAATTCTAATTTTATCGCCTGTTTTTAACAGCCCTATGGTTCCTCCTGATTGTGCTTCTGGGGTAATATGCCCTACAACAAACCCATGGGTTCCTCCTGAAAAACGACCATCAGTTATTAACGCTACAGATTTCCCTAAACCTGCTCCCATTATTAACGAGGTAGGTTTTAACATTTCAGGCATCCCTGGACCTCCTTTTGGACCTACATAACGAATAACAACGACATCTCCCCTTTCTACTTCGCCATTAGAGATTCCTGTATTGGCTGCTTGCTCTCCATCATAAACAACAGCTTTTCCTTCAAACAATAAACCTTCTTTTCCTGATATTTTTGCAACGGCTCCGCCTCCCGCTAAGTTTCCATATAGAATTTGTAAATTTCCTGATGTTTTTAGAGCTTTATCCTTTGGGTAAATAACATCTTGGCTATCTTCATCAAAAGTAAGTGGTTCAACATCTTTTAAGTTTTCTGCTAATGTTTTTCCTGTTACGGTTAAACAATCACCATGTAAATAACCATTATCTAGCAAATATTTCATAACTGCTGGGGTTCCACCAACACCATGAACATCTTCCATTAAATACTTTCCACTAGGTTTTAAATCAGCTATCAAAGGTGTTCTATCACTAACACGTTGAAAATCTTCAAGCGTAAAATCTATGTCTGCAGCATGTGCAATCGCTAAGAAATGTAACACTGCATTTGTAGATCCTCCTAATGCGTTAACAAGCGCAATAGCATTTTCAATAGATTTTTTAGAAATAATATCTAATGGCTTTAAATCTAGTTCCAATAGATTTTTAATGGTTATGGCTGTTCTCTCGCTTTCCGATAATTTATTTGGGTTTTCTGCAGGAATTGAAGAATTGTAAGGTAAAGAAAAGCCCATACACTCTATAGCTGAAGCCATCGTATTTGCTGTATACATCCCACCACAAGCTCCTGCTCCAGGAATGGCTCTTTTTATAATTTCTCTATATTCATCTTCATTAATTTCGCCCGCAACTTTTTGACCTAACGCTTCAAAAGCTGAAACAATATTTAACTTTCTTCCTTTATAATTTCCTGATGCAATGGTTCCACCATACATCATTATTGAAGGACGATTTAAACGCAACATAGCAATAACAGCTCCCGGCATGTTTTTATCACAGCCTACTACAGAGATAAGCGCATCATAACTTTGGGCATTCATAACCGTTTCAATAGAATCTGCTATAATATCTCGAGATGCTAAAGAATAATTCATCCCAGAAGTTCCCATTGAAATACCATCACTAACACCAATAGTATTGAATCCTAAACCAACTAGACCAGTTATTTTACATTCAATTTTCACCTCGGCAGCCAAACCATTTAAATGCATATTACATGGGTTTCCATCATACCCTGTACTTGCAATACCTACTTGAGCTTTTTTCATATCTTCATCAGTCAACCCTACTGCATACAACATGGCTTGAGATGCTGGCTGAGATTCATCCTGCGTTAGTCTTTTACTATATTTATTAAGTTCCTTCATCTTTGTTACAGATAATTTTATACTTTCTCTTTTTTTGATTTAATACTTTAACGATTTAAGAGTTCTTTTAAAAATCTTACAACCGCACTAAATAAGGTTCGAAATTAATTTATTAGGTTTTTATTTACACTTTTCTTTAGTTTTTCTGGTTAAATCCACAACCACTTAAAACGACACAAACCCCTGTACAACAATTATTTAAGTCTTTATTTTTATGATGTTCAAAATTTTAAAAATATGCAATAAAAAAGCCTTCCGATTAAGGAAGGCTTCTAAAATTTAAATTATTTATATATAGCGCTTCCTATCGTTGTGAAATAATCACAATGACAATAATAGAAACGATATTTAATATTTGTTTTTTCATTTTACTACTGCAAATATTTACAATTAAAATGTAATAACCAATTTATTTCTTAAAAAAAGAAAAATAAATCCTCATTTCCTTTTATTTTTTTACTTTTGCCATCACAAATAACAGAGGAAAGATTTGACTGATTGCAACCTCTTTATACTGAACTTGTTTTGCTCTCTTTTTTTGTAAGATGCTGAACTGAATTCAGCATAAACAAAAATGCTAAAGGCAGTGTAAACTTCCTTCGACGCTCTCGTCAAATCCAGATATAAAATACAACTTATGGCTTATTTATTTACTTCGGAAAGTGTTTCTGAAGGACACCCAGACAAAGTAGCAGATCAAATTAGTGATGCTTTAATTGACAATTTTTTAGCGTTTGACACAGACTCTAAAGTAGCTTGTGAGACCTTAGTTACCACAGGACAAGTTGTACTTGCCGGTGAAGTAAAATCTAATACGTATTTAGATGTTCAAAAAATTGCCAGAGAAACCATAAACAAAATTGGCTACACAAAAGGGGAGTATATGTTTGATGGTAATTCTTGTGGGGTACTTTCTGCAATTCATGAACAATCTGATGACATTAACAGAGGAGTTGATAGGGCGAGTAAAGAACAACAAGGTGCAGGTGACCAAGGTATGATGTTTGGTTATGCAACCAATGAAACTGAAAACTTTATGCCTTTGGCTTTAGATCTATCTCATAGAATTCTAATAGAGCTTGCCGAATTAAGGAGAGAGCATAAAGACATTACCTATTTACGTCCCGATTCTAAGAGTCAGGTAACTATCGAATACAGTGATGATAATATCCCACAACGTATTGATGCTATTGTAGTATCTACACAACACGACGATTTTGGAGATGACGACACCATGCTTGCTAAAATTAGAAAAGATATTGTTGACATTTTAATTCCACGTGTCGTTGCCAAACTACCTGAGCAAATTCAGGTTTTGTTTAATAACGACATTAAATACCATATAAACCCAACAGGGAAATTTGTTATTGGAGGGCCACATGGAGACACAGGGCTAACAGGAAGAAAAATTATTGTTGACACTTACGGTGGAAAAGGCGCTCACGGTGGTGGTGCATTTTCAGGAAAAGACCCTAGTAAAGTAGATAGAAGTGCTGCTTATGCAACACGTCATATTGCGAAAAACCTAGTTGCAGCCGGTGTTGCCGATGAGGTTTTAGTACAAGTAAGCTATGCTATTGGTGTGGTAGAACCAATGGGTATTTTTATTGATACTTATGGGACTTGTTCTTTTAATATGACAGATGGTGAAATTGCTGAAAAAGTTTCTGATATTTTTGATATGCGTCCATTTGCCATAGAAGAGCGTTTAAAACTGCGTTCACCTATGTATAGTGAAACTGCTGCTTACGGACATATGGGACGTAACAATGAAACCGTTACTAAAACATTTACACAGCCCAACGGAGAAACGACTACGCTAGATGTAGAATTATTCACTTGGGAAAAGCTAGATTATATTGATAGAGTAAAAGAAGTTTTTGGATTGTAAATAAAAATCCGAAATTACACATTCCACATAAAAAGGGTCTAAAAAGCATCGTAAACTAAGTGCTTTTTAGACCTTTTGTTTTTAAAATAAAGTCCAATAAAAAAGACCGCAAATTGCGGTCTTTTTTCAGGCTAGAGTAATATTGACTATCTACCTGTCCACCATACAGGTGTAGTCGTGTTGTCTTTACCGGCTACATCAGCATAATTTGGATTACTACCAGCTTCTGCTGGAGAATAAAATAATCTCTCCAACCATTCCACTTTACCCTCCATTGGGTGTAGTAATTGGCCGTGATCTTTCATTAATCGTCTTGCTTCACTCCATATTTCATAGGTGTTATAAATATTTAAGTGAGCCACTTTCTGTTCAAAAATATCAACAATCTTCTCATCATTTGTTAAACCTGTAAAATCTGCCGTTTTAGAAGCCAAAAATGTCGCAACATGAGCTGGATCCTTTGCTACTTTATAATCATCATTTACAAACTCCAAAGGAGGTGTCGAATTTTCAGTTAGTGTGTTTGTTGAATTTTGCTCATAATACCAATCAATTGATAATTCAATTGCTTTTCTATAAGAATCCTCAGCTGGAATGGTAACAACGCCTGGGAAACGAACAGCAGCTTCAGCTAAAAGTAAATGTGTTTCACTAGGTGTCATGGTAGGCCATTTATTTTTGTCATTTAAATAAGTAACTCTATTATACTTAGACAAATCTTGTTCCTCATTATTCCAAGAGGAGTTAGCTGGATAACGGTTACCATTTACAATATCTGCTGCAATTTCTGGAGTTAAAAGTGCTGCTAAATATGCTTCGGAATCCGCCTTATTATAATGTGGAACGGGAATATAGCGTCCATCGGTTGCCGGTTGAAAAACCACATAAGCTCTCGGGTCTACCGTATTATCCTGCACTTGTTTATAATTGAATATGTCTTCCAAAATAAATTTTGGTGCATTCATATCCCAGCCTCTTTCTTGAAAACCTCTTGGAAAAGCCCCACCATCTCCATACGTAGTTAATCTTACTTTATCTACTTCAGCAATACCTATGAAGTCACTGCTTTCTGTCACCAAAGATTCACCATTTAACTCTGCCAATACTTCTTGAGTTTTAGCCGGCGCCACAATAGAAAGTCTCATGGCCATTCTTAATCGTAAAGAGTTCGCAAATTTTATCCATTTATTTAAATCGCCTTCATTTAAAATGTCCTGTTGGCTTAATTCAGCTTGAACAGCAGTTGAAAGATTCAAAGACTTTAAAGCAGCCACAGTCGTTTTTAAATTATCTAAGGTTGTATTATAAACAACTTCTTGAGAATCAAACTTAGGGTAAAAAATACCATCACGTCCTTGTCCGGCTTCCAAAAATGGGATATCATCATAAGCATCTGTCATACGTTGAAAAGCAAAAGCTTTTACAATAGATGATAAATGTATATAAACTTCATTATCGGCTTGTTCTTCTTCAGACATACCATCATAAATAGCCTGTATTTTACTCAATCCTTTCATAAAATTAAGCGAGCCTCTATCTTGTAATTGTCTGTGAAAACTAGGTCCACTCCAATCTTGGATCACAATCCATTCTGATCCAGACCAGTGAAAAATATACATACCAAGCCCTGTTACTTTATTTAACTGACGGTATTCATGATATTTAGGTGCATAGTCTGCACGAAACAAAACGGGTTCTTGCAAAGTACCTGTAAACAAAAACGGAATATTCTCTTCTGTTATTTTGTTAGGATCATTAAACTCTTGCTCTATTCTATCATCACTACATGAAGAAGCAATAATTAAAAGAAAGCATGATACTATACTATATATTATTATTTTTTTCATAATTACTATTTTTTACTTTACAAATTAAAAGCCCATGTTTACACTAAGCCCAAAAGATCTGCTAACCGGAATAGCACTATTTTCTATCGGAGATCTGGTACCATTTACAGATTCTGGATTCACATTAGGTAAATCTGTAAACAAATATGCCAAATTGTTTACATAAGCAGATATTCTCAACTTACTCAAGTTCGCTTTTGATGTGATACTTTTTGGAGCATTCCATCCAAGTGCCACTCTTCGTATTGATAAGTAATCACTCTTAAAAATACGATCTTCAAAAATGGCTTGATCACCTTGCCAATATTGTTGGTAATAGGTTTGTGCAGGTATAATAACATCGTTAGCTTGACCTGTATTTTCATTCACTCCTGGAATTATTAATCCATCATGGAAAATAAACCCGTAACGAGAGTCGGCTGGAACGGCAGCACTATGCGAATCTAACCCAACGATACTTCCTGAGTCATTTACATAATAAGGTAATCCTCCATTAGCTTCATCTCTATAGGCTACAGTTGACTTAGCATTTCCTGTTCCAACTAAGAACTGTTCTGTTGTAGACGGTAAAACACCTCCAAATTGAAAGTTTAAACCAATGTTAAGATCGAAATTTTTATATTGGAATGTAGAATTAAAACCTCCTGTTATATCTGGTCTTATATTACCTACTTTCTTCCACTCAGAACGATCAACAATAAATTGACCATTATCTGCTATAAGTTGTTCTCCTGCTTCATTCCTTGCATAAGGATGCACAAATACATCTCCAAATTCTTCTCCTCTTTCTGCTCTAACCTGTAAGGCATTTTCACTTATCCCTGTTCTTAAAAAGTGTATATCGACACCATCTGTAAGATCTGTAACTGTAGATTTAACTCCTGATAGTGACAAACTTGCATTCCAAGAAAAATTTTCTGTCAAAATAGGTTTTCCTTTAAATAACACTTCCCATCCGTTAGTTTCTACTTGTCCAGCATTAATTGTAATTTGATTAAACCCTGACGATTGCGGAACATCCACACCCATTATCTGATCGTAAGTGTCTGACATATAATAGGAGGCTTCAAATCCAAATCTATTATTGTTGAAAAAATTCATATCGATACCAAATTCAACTTCTCTTTTTCGTTCTGGCTTTAAGTTTGGAGGAGGCAACCTGTTATCAACACGAAAATATGGACTATTTCCATAAGTTCCAGCATTAAAAGCATCAACTCCAAAGTATCTCGGTCCTGGTCTTCCCACATCTGCCCACGAAACTCGTAGCTTAGCAAATTTTATAACGTCAGGTAAGTCTAAACTTTGCGAAGCTAACCATGAAGCACTGGCACCTGGGTAGAAATAACTATTGTTATCTTTAGGTAATATAGAACTAACATCATTACGTCCTTGAACTTCTAAAAAAAGTTGTTCTCTATAACTTAATTGAGCAGAACCATAAAAGCCATACATCGTATCTGAACCAAAGCCATGGTTTAATTGTGCACCATTTGGATTTGTCGTATTGTTTAATGAAAACCAATTTTCTACAAACATGGTTTGGTTAATAGAGCCTCCGGAACTCCTATCTCTATTACTGGTGTAGGCCATACCTAATAAACCATCAACTCTAAAATCATCATTAATCTTATAATCAAAAATCAAGTCAGATTGCCCATAAAGTTTAAAAATATTTCTATTATTAACAGAATATCGTCCTTGTCCATCATCTTCAAGTGGTCTAGTAAAAAACCTTTTATCCTCAGTCTCCAACAATGTTAAGTCAATTCCTACGCGAGTACTCCAAGTTAACCATTTAGCAAGATCGAAGTCTATTTTTAACGATTGAACTAAGTGATGTCTTTGCTCTCTATTAATATTTCTGTTTTGGTTCCATAAATAACCAGCAACACTTGTTAATCCTCCTAAACCAGTGGCTGCACCTTCTTCACCAAAAACATAATAGCCGTCTTCGTTTATAATATTCTGTTTTAATAAATCAATTTTAGTATCTCTTCTTAAACCATCAGAAATTAAGGCTTGAAGACGGTTAGGCGCATTAAGATTATCTGCATAAAAATAAGATGTATTAAAACCAACATGCACTTTATCCGAAGCATTTAAATTTGCACTTATATTAACATTATGGCTTTCTTGTCCAGAATTAACAACTAATCCACCAAAATCCTTATAAGTATATGATGCTCTAAAATTCCCTATGTCTCCTGCATTTGAAAAGGAAATGGTCTGGCTCGTTTGATGTCCACTATCAAATAACTCTTTAGTATTATCTGGTTGTGCCGTATAAGGTCTTGCAACACCATCCCACCATACAATATTACGTCCGTCTAATCTAGGACCAAAACTACCTGGAGGCGTATTATTTGGATATGATTCAACACCATCTCTTAATAAAAAGCCATCGTTGCTTACTTCGTCTGCAGGAGTTCCTGCTACAAAAGCATTAGCTCCCGATCCAAACTGATTTTGGTATTCAGGAACAAAAGCAACTTCAGACCAAGAAAAATTAGAGCTAATTTCTACCCCTAAACCTTTTCTTCTCTTACCCGTTTTTGTGGTAATAAGCACCACACCATTAGCACCTAAACCACCATATAAAACAGCTGCCTTGGCACCTTTTAAAACTTCAATAGAAGCAATATCTGCTGCATTGATGTCATTAATACCAGTTCCTCTGTCTCGACTCGCATCTGAAACCTCTGTTTCTTCATCAAAAATAGGGATCCCATCAACAACAAATAAAGGTCTTGTTGATGATTCAGAATTAAGTGCGATCGTATTACGAATGTTTACAATCATACCACCTGTTGGTCCTCCAGCTCCAGTCTGTATTACAACACCTGCAGCATTTCCGTATAAGGACTCCAATGGATTTACTGGTGACCCTGCCACTTCGATCTGCTCAGATTTTATAGTAGACACTGCATACCCAAGAGATTTCTTTTCTCTCTTTATTCCTAAGGCCGTTACTACTATCTCATCTAATTGATTTGCATCTTCTTCTAAAGACACATCAATTGTTGCTTGGCTATTTACAACAACTTCCTTTGATGTGTAACCAATATAAGTAAACACTAACGTCGCAGATGTACTTGAAACGTTTATACTATATTTTCCATCAAAATCGGTAGACACTCCATTAGAGGTCCCCTTTACAATAATGTTAGCCCCAGCCAATGGGATTCCGCTGTTACCATCGGTAACAACGCCGGTTACTGTTGTTTGAGCTTCGGCATACTGAAATCCGAACAAGCAAAATACAAACAGTAGTTTTAATACTTTTTGAATCATTAAAATTTAGTTTTTAAGTTAATAGCCATAAATATTATAAAAACCGGAAATAACGAATGCCTTTTTTCGACCAACGACTATTCTAAAATGGTGGAGGAATATATTTTTTTTCGACCAACGACAACCCTAAAAATGGTAGAAGAATTATTTAACTTAATTTTTCCAATAAAGCATTATTCACAATTAAATTATAAATTGATAGTTAAATAGCAATGGCTGAATTAGAAAGACATACTTTATCGGATGAACAGCTTATTTTGACTGGAACAATCATACTTTTATTGGTAAAGTAAATGATACAAACTCATACGAATCTAATACCTTAAGGCTATGTAGATTGGACACGAATTCTAGCCTGTAAAGGCTTGAAATCTGTAGACAGATTAATTAGTCCACGCTTATTACGTGGCAGGAATATGGAATATGGGACATAACAATGAAACCGTTACTAAAACATTTACGCAGCCTAATGGAGAAACTACGACGCTAGATGTTGAGTTATTTACTTGGGAAAAGCTAGATTATGTTGGCAAAGTAAAAACAGCTTTTAGTTTATAAATTATAAGCTCTTTATACATATTAAAAAGAGGTCTAAAAAGTAAGTTCGATGTCATATTAAACTTGTCGAAATATTTTTAACTTATTGATAATCAATATCGGTTTCGACAGGCTCAACCTCACAGATCAAATTATAAAGACTTTTTAGACAGACTCCTTTTCTTTATTGTTCACTTCACTTTTGCTTCTTGCCCAGTAAATAGTTCTTTATACTTATTTTTATTAACATTATTAAATGAGTGATAAAAAATCATATTTTTCTCTGATACATCACCAATTTCGTTAGCTGTTATCGCTTTATTCCATATTTTCAATTCATCAATCGCTCCTTGCATTGGCATTAAGCCTTGCACATCGGAAAACAGGTAAAGATTAAACAATGAATTAATACTAATTGCTGCTTCTGCTTTATTCATTTCTTTTTCAGCAACTTTTTTTCCATCTAAATAGGCTTGTACTTTTCCATCTCGATCAAAAGCTACCACCACTTGATTCCATTTATCCATTTTAATTGGAAAACGGAATTGCTCAGTTGCAGGAGGAGTCCTATCACCTTCTCGCTCGTTACCTCCTGTAGCATTATATTTAGCAGTATACTTTAAAATAAGAGAGCCATCTTGCACAGCTACTAGCCAACCTTTAGCATCATGATCATTAAATCTTCTATTAGCTATTACCACGCCATCACTATTAGGCTTTAGATTAAAACTAACTGTAAAATCTTGGTTTGCTCCGAAATAATCATAATACCCCAAATCAAACGAATTCCCGTTGCCAATCAATACTTGTTCTTTTTCTAAAGTTTTTAGGGTTTTTACTTTTTTTAACCTCAATTCTTTTGTTTCTAAAACAACCTCAGGAGCATATTTTGGAGATAATTTACACGAAATTCTATCCTTGTTTTTAATGTCTTTAGAAGTAAAAAACATGGAATTTGTTCCTTTACGAACACCATTAACCATCCATTCGTAATTATAATATTCTGGTAAATGATAAAGAATATCTAACCCAAAAGTTCTAAAGTTTTTACTACCACTCATTTCAACAACTTCAACCTCTTCTTGTAAAAAACGTTCATATACAGCCTCAAGATCAGATTCCCAAACTCCTCTTCCATAACTTGATGCTAACATTTTTTGCGAAGGATAATCAATAACCATATCACTAAAACCATTTAGATTATAACCGTCCATCCATTTTTTCCATTTTGCTTCATTAGCATTTAAATAATAGATTCCATGAGGTCTCATAAACTGTCCATCTCCTTCCGCAGCTAGCGCATACAAATCACGAGGTGATCCTTCGTGGTATATTAATTTTAATATTGATGCATTTGGTAGGCCTTCTGAAATTGTATTCCATGTTATACCAGAATCAAGACTTTCAAAAACTTTTCCTTTTTTAGATCCTACCCAAATACGATTGGGATTGTTAGGGTCTACTGCTCCAAAAGTAATATCGCCTGTTGGAGTCTTGTATTTTTTCCATGTATTGCCTTTATCAGTACTAATCAATATTGCTTCAGATGAAATTGCTGTAAAGCGTTCATCTTCTGTACGAGATATATTAAAGCTACTTACAGTACCAGTTGCAGGTAGTTTTAGCATATTAGCAGTTTGGTCTTTATCTTTTATATGATATACTTGTTTAACTCTTTTTCTACGATCTTTTGGTGATTGGTAAACAACTACTGCTTCTTCTGGGTTTCGATAATTAACTGCTATTTGAGGTCTACCCCACGACGTAATGTTTGGACTATCTCTTCTTCCTAATTCAAAAAGTCCTTTTATTTCATTTCCATTTCCACAACGGCAGGATGGAAAATAGGCGATATTAGTATAAGGATGTATAAATACGACATCGCCTTCATAACCTCTTACCCACTGCCATTCTTTATATTGGTAAGACTCTATACCAACATCTTGGGTATTTCCAATAACATATCGATCTCCAAACTCATTAACCTTTACTGAATAAAATAACATGGCCATCATATCTCCTGTAATTTCAACCCAATTATCAAAACCAATTTCTGGATCTCTCATATATAAGCCTGAATCACAAGCCTTATAAGCTCTACTTTTGTGTTTTGGATGAAATTTAATCACATGGCTATCTGCCGAATGGCTAGCAAACTTATTTAAACGAATACTCCCGTCCTTTTGCCTCGACATATGTCTCCCAATCAAACCGGTACCGTCCCAATTCTTTCCTCCATCTGTTGTCTCTGTCATAGAGTTCATTGCTGTTATCATTTCATTAGGATTTGACGGGTTCACCGCAAAACAATGCAACCAACTTCCAACGAAACCACCACTCCCATAAACAGATTTTTTATAGCCTATTCCTTTATCCATATTTTGGATTGTATCCCATGTTTTTGCTTTATCCTTAGAGAGGTACAAAGCTGTCTTTGGAAAATTATCTTCCTTATTTCTATCACTTTTATTAGTAGTAATTAAATATACCCAATCAGGATTGGATTCAATTGTTGTTACAGATGAAAAACTTCCATTGGGTTTTGGAAAATCAAATACGTTTTTAAACGTTAACCCTCCATCTATAGATTTATATAATTTATGTGTAGTTGGTGCATAAATTATTTTAGGGTTTGTTGGGTGAAATGCTATTTCTAAATATTCTTCTTCATGTGAGGGACTTGGAAAGTGTTTCCATGTCATTCCCAAATCATGACTAACATGAAGTCCTTTTCCCCAAGATCCCGATTTTTTACCATGATCACGGCCAATAGTAGTACAAACCATAATTACATCTCCTGTATTTTTATCTCGAGCTACTATAGACCTTTTAAAATCGGTCAAAAATATGGGTTCTCCATTTTTATCTTTTACTCGAACCCAATGCTTTCCTCTATCTTCTGTAATATAATAATGCCCATACTTGCTAACATAGTAAATCTTATCAAAATTATCTGGATCAACAATTATTTCACTGTCTGTAATTCTTGCTTCCAATTCTGGAATATTATCGGTTATACACTCCCAATGTCTACCCTGATCTTCTGTGTACCAAATACCATTAGCATCAGGCGCTGCATACATACGATCTCCATTATTCGGATCAAACTCAACGTCTACAATTCTTCCAACTCCAGGTGTAAGCGCTATATTTTTCCATACACCAGGGTTTCTTTCCTTTTCTTGTGCAAACATGCACATACAAGCAAGTAGTAATGTGGATAAAAATTGATATTTCATATTTATTATAGCTTTTTAATACGATTACATTTTTCTATATTCTGATTAAACTAGACACTTATGAAGTATAAATACAACATGATCAAAAACAAGTTTAATTAGTCAAAGAACAGCAAATTGATTTTATATAAAAATTTATTTTCAATACTTTAACAATTAGTAAAAGTATTTTAGTATAAGGCGAAAATATAATTCATCATTTTTATGAAAAACAGAAACCTTAAAAAGATACAGTGGTATTACCCATGAAACAAAAAACCTTAGATATAAAGTTTTCTTTTTCAATTTCTTCACGAGAAGAATAAGTTTAAATACCTTCGTTTCCCATTCTTAAAAAAATCAACACTATTTTGCAAATAAATGAGTCTGAATGAAAATGCAGACTTTTTGAGTTAAAGTGGGGAGAGCAGGATTAAATATCCTAGTTCTCCATTTGTAAAAATGAAAAGTTACACCGCTATTACGGTACACTTTTTTTGTTTCAAAATATTCAATAACTGTAGCTAATCGTGGTAGACTTAAATTAAAACCACCTTACCTCATATTATTACTACTACTCCATGATATCCAACTATTTATGCACATCCAATTGCACACTAAAACTTTAAAAAGAACTTTGTAGATATAATTTAAAATTTTTTAGCATCATAAAAGTGCAAAAATAATATTAGAAATTTATAAAAGAAGCTTTCCATACCTTCTTTCTCTCTTCAAAAATGGACTACCTCAAGCCAATGGAACTAGGAGTTCATTTATTTAAGTAAAACTTATCCTCAACCTGTTTCATTTTTTTTAAGAATTGGTTTTTATAACTTGAACTGTTATTTGAAGGATAAAACCATTTACCTGAGTTATTCAAGTATTGAATTTCTAAAGTTGTATTTGGTGCTAAATCTCTCTTTATAATCTCTATTTTTGAATCATTTTCAATCTTCAATCTTTGCCATTCATTTGGGGAACAAAAGATATATGGGTTTCTAGAAATTGCATTAGCTCCCCAGTATTCATCTGACGTCATTTTAAACTCGCTAAATTTTTGAGATATGATTTTTATAGTATTTACATGATAAGCTTTTTTAAAATTGTAAGAAGATGTCATATTTGACAAAAATACGGTGTCATTAAAATAGTGCAATAAAATTGATATGTTAGTTTTTATATATTTCCTAAAGGGATTGGTTGGGAAATCTGTGGTGTCATATCTAATTTCAAGGATTTTTAAATTTTTTGCAAAACAATCCATGTAACCATTATATTTTTCTCCTTTAAAACTTACCCTATATACTTTTTGATGGTTTTTATAATAAATAGAATCTAGCTCAAAATTATATTTTTTCCAATTTTTTGATAAAACACCATATTTTATAAGCCTTAAATATTGGTTTAAATTAGCTGATCCATTTAGCCAAGAACCATGTTCTAAATTATATTTTTTCTTAACACTCTCTTTCCAAAGAGAGTCAATATTGGCTAACTTGGTATTTTTATAAAAAAATTTATATCTAGACAAATAAGATGCATTATGTAAATTACCCATGTTTATGGCGTACCCTAGACCCTGAGCAAAAAGTACATATTTGTCATTATATTTTACCTTCTCTTTATAATAAGCTTTAGATACATAATTATAGTTGGGAAGACTATTATTAAAACTTTTATGTATTTTTTTGAAAAAATCTCTTGGAGATATTTCATCATCTAAATTTTTATTTCCAATTATTATCTCGCCAAGCGTTATAATATCTTGCTCCAAATAAATAATGTGATTTGGTAAGCTCAAAAAGTTCTGGATATTAATCTCTTTTTTTTTATACCCAAGAAATGAAATACTTAATACATCTTCTGGCGTACCCCTTAAACTTAGGTTAAAAAAACCATTTTTATCGGTTGTAGCTCCTATGCTTTTATTACCACATATAATTGTAGCACTTTCTAAGGGAGTTTGGAGTTGGTCAAGTATTCTTCCCCTAAGGGTATAATCAACATTTTGCGCCTGTAGAGAAAATAGAAAAACTGTAAATAATATATATATAAGGCTACTTTTTAACAACATTTCCGAAAATTAAGAATCTATAAAATTTTTGTTCAGTATTTGAATCTATTATCGTATAAACTTTTGATTCACCAATTTTACCAGTTGTATCAAACTTCATAATCACTTGTTTGTCCCATATAGCTAGAGGTAGTAAACAGAAAAACAGTAGTTTTTTCATTGGTTATCTAATTTAAATTTAAACAAAGTAAACTCTTCTTTTAAATCATCTGGAGGTAGCTGGGCATAGTAGTATGGTTCTATATACCCTATTATTCTGAAACCTATTGGTACATTGACATCGCCTATTAAGTTATTATCTCTATATACTTGTAAACCATCCATTTTAGATGGTTTATCTTTTTGATATCCTCTAAATAATATTCCTGTATCTGGTATGCTCTTTAAATATTTATAATATCCGAATTGGGCTCTGTCTGTTTTATAAACACCTACATAATTATCTGTTGTTGTTACTTCAGGATACTCAGCACTAATATTTCTGCCTTTATTACCATATTTGGAGGTAATAATATTGTCTTCTTTCGCCCTATAAATTAAACTATCTGCTTCAAAACTAAATAATAGTTCATCCTTAGATTTTGTAAATAACACATTACTAAATTGTGGTATGTATTCATAATCCTGATAAATAGGAGAATAATTGCAAAACATATTTTCTATTTTATTATTTTTTAAATCTAATGTAGCTATAGTATTAAATTCATCATAAAAAACTCTTGAAGTATATGCGTTAACCTTTGGATGAGTCGTTGATATTGAGAACAATAATTTTCCAGAATTTAAAAAACTTAGATTTAACCCAGGGTAATTTACTTCATATAGACCAAGATAATGCGGCTTAGGATCATTAAATAATTTTTTAATATTTGTACTTTCATTACTAAAATTGAGTCTTGAAGATTTTTCTTTTTTCCAAGTTCTATTATTTACAATATAGTAATCATAAGAAGACCCAATAATAAAAATTTGATCATCATGCACAGTATAATCTACCCATTTTTTTGATGGAATCTCATTAGGTCCTCTCCCCCTACTTAAAACTTTGTTTTTAAAATTGAAATTTGTATCGTAAATGTAAAAAGAACCATAATAAAAATCTCCAAAAATTAATTTATCATCTAAGCATGACCATCTTCCAACAAGAGACGTTTTACTTCCATCTATAGAAATGGTATCCATAGATATGCTATTAAACGATATATTACTATTTCCAGTATAAGGAACATCCTTGTAAGAATTAACATTTTTATTAATACATGCAAATAGTAAAAAAAATGCTGTTATGTAAACAATTTTATATAGTCTCTGTTTCATGTTTCTATCATTTTTTCAGATTCGTAAAAAGCATAGAACTACATAAGTATAAATGAAGTTCTATGCAACAACTTATTAGTTCTATAAATAATAATTTTCAGACTAAATACCACATTCTCCTTGACCACTCATAAACTCAGCACATTTTTTCCTTAATGAAATTTGATTTCAAAATTTTTTAATACAATTCCCACGAATTTAAATCATTATCACAACGAGCTTTTATACAATTTGTTGTTTGACAAAAATTTAACATTTTTAACTATAAGTCTAACCTATTAGTTTTTTTTGACAAATATTATAATAATAATAATGCTGCTTGATTAGATGGAGTTTTAAACCTTTAATTGCCTCCCCGATAGCGTGGATTTGTAATTTTATTACGGTAATATTAAATGAGAAATGGTATTAATATAGAGAGCAGGATTAAAGATCCTAGTTCCCCGCTCGTGAAAATGAAAAGTAACACTGCTATCGCATTGCACTTTTTTTATTTTAAAATATATCCTAAAGCAAGCTTTGGATATATTTTAAAATAAAAAAAGTTTGCATTTCCATGCAAACTTTTCGAGTTAAGTGGGGAGAGCAGGATTCGAACCTGCGAAGACGTAGTCAGCAGATTTACAGTCTGCCCTCGTTGGCCGCTTGAGTATCTCCCCCAAACTGAGCGCAAATATATTATTGTTCTTTAATTTTACAAATAAAAATTCTATATTTTTTTACAACTCGTAACGTAACCTAAATGATAAAAACAATGGTTGAATGTAATATTCTGTTGCACTTACAGATATATTACTTGTACTACTATTATTCTGCGACTTCGTATCAAATAAATTTGTTGCTTTTATTTCATACTCAAGCTTAGCATCTTTATTTTTTCGATAAGATAAGGACGCATTTAAAAACTCATAACTATTTATAGTGCCTGATGCATCACTAAAATCATTATAGGTATAGTCTGTTCTGAATGTAAAAGATTTTAATATAAGCGCATCAACTTCTATTGAAGGTGCCTTTGTAAAGAACTTCGTATTATTAGCGCCTTGGTTGTTATCTTGAATGCTATAACGATATCCAATATCAATATTGGGTGCTTTTCTGAAATTAGTCCGTAACCCTGCTCTATACGTTTGTGAAAAACTTTCATTTACAGACTGTTCGTTCTGTATAAACTGGTTATATTTTGAATAGTTAAAATTACCTCTCACATTCGCCTTTAATTTTCCAAAGGTACGTTCAAACCTTCCACTGGCACTTAAACTTTCGTCTGCAAAGCCCGAATTAAATGGTGAACTAACCCGTATCACACTTCCGGGTTCAAAAATAGATGTGTTTCTTATATTATCTATGCTTTTGTTATAATTAATATTAGCAAACACATTCGTATAATTAAACATATTAAAACTAAAATAGGACAAATTTACATTATGAGATAAGGCACTTTCCAGATCCGGATTACCAGAAAACAAAGCATTATAATTATTAAGTACCAAACCACTTGCAAATTTAGACACATCTGTAAACTGCGTTCGCATTCCATAGTTTAAAACAATTTGCTCACTCTTTTTAAGTTGCATTCTCATATTAAAATCCGGTAGTAATCTAAAAAAATTATCGGTTACCTGATTATTAAATTGCGTGTTTTTCGCACTGTAAGCATGTGCTGAAAAACCTGGCGTAAATGTAAAAATACCTGACTTCAACCTATAGTGTACACCTAAATACACATCACTAAAATCATACTTAATAGTGTTTGTGTCTATACCACCATTAATGGTTGGTGTTGGGTTAAATTGGGAACCATCATCTAAAAACTGAAAAATATTAGAGTCGAATTTTTGGCTGCTTAATATGGTTCCTAAAGTGAAATTAATATCACTTTTATTATTTAAGATATTCCAATAATCTAATTTTGCATCTGTTTGGTTCGACTTAACTCGTTTATCTTGTGCTATATTATAATCTAGTTGTGCGCCATCTAAACCTAAATTATTCGCGGTGTCATCATAATTAACTTTATCTTCTAAAATAGCATTATAAAAGGGATCTTCGTCCTGTAGCAAATGCTGAATTTCTAATGCAAAAATGTTAGTGTCGTCTAGTGTATAGTAATAGTTTAAATTCTGATTAATACTATAAGGACTTGATTTTTCTAACTGATTAATATCCCCAATAACAGATGAGAAAAACCCTTGGTCTTGTGATTCTTTTGATACGCGACCTAAAATATCATAATCTAATTGATTATTAGCATTAGGCTTATACTTGCCAGATAGTTTTATCATGCCCAAATCACTACGTTGAATCGTATTATTTCTCGTGCTTTCTTCTGGAATACCAAGATCCGGGTTTGTATATTGCACATCTCTATTTTCTTGTAATTCTGTTTTACTATTAGAAAAAATAGTAAAACCACTTAAGTCTAAAGATTTATTAGGGGACCAGCTAAAATTTGCTGCTCCAAATTTGGTGTTAATATCTTTTGCTCTATTATTCTGTGTTGTTAAAAATCCGAGGTTATTACTCCCTAAATTAATATTGGTTCCGCTTTGACGACTTGGACCTCTAAACCCACCCGTAAAATTGAAATAATCGCGCCGCGTAAAGGCAATTTCTCCTAAATTATTTAAATCTGTAATTACATTGATACTATATTCTGGACTGTAATAAAACAATTTTGGTTGAAACAAATACAATTCATTCTCATTTGCAGTTCCTCCTCCTGCTGTAATGTTACCAAACCAAAAATTCTTCTTCCCTTCTTTTAATTTAATATTTATGGCAATATTATCTTGATTATTGGTAACCCCCCTTAATTGCCCAACCTCTGCATAGTTTTTAAGTACTTCTACCTTGTCTACTGCATTCGATGGAATGTTTTTTGTAGCTAGCTTTGAATCACCATCAAAAAAATCTTTCCCTTCAACCATCACTTTAGAGACTACTTTACCTTCTACTTCTACGTCTCCATCATCATTAATTTCTACACCTGGTAAATTTTCAAGTACGTCTTCTAATTTCCTTTCTGTACCTCGATTAAAAGAATCTGCGTTATAAATAATTGTATCTCCTTTTATAGTCACTGGCATTTCGTAAACTAATTCTATTTCATCTAAAGTATTATCATACTCCAATATGAAGTCTTTAGTGATCGTTTCCTCTTTAGTTTCTAATAGTTCTTCACTCTTTTTTGTACCGATATAACTCACTTGAATTTTATATGCTGTATTCTTTTTCAAACTAAGTTTATAGCGCCCCTGATCATTTGTAATTCCATAAGAATCTAAAGCATTTGTTTTTTGATTTATAGCAACAACATTAGCTAACTCAAAAGGGTTCCCTATACTATCTTTTACGACACCTTCCAGCCTGATTTGAGCAAGAAGCGAACTTGTTACCAGAAAGAGTAACATGGTTATTTTAAATTTCATTAAATATTTTTTGATTGATTATATATTTATGCAAACTACCTTCTTCTTCCACCTGGACGACCACCTCCTCTACTAAAGTTTTCTCGCATTTCTTCGGTTTTCTTTTTTACTATAGCATGGTATGCTTCTTTTGATACTTCTTTTCCTTTTGATGGCGCTTTAATGACTCCTTTCTCTTCTGGATTCATAATAATTTTAGAACATAAAATAGTGGTTCTCCCTTCATTAACTTCTAAAATTAAACCTGGTAGCCCCCAATACTCCCCCGGACCTTGATTTATCGGAATTTGAGGGGTATACCATACCACTACCTCAACAAGATTAGGGTTTTCTTCTTTTGTAGAAAGGTTTTTTGTCTGAGTAGAATCTTTCTCAGTATTTCCTTCTCTATTCGGAGGTCTTCTAAAGCTATTGAAATCAAAATCAGTATTCTTTTTTGCAGCTGTTGCCTTAAAACAGGTATACTTCCCTATTTGCTTTGTTTCACTGCCCATAACCCATTTTAATTGCGGTAAGGAATCTTTAATCAAAAATTGCTTCCCAAAAAACTCTTGGTCTTGTAATAATGTTTGCTCTTTGACATTTTTATATTGATCGCCTGCCGTGAAACTGCTCATCATACCTCTCCAACGCCCAGTTCGAGCACCAGGGGCTTCAAGTTTTTCCTCCTCCTTATAAATAGATTCTATTTGATTAAACGTTAGAATATATGTTTTTTCAAACATGCTTTTCATGCGCTCTGAAATACGTTTTTTTTGATCTTCACTTATTTGTCTTCCTTCAAACCTACTCATATCCAGAGTTGTTTTAGTTTGATAATATGCCTTTCCCTGAAAGTCTTTTTGAGCAAATGACATGGAAGTCATTAAAAGCAAAAAAACAAAAGTTGCTAATCTTATAGAATTTGTATTCATTATAACAGAATATTTTAGTTAGGTTATTTAGCCTACGATTCAATTTTAATTTGACTAAAACCATCCTGTTTAGTTTAATCCCTAAACTGTTAAATAATTCTTAAAACTAACCACCAATTCTAATTTCTATTCTTTCACTGTCACCACTATTTCTATCTGGATTGTAACGCTCTCTTTCTTCCTGCATTCTTTTTTCAACAACTTCTTCAAATTTTTCCTGAGTGATCTCTTTGCCTTTAGTTGGTTCTTTTATGGCTACTTTATTTTTTGGGTTTAAGACCACCTTGCTACATATAATAGTTTCCTGACCATCATGTACTTCTAAAATCAACCCCGGAAGGCCATAATATCCAGCTGGACCAGTATTTACAGGTATTTGAAGTGTATACCATGCCGTAATTGTTATTTCCTCCATTTGCGGTTCTTCCTCTTGCCCGGCATCTAAGTCTTTATCCCCATTAACACTAATCCCACTTTCTACAACTTCAACCACACGTTTTGTAGTTGCTTTATAACAAGTATAATCACCAATATTTTTTGTCTCGCTTTCTAAGGTCCAGTCTTCTTTTTTAAGCACATCTTTAATTAGAAATATTTTACCAAACACCTCATTCTGAGATGTAAATCGATTTTCTTTTATATTTCGATATAAAATATCCGATCCATCAGCAGATACAAATAGCATCTGCACACCTGCCGTTTGTGGTGCTTCGAGTTTTTCATCTTCTTTATAAATAGACGCTTCCTTATTAAAAGTTAAGATATAGGTTTTCTCAAATTGCTTTTTTAGCATCGCTATCATACGTTGATGCATTTCAGAATTCATTTGTGTACTATCTAGTTTAACATCTAATTGTCTTTTTGTTTTGTAAGTAGCAATTCCCTGAAAATCTTGAGCAACGGTGCTGTTAGAAAATAAAAATGCTAGCAATACAACTAATAACTGTTTCATTTTAATTCGATTTAATGATTAATGCTACAAATGTGACTCTTCATTTAAAATATAATAGTTAACCAGTGTTAACGTGTGTTAACCGATTCGTTTTATAAGGTTTTAACCTTTACTTTTGGTACTATGAATGACTTAAGGTATCGATGGATTTTATATATCATAGTATTTGTTATACTAAGTACTATAAGCGTTCAAGTGTATTGGAACTACAAAAACTATCTTGCTAGTAAGCAACAATTAATTAATAGCGTACAAACAAGTTTAGATAATGCTATTGAGACTTATTTTGCAAATCTTGCCGAAACAAACACATTAGCATTTGCTTTTGATAGAGGGCTTAATGAAGACATATCTCCCAATGAATATCTTTTAGACAGCATCGCCAACGATATCGAAGTATTTACAAGTAACATTTCTAAATTAGACTCATTAGACATTGAATTGAATGAGGAACTTTCTTTATTAAAAGATTTGGAGTCCGATAGTTTAGTTGAATATGTTTTTAAAGATGTCACAAAAAGAGGGAAACTTACAAATAGAATCATCTTAAAAAAACCTATAGATTCAGCTATGGAAGTTTCACACATAAATAACTTTAAGATGCTCACTTCTAAAGTTTTAATTTCTATGACACATGATTCTTTACAATTAAACAAAATTGACAGTTTATTGCGCAACGACTTTAATAGAAAAAAGCTAAAAATTAATTACAGATTATCTTATAAAAATAGCATCACTAATACCGAGCAATTTGCTAAAAACCCTATTAAAAAAGGGTCTTTGGTACTATCTTCAAAATCTACTTTTCTACCAAGCCATAGTGATCTGAAAATTCATTTTTCCAATGAAACCAAAATTATTTTAAAGCGTATTTTAACAAGCATTCTTATTTCTACATTACTTGTATTAGCCGTTATAAGCTGCTTATTCTATCTTTTAAAAATCATTAAACAACAAAAGCAATTAGCCGAAGTAAAAAATGATTTAATAAGCAACATAACACACGAATTTAAAACCCCTATCGCCACTATAGGGGTGGCATTAGAAAGTATCAAAAACTTTAATGTTATTGATAATAAAGAAAAGACTAAAACCTATTTAGACATGTCCAGTAGTCAATTATCTAAGCTTAACATCATGGTTGAAAAACTTCTTGAAACTGCGACTTTAGATAGTGAAAGTTTAGAACTAAAAAAGGAAACTTATAATGTAGCAGAGATATTACTCTCTATTGTTGAAAAACATAAAATGCAAACCGAAGTAAAAACGATCACCTATCATCCTTCATCCAAATCCATAATGGCTAATTTAGATGTATTTCATTTTGAAAACGCTATCAATAACATTTTAGATAATGCTATTAAATATGGCGGCCATTCTATTATTATTGATTTAGCTCAAAATTTGTCTACAGTTACAATTTCTATTTCCGATTCTGGAAATTCACTCACAAAAGCAACTAAAGACAAAATTTTCGAAAAGTTTTATCGCATCCCTAAGGGAAATACCCATGATGTAAAGGGGTTTGGTATTGGATTATATTATACTAAAAAAATCGTAGAAAAGCATGGTGGTTCGATTCAATTAGATTTAGATAACAATCTTACAACGTTTAAAATACACCTTCCAAATGAATAAACATACGACTATACTTTTGGCTGAGGATGAACCCGCTTTAGGACAGATAATTAAAGAGAGTTTAGAAACAAGGCAATTTGAAGTTTTACTATGTAATAATGGCGAAACTGCCTTTGAAGTTTATAAAAACTCGAACCCGGAATTATTAGTTCTAGATGTTATGATGCCAAAAAAAGATGGTTTTTCATTAGCTAAAGACATTAGAGCTACAGACGACAGTATTCCTATAATATTTTTAACGGCAAAGTCTCAAACACAAGATGTTGTTGAAGGTTTTTCTATAGGGGGAAATGATTATTTGAAAAAACCCTTTAGCATGGAAGAGTTAATTGTTAGAATTAACAATCTACTTCATAGAGCAAAACTTCAAAAAACATCAGAATTATTACAAATTGGAAGCTACACATTCAATTTCACCAAACAAACACTTCAATTTAAAAAACAGGAAAACAAACAATTAACACATCGAGAAGCACATCTATTATTTCATTTAATAAAAAACAAAAATCAAGTTTTAGATCGCTCTTTAATTCTAAATAAACTCTGGGGAAATGATGATTTTTTTAATGCCCGTAGTATGGATGTATTTATTACTAAACTTCGTAAAAAGTTAAATCAGGACGAGACTATACAAATTATTAATGTTCGCGGATTTGGTTATAAATTAATTTGTTGAAAAGTGGTAAGGTTTTTGTATTTTTCAAACTGACATGAAATATACAATCTATCTCTTACTTCTTCTATCTTATTCAATATATGCTCAAAAGGCAATTGAAACTTCATTTATAAAAAAAACAGATTTTAAACCCTGCCAGTTAATTACTATTGATAATTTTGGCACCACATACTTTATAAACAATAATGTCTTTAATAAAAAAGAGGCTAATAAAACCATTACTTATAATAACTTACAGCTTGGTAACATAACAACCGCAAACGCTTTTAATCCTTTAAAAATCAATATATTTTATAAAGATTTTAATACTATTATAATTCTTGACAACCGATTAGCAGAAATATTCAAAATTGATTTTAATGCACTTCCTAAATATAAAAATGTAACGCATGTTTCTACAGGGCATGATAATACGATATGGATTTTTAATCAAGACAATCAAAAATTAGAACTTTTTGATTATAAAACGCGAACTACTCGTGCTCAAACTCTGCCCATTCAAAGTGCTATTTTAGATTTAAAAAGTAATTACAATTTTTGTTATTTACTCACACAAAACTATTTATATACTTACAATTATTTTGGAAGCTTGATTAAGAAAACAAAAAACAACGAATACACAGAACTGGCTGAAAATAACGGAGATATCATTTTAAAAAAGAAAGACTCACTAGTTTACTTGAAAAAGGATAGTGAGACCACCATTCCAATTTCTATACCAAATTTATTAGTAAATGAGTTTTTTGTAACCAATGAAACCTTGTATATTTACGCAAACGAAATCCTACACGAGTTCAAAATAAAAATTGACTAAAAATTATGCATATTGCTATTGCTGGAAATATTGGTGCCGGAAAGACCACTCTCACAAAACTATTAGCAAAACATTATAAATGGGAAGCTCAACTGGAAGATGTTGTAGACAATCCTTATTTAGATGATTTTTATAACCAAATGGAACGCTGGAGTTTCAATTTACAAGTGTACTTTTTAAATAGTAGATTTAGTCAAGTATTGCAAATTCGTCAAAGCGGGAAAGACATTATTCAGGATAGAACCATTTATGAAGATGCTCATATTTTTGCGCCTAATCTACATGCTATGGGTTTAATGACAAATCGTGATTACGAAAACTATAGATCGCTGTTTGATTTAATGGAATCCTTGGTTCAAGGTCCAGATGTGTTAATTTATTTACGCAGTTCTATTCCTAATTTGGTATCTCAAATACATAAACGTGGTCGTGATTACGAAAACTCAATTAGTATTGATTATTTAAGTCGATTGAATGAGCGCTACGAAGCCTGGATTCATGGTTATACCAAAGGAAAACTATTAATTATAGACGTTGACAATTTAAATTTTGTAGATAATCCAGAAGATTTAGGAAGTGTTATAAATACTATTGATGCAGAAATAAATGGGTTGTTTTAAATCGTTTTTTTGTAAAATAAAAAACTCAACCGAGGTTAAGATATTTAATGAACCCTTTCGGTTTGAATAGAATCAAATTTATAATTTTAATGCGACCATGTTTAAACCCTAAATATCACCTAATATTAGGCATAATCTAAAAATCAACTAAAAACTACCGTTCGTCTTCCTGTTCTTTATCTGTTAAATAGTTTAAAATACTCTTATTTAAACTGTTAAGGAACGCCTCTATTTGTGATGAAACTTTTTCATAACCTTCCTTTATTTTTCCATCTTTGGAATGAAACTTATGTTTCTTTAAGCTTATAGTTTGTTTGTTTTTACTTGTGGCTGTTCTATAAGTCAATTTTAAGGGTTTAAACCTATAATCACCATCTCTAAACCTTAACTCGATAATATATTCCAGTCCCTCACAGCTGTAATTATCCCCTGCACCAAAACAAATGGCATTATCTGTAAAACCATAAAAACGAAGTTTTTCACTTTTCTTTGCCTTTCCACTTAAATCTATTTCATCTTCCTCATAATCATCATCTTCATAAATATCATTGTCACTAAGAATTTTACCTGTTTTGCCTGTTTCTGTTTTACCAGTCTTGCCAGTTTTATCATGGTGACTCTTTGAGTATCCATATTTTTCATTAAACCAGTCTATAGCCTTTGAGAGCAACTCTTTTCTGTCCACTCCTTTTATATCCACAGTAAAATGCCTAGGTTCAAGCCCTTTTTCACCATAAACAAACTTCGTGTCTCTCTTATCGCTTTGGGCATAAGAAAAAGTCGAAATTAAAATAATTGCAAGTATTACAATGTTTTTCATAACTGAATATATTAAGTTAAAATATCCTGGATTTATAGAACAATGTCTATAATTCACTATTATTTCTGTATTTCAAATTTAATAAATAAATTCACACAAAATCACAATCTATTTATAATCAAAAAATTAATATGTTAATCTAAACCCTGTAATATGTATTATTTGTTATGTTGTTTATAATATTTTGACGAAATAGAAAATTAAGAATTCTTATAAAACAAAAAAGAGCTACAATTTTCTTGTAGCCCTAAACAATCAATTATGAGTAGATTACTTATTATCTAAGATAAATCTTCAACTGAGGATTCTGAAGCATTCTTCTTTACTGAAGCAATTCCATTCTCCATAGCACTTGTAGATGAATACATTTCACTGGTTCCTATAACCTGTCCATTTGTAGCTTTTAAGTTAAAATAAGGGCTTCCTCCTTTAGATTCTAAACGGTCATATCTTGAATCATCTTTTGAGTTTTTTCTAACAGATTCAATACCGTTAGTACAACCAGATTTTGCTGCATAACCTTCACTAGCTAGAATACTTTGGCCATTACCTGCTTTTAATCTAAATCTAAATTCTCCTCTTTTATCTTTGTAAATTTCAAATTTTGCCATCTTATTAGGTTTTTATAATATAAGTATAACAATAAGACACAAGACAAAATAAAAAGTCACATGTTATAGAAGAAAGATGTCAAAACAAAAAGCTCCGCTATCTTTCTCATAGAAAATCAGCAAAGCCTTTCACAATTTTTGAACTGAATTTAAATCTACTTTTATATAAATCGTATTCCATTTGCTTCAAATGTTCTTATAATATCACCTATGGGATTCGCTATTGTATGATATTGTCCACTATTGGATTGTCCGCCTCCCATGAGCATTCCTACGACTTCCATATCTTCATTAACAATCATAGACCCAGAGTCACCTGGTTGAGAAAATGGATTGTAAGGGTTATTAGATTGAATCCTAAGCTGATTATAATAGGTCATCGGGCCAAAATTCTGATAATTTATAACGCAAGTAAACGTATCGCTAACAACTTTACCAGATGTAAATTGAGTCGTTCTTCCATATTTTGCCACATCGTCTCCTGGAAAAGTAACATCGTGTCCTCTTGTATTACCAAGACCTTGAATCGTTTTACTTTCTGCATTTCTAATAGGGATTGTTGCTAGTGAAGCATCAATATTATGTGGCTGACCAATAAACCCCATGTAATATGAGCCTGCTAAAGATTCAGGGTAATGCCCTCCTAAAGGAAGCGCGGGTTGACTCATTGGGTCGCCTTGCTTGGTATGTGGCCCGGAAGCCAAAACATGCGTACTGCTTATTAGCATTTTTATTCCGAAATCTGTATCTAGCACTAACCCCAAGGTACCATAAATATCCCGATCAAAAGGACCAACAGAAACACCTCCAATTATAGGGTTCGCTATAGGATCAACAAGAACCTCTTTAATAGTTTGCGGGTTTGCTTTTTGAGTATGTACATAAGCAGAAAAATCACCTTCCCAAACATCTGTTTTTATACCTTGAATGGTTTTAGGAATCTCAAGTTTAGAAGGTACTTCATGTTTATTTTTTACAAATACAATTATAGCCAACTCATTAGATTTCACGCCTCCCTTGACTTTATAGTCTATATCAACAGCAGTAACTCCTTCTCTACTTAAAAGCTCATCTTCAACTTTTTTCTTTATTTGCTGAATATGTTTTTTATATGCGTACTCTTTAGTATCATTATTAAAGCGCACATAACTCTTACCTACTTCTTGTACCTTATTCCAAAATTGCTGTGCAATTTCATTGAATATTTCCTTTTTCTCTTTAAATATCTTTTCAAATTTGACTTTTTCTTCTTTTGTCAAATTTTTGTCGTCAATGCCAGTACAAACTCCTTTTACATAAAATATTTTTCCATTAGAAATACCTGTTTTTGAAAAATTAAGTGAAATATGAAACTTTTTAAATTCCCCATTTCCTTTATCGGTTGGAAAAATTGTGAAATGCGTATTGTATTCATCTTTTTCGTTAGGAGATCTATAGTAAGAATACGAATCACAGTAAATACTGTTCTTTGTTAAGTAAACACCATTATATCCTTTACTTTTATCAATGGATACTTTATGTTTTAAATTTCTACATTTCATGATTGTTTGATTTTAGAAGTTATGTATTATTCTTAAACTATTAATAGCTAATTAATTTTTGTGATTAAACAGAAAAAGCACCTAGATCTTCCAATGGATTCAATAAGTGCTTTTTTTAATTACTCTACATTAAGCATAAGATGTTGCTAAAGGATCAAAACATAATTTTGCTCCTTTACGCTCTGGGGATGTTGCATCTCCCATCCAATCGTCTACAGACTTTTTATCCAAGGCTGTTAGCTTATTAGCATAGGCTCTTATTAAATCTGGAAGAATTACATATTCAGTTCTATTCACTTCAAATTCCTGAAGATTAACTTCCGATTTACCTTTCACATATTTCATATGAAGTGTCGTATAATAAATAAAAATTCGTGGCTGAAGTGGATTAGACATATCTATAGTTGATTGCGAAAATATATTTTTCCAATCCTCTTTAGTCTCCTTACTAAATACAGATTTTGCCATGTTAGAGATACTTTCTTTCATGGCATTTTCGTCAGATTTGCTAATACCTTCATAAAGACTAACGATTTGATCAATTAACACATTGTAATTCTTAGATTCATACTTACTCTTGGTTTTCTCATTTTTAAAGAGTGCAAAAAATGGTGTTTTGTCCACTTCCTTTATATAATCTTGAAAATAGACCGCCAATTGCTCAGTCGATAAGCTTGTTGGATGAAAATCTGCGCGATCCTGTACATGACTCAATATACTTGCCACTGCTGTAGGTAGGTTTTGTGATTCAGTATAAATTGCTGATCCTTCTGAATCAGGATCACTAGTGTCACTGCCTAGCATATTGCCACGGGCAACTGCTTGTTTTTTACCTTCTGGTGCTTCGCGAAATCTAACATCTGGAGTTACATTAATCCATGATTCAACTAATTGTGTAATACTTGTGTTTTCCATAATACTTGTGTTTAAATAGTTAATAAAAAATGATTTATAATTAAAGTTTTGTGTTCTCATCAATTCCTTTGTACACTACTCACTTCAAAGCACAGTTTGGCATTTATTCTTTCTGGTGAAGTATATTCTAAAAGCCATTGATCAACCGACATTCTCATTAAAATTGACAACTTATCTGCATAAGCACTTATTAGATCAGGAAGTATAGCGTATTCTCGTTTGTTGACTTGGAACTCCTGAAGGCTTATTTCGAATTTGCCTTTAACATATTTCATATGTAATGTCGTATAGTAAATCAAAATTCTTGGAATTAAAGGATTTAACATATCGATAGTAGTCATCAAGAAAATAGCTTTTTGGTCATTAAGAGGGTTCCTTCCAAATACAGATTTTGCCATATCTGCAATACTTTTTCTCATCAAGTTTTCATCATGTTGGCTTAATACGCCATCATAAAGACTTATTATTTGATCTATTAATACATTATAGTTTTTAGAATCAAATTTGTCAGCAGTGGTTCCGCTCTTAGTTAATGCAAAAAATGGTGTTTTATCGATTTGCTTTAAATAATTTATAAAATCACCCTCCAATCGTTCACCAGACTGACTTTGAGGATGAAAATTTGCTCGATTCCCTACCTTATTTAAGATACTAGCTGTAGCTGTAGGTAAATTTTGTGGTTCAGAATACACTTTTGCTCCTTTGGAATCTGGATCACTTGTATCTGTCCCTAACATATTAGCACGAGCAATAACCTGAAAAGTATTGTTTTGTGGTTCGTTAATTTGAAAACTGGGAGAAACATGAATCCAAGATTCTACTAGTTGAGTAATATTTAGATTTTGCATAATAATTAATTATATGATTTACGTCTTTATAATTGGATTATTGAATTGTTTCAACTTGAAAACACAATTGATAATTCTTCTTTTCTGGTGATGTAGATTCTTTAATCCACTCATCAACAAGTTTTTTATCAATTGCAGCAAACTCCTTGGCATTGGCCTTTATGATGTCCGGTAGTACTGGAAACACATTTTTAACTATGGTATAACTTTGCTCGTTTATTTCGTCCTTTCCATCTTTATGTTTCATGTAGAAACTGGCATTATAAATTAATAAATATGGCTTTGCGGGGTCATTCATGTTTAAAGTGAACATTGAAAAAATGTAGTTACCTGTAGCCGTACCACCGGAACCAAATATAGATTTACCCATATTTGCGAGCGATGTTTTAAGTAGATCTAAATCTGTAGCAGGTAAACCGTCAAAAATGCTTACAACTTGATCGAGTAAGACATTATAATTTTTTGATGAAAAGGACTTGTTATAATTATTTGTTTGTATTGGTGCAAAAATTGGAAATTCAACTATTTGTTGCAACAGTAGACCGTACGCAGCAGCTAACTGCATAGGACTCTGTGTTGTAGGATGATAGTTTGCCTTATTTTGAATATGGTTAAGAATACTAGCCAATGCTGTTGGCAAATTTTGTGATTCTGAATATATCTGTTCTCCGTAAGATTTTGGATCGCTAGTGTTAGTTCCCAGCATATTAGCACGAACAACAGTAGGTAAATTACCGTCAGTAACATTAACACCGATAGTTTGAGGTGTTACGTGAATAGCTCTTTGAATTAATTGTTTAATAGTCATCGTATATATCATTAATTATGATTCAAATTTGTTCTATAATTAGACGAAAAAGAAAAGAGATGAGTGAACAGTCTAATTTATTGAGTAGATGATGATTATTGATGAGTAAAATAGAATCTTTATTTCTGAAATGCAATACTCTACACGATGTAAGAAATTATTTATTTTAATTAAATGGTTTAATCTCTGTTTTTTTTATTAATTTAAAGTCCTTAAAATTGTTTAGCAACTTAATCCTCCCTCAGAACATGTACTAACTAAAACAAAAACAACATGTTCATTAAAATTGATATTAAAACACAGAAAAACTCTCCAAATAAATTCCTTGTTAACTTAAAAGATCTTGATGCAGCTGTAAAGGCATGTTATCTGGGTTTAGGCACTCCTTACCAACCCATTCCCGTAGATAATTTTGTAGACTTAGATGGAAATCTATTTCCTGGTATACCTGCCAAATCTAAAATTACTATTAAACTACATTCCGAAAATAGTAATGACTATCTATATAAATTAAGTGATCCAAAACTCGTATGCTGTAAAGTAAAAAATGTAGGCAGAAAATTTAACGATAAAAATCTTGTCGCTATAAACTATTGGAAGAAGGTTTTTAAATGTAAGTCTAAAAATATTTTTAGGGCCCCAGAAGGCACCCTCTTTATCTCTCCAAATAGAGAAGGTAAATGCATTATCTCTACAAGAAAAAAAGTGCCCAACACTTTTGTTGAATATAGTATTATGTTCTCTCTAATTATAGAGCACAAAGATGGTTTTAAACGACGTTATTATTTTATTTTAGATCCAGTTGTACGTATTAGTTCTAACCCTCCTAAAGATTCATGATGAGGCATTTATTTTCTTATAGAAGAAAGTATTGTTTTTTTTATATATTTTTTTATGCAACATTATCTTTTTCTCAAAACTTTGAGAAAGCTGACAGTCTTCTGAAAATACTTGAATCAAATAATTTATCGAAAAAAGAACAAGTATTAACATTAAGAAATGTAGCCTTTTATCATCCAAATTTAAACATTGCTCTCAATTCTGCTAAACAATCGTTCAAAATTGCTCAAGAAATAAAAGAATCGTTATTACAAGCTGAAGCTTTGGAGGAGATTAGCCATATAGAACATCGCCTTGGGAACAATGGTTTATCATTACAAGCTTCCTTAACCGCATTGCAAATTTATGAGTCACTCAATATGCTGGAAAGACAAGCAGCTTCCTACTCACAATTGGCAAATAATTATATGAACGGTAAAAATTATGATTTGGCCATCAGGTATTTAAAAAAAGCCAAGTACATTTATTCAAACTCCAATAATAGTCAAAATTATGCTTTAACGAATCTAAACCTTGGAGAAGCTTATCGTTTAGCTCAACATTTAGATAGTGCCGCAACTGCTTTTCAACAAACACTAAAATTAAACAAAACTTTAAAAAATGATATCATTCAAGGCTATTCTCAAGGAAATCTTGCGATGGTATATACAACTCAAAATAAGTTGTCTCTTGCAAGACAAAACCTTAATGATGCAATCAATATACTGTCTCCTTTAAAAGATTATTATTCTAACTCTGTATATCTTGCTGAGTTGGGAAAAGTCTATAATAAAGAAGGCAAATACAAAGCTGCTGAAAATAAATTCCTGGAAGCGTTAAGCATGGCGAAACAAGCAGGTTTAAAAGAACAAATAAGAGATTTTAGTGCTTTACTCACTAGTTTTTATGAAAGTCAAAAGCAATATCCTCTAGCTTTAGAATACCAAAAATCGTATCAGGTATATCAAGACAGTTTAGTGAATAAAGAAAATATTCAAAAAATAGAACAACTTAAAGCTGGTTATGAAATTGATAAACGCGAATCTGAAATAGGTCTATTAAATACCATTAATACCAATCAGAAATTTTGGGTCATCACCTTAGCAGTTGGTGCTTCTTTGTTATTGCTATTTGCTTACTTTCTTTATCGGGGTAATAAAAGAATTAAGGTTGCAAATACGATGTTATCCAGTCAAAAAATAATTATTACAAAACGTGAACAAGAAAAGACATTACTTCTTAAAGAACTCAATCATCGTATAAAAAACAATCTACAAATGATTTCTAGCTTGCTAAACCTTCAAAGTCATGAGCTTAAAGGGCACCCTGCTAAAGAAGCTATTGTAGCAGGAAAATATCGCGTAGAAGCACTCTCTCTAGTCCATAAAAAATTATATCAGGAAGATTTAGACACACGAGTTGTACTGAGAGAGTATGTTGAAGAATTAGTACTAGGTCTTTTTTATGGATATAATGCCTCCTTTAAACCAGACTTTAAAATGGATGATATTAATGTGAGTCTAGACACAGCAGTTCCCCTAGCCTTGGTAATTAACGAAATTATTGTCAATGCTTTAAAATATGCCTATAAAAATGTTGACAACCCAAAACTAAAAATAATCATGTCACAGGATAACAACTATTTAGACATACAGATTATTGATAATGGCATAGGCTTTAATACGAACGAAGCAGAAAAAAATAATTCCTTTGGAATTAAACTTATCTACTCTTTAATTGAACAGTTAGAAGGTGTCATAAAAAAACCAGATAGTAAACATGGGACACATTGGAAGATGCATGTGAAATTAACTTAATGTAACCTAAAGTATGAGTAATCAAAAGATAAAAATCCTAATCGTAGAAGATGAATTATTAATAGCTCAAGACATTGCTAATAGGCTTACTTCTATTAACTATCAAATCGTTGGAATTGCAATTTCTGCTGAACGCGCTTTGCAATTAATTACAGAAAATAATGATATTGATATTATTTTAATTGATATTATTTTAAAAGGAGAACTTGATGGTATAGAGCTGGCAGGTATCATCAATAATAAGCATCATATTCCATTTATATTTTTAACATCACATGCAGATACACATTTAGTAGGTCGTGCTAAAAAGGTAAAGCCTTATGCCTATATGTTAAAGCCTTTTAATGATCGTCAAATCAGTATCGCTATAGAGTTAGCATTAGTAAATTATTCTAATAAAACTCCGGAAAGAGATTTAATTAATGATAGAACATTTAATACTGTTGATAATCAAGTCTTACACATAAAAGACAGTTTGTTTTTAAAAAAAGATCATCATTTTGAGCGCGTTCCTTTAAAAGAAATTTTGTTTTTGCAAGCAGACAGTAATTATTGTACTGTTTGTACTAAATCTGAACGGTTTATTTACTCCACTGTATTAAAAAAAATAGAGGCACAACTTCCAATAGATCAATTTTTAAGGGTTCACAGAAGCTATGTCATAAATATTAATTCTGTAAATGGCTTTGAAGGTAATATGCTTTTTATTGGGAAGAAAAAAATTCCTGTCAGTAAAACTTATAAAGATGCTGTTTTTAAGTTATTTCGTACTATTTAAGCTTGACCAATAAAAAAAGGCGAACTATAAAGTTCACCTTTTTTTGCCCCAAATCTACCATGAACTTAACCTACTTATGTTATGGTGAGACCAATTTAACGGTTTAGAACATAACTATAAAAAAATATTAGTTGAACGACTCAATTACATTGTTGAAATGCATTTTCGAGTTAATTTTTCCTACTTTATTGATCTCTCAATTTTTAGTCTACTCATCATTTGGAAAGTCACTTTTAAATTCTTGACAAACCTAAATCTAAATCTGTTATTAAATCTTCTACAGATTCTAGCCCAATAGATATTCTCATACCACCTAGACTTATATACCCACACCTTCAAATTGTTCTTTACTTAATTCTTTTAAATTGCTTATTGCAGGTGCATAAATCAAGTTTTCATGTCCGCTCCCAATTTGAAACAAACTTAATCCATTAAAAAATGCTTTAATCTTATTTAAATCATCTGTTTTTAATTGAAAACTCATTAAACCTCCATAGCCTGTCATTTGCTTTCGACTTAATTTATATTGAGGAAAACTTTCTAAACCCGGATGATAAATTTTCGCTATTTTGGGATGATTCTCTAAAAAATGAGCCACGGCTAAAGCACTCTTTTGATGCTGATCCATTCTGATCTTTAATGTTCGTAAACTTCTTAATAGCAACCAAGCTTCAAAAGGAGCAATTTTAGCTCCAAATAATTCGAACTCTTTTCATCTATTTTCCTTCAATTTATGGAAGTCGAATTAATGATACATTTTATTAAATCAAGCTTTTTTCTGATTTCAAACAACCTCTTAACAAAACATAAGCTTTAGTCATATGAGCCTCGACCGTTTTTATGGAAATATCAAGATTAGAGGCTATTTCTTTACTTCTTATTCCTTTAATTTTCTTTTGATAGAATACATCCTTGCATCTTTTTGGAAGTTTCTCGATACATTGATTTAGTTTACCCAACCTTTCTTCATTTACATCCCTTTCAACTTGAACAACTTCATCTAAAAATGTTTTATGATAAGATAAAAGAATATCATTCTTCTTGGTGCTCTTCCTAAAAGAGTCCATCAATTTATTGTAGACCATTCGGTAAAGGTAACCATTCATAGATGTTGTAATAACAACTTTTTTCCTGTTAGCCCATAAGTACAAAAATGAATCCTGAACGACATCGTGAATAATATTCTTATCTGATGTAAAACTCATTAAATAGACACAAAGCTTTTCAAAATAATTTGAATAGAGCTCTTCAAAAAAGACAGGGTCACCTGCTCTTAAAGATTCATGAATACTATTTAATTTATTATTAGGGATGGCTATTTAATATATTGCTCTTAACTTCTCATCAAAGTACAAAAATGAAAAAAAAAAAATAAAACATAGGGTTTTTGTTTTTTTTACTACATAATAACAAATAATTGTTACTATGAAGAATTTAGAACATCTTATAATAAAATATTTCGAAGACAATTTAAATGCAGAAGAAACAGAGCATTTAAAGCACTTACTTGAAGATGATAAAAACAAAGCTCATTTTAAAGAGTTTGTTCGTTTAAACCATTTGATTAATTCTAAAACCCCGTTTAAATATGAAAAGGAACTAATCCAATTTAAGTCAAAAACAAGCGAAGGTATTAAACTCAGGGCTTTCTTAAAATATGCCGCAGCTATTCTAATATTTGTTTCAGCAGGTTACTTCTTTTTAACCAAAGAGAGTTCTTTTGATAACAATACGCCAATAATTGCAAACAATCCTATTGAAATAGGCACAGATAAAGCAACTTTAACTTTAGAAGACGGCACTAACATCGCCTTAGAAAAAGGTCAAGATTATATCGCTAATAATTTAACTAGTAATGGAGAAGGGATTATTTATAAGGCTTCAAAAACCTCAAAACCAGAAATTAAATACAACTACCTAACCATTCCAAGAGGCGGGCAATATTTTATAAAACTATCAGACGGTACACAAGTTTGGTTGAATTCAGAATCCCAACTTAAATATCCTGTAAGCTTCATTGAAGGTGAAACAAGAAAGGTCGAGTTGATTTACGGTGAAGCTTATTTTGATGTATCACCAAGTACAGAACATCATGGTGATAATTTTAAAGTCTATACCCAATTACAAGAAGTTGAGGTTTTAGGTACTGAATTTAATATTAAAGCTTTTAAAGATGAAAATAATATTTACACAACACTTGTTGAAGGTCAAGTTGAAATCAGAAAAGAGACCATAGCCAAAAAGTTAATCCCAAATCAACAATCGGTAGTAACTTCAAATAGTAAAAATATAGCTATTTTAAATGTTAATACCTATGATGAGGTTTCGTGGAAAGATGGTGTTTTTAGTTTTAATAACAAACCTTTAGATAAAATGATGAAAATACTATCTAGATGGTATAATGTAGACATTCATTTTAACAATCTGGCTCAAAAAAGCATACAATTTACGGGAGAGTTAGACCGGTCTACTTATATAGAAACGATACTAAAAAATATTGAAAAAACGAATGAAGTGAAATTTATTATAAAAGACAAAACTATAATTATTGAATAAAAAAAGGGATAAAGTTCACGCCTCCGACAGCTAAACTTCATCCCCAAAGTGCGATCAATTAACATATTAACTAATCTAAAAAAACAAATTTATGGAATTTAAATTTAAAAGTGCCTTTCTATATTTTAAGGAAAAGCTCTTAATTATTATGATGAGAACATTAATACTCTTATGTTGTACAGTCACGTTTGGCTTCAGCCCAAATTCGGGCCTCTCTCAAAACGCTAAGATTGTTATTGATACAGATATAACCATGTCTGTTGAACAAATTTTCGAATTAATAAAAACCCAAACAGATTATAAATTTATTTATAGATCTGATGTTATTCAAAATGCTCCAAGTGTTCAATTAGAGAAAGGAATTGTTAAAGCTGGAGAGTTATTAAACAAAGTATTATCTCCAATTTCCTGTACTTTCGAATTTACAGAAAACAATACCGTAATTGTTCAAAGGAAGTCAAATATAGATTTAATACCTCAAGAAAATGTCATAAAAGGGACTATTACAGATGAAGCGAATGTTCCAATCGCTGGGGCTACCATTATGATTAAAGGCACTTCCAGAGGAGTCGCTTCAGATTTTGATGGCGGCTACCAAATTAAAATACCAAGCCAATCACAAAATGCAGTCCTTATATTTAGCTATGTAGGGTTTTTAAAACAAGAAATTAACGTCGGAAGTCAAAGCAAAATTGACATTCAAATGAAGCCTGATATTTCTGGTTTGGACGAAGTTGTGGTTGTTGGATATGGTACAAGTAAAAAGAAGTTTGTTACAGGAGCTATCTCGACTTTAAGTAAAGAAGTGTTGGAAACAAACACCTTTCCAACAATAGGAAGTATGATACAAGGGCAACTACCTGGTGTTTATGTGGTTTCTGGTAGTGGTGTTCCAGGGTCTTCAGTACGTATTAGAATACGAGGCGATGCCACGCTTAATAGTGGTGCAGATCCGTTAATTGTAATTAATGGAGTGCCTATGCCAGACGAATTTGATATTAATGATATAAGCCCTAATGATATAAGTGCTTTAGATGTATTAAAAGGCGCTTCTGCATCTGCTATTTATGGTTCTAGAGCTTTAGCTGGTGTTATACAAATAACCACTAAAAGAGGAACAAAATATACAAAACCTGTAATAAGCTATTCTGTAACGACTTCAACTAAAGCTCTTGGAGATAAGGTAAATCAACTTAACGCCGAAGATTTTAGAACCTTACATGCTGAAGGTGTATTGAATTATATGAGGTCAAGAAGGGGTATTAGAGGAGCTGGATCAGACCAATATGCTACAGATGCTGAAGTTAGAGCATGGGATGGTTCTCAATTTGATTATGATTATTATTTGGATAGAGCAGATATTCAGGATCATCATACTGATTGGTTAGATTTACTTTTAGGAAATGGAAATACAACGACCCATAATTTATCAATGAGAGGTGGTGATGAAAATATGCAATATTCGTTTTCTTATAATGACCATACAGAAGAGGGTATAGTCGTTGGAACTAAGTTTAAAAGAAACACACTGTCATTAAATTTTGATAATAGATTTAGTGACAAGGTCAAAATGGGATTCAGTATTTTAGGAGGCACTAATTCTAGAAAAAATGGTGATGCAACAATTAGAACGGCAACCAATATGCGCCCAGATTTAAAGGCTTTTAATGATGATGGTAGTTATTTTATAGATTTTTATGAAAGAACATTTGGACCACCATGGGCTCAAACGACAATATTACGGGCTAGAGATAATCCTCTTGTTTTAGCGAAAGAAGTAAAAAATGATAATCTAGGCAGAAATGTTAATCTTACACCATATATTGAAATTAACCCATTTAAGGATTTAACATTTAGATCTCAATATAGTTACTATGTGGCAACGACGGAGGGATATCAATACCATCCTAGTTTTACAGATAGATCTTTATTGCAATTTAGAAGCCTAACAACAGATGGAGGGGGCTTACTTACTACAAGAGAATCTGAAGTTACAAGTAAGATATTTACAAATTACCTTTCTTATTTAAAAGAAATTAATGAACATGACATTTCTGCTACATTAGGGATGGAATGGAACAAAAGAATTAGTTCAAGTGAAGCAAGTGTATATGAAGGATTTCCAGACGATTACATTTTAAATACGCCTGGAGATGCCACAGAATTTGTTGGTTCTGCTTACAATGAACAACAAACCTCTTCTATAGGTTATTTTGCACGTGCCAATTACCAATACAAAAAACGTTACCTATTAGAAGCTTCGGGAAGGATAGATGGGTCTTCACGATTTGGTGTCAATAATCAATATGCATTTTTTCCATCAATATCTGCAGGATACATAGTCTCTAGTGAGCCTTTTTTTGAAGGCATAAAAAACACATTAAATTTATTTAAATTACGTGTGAGTTATGGAAAATCTGGTAATGATCGTGTAGGAGCTTATGAGCATTTAGCACGTGTAGGGTCGGCTAGTGCTTACTTAAATAATCCTACTTCTAGAATAACAAGTCTTGCTAATCCTGATTTAAAATGGGAAACCAGTACGGAATATAACTTTGGGCTAGATTTTGGGTTTATGAAGGGTAATAAAATTAGAGGATCCATAGATGTTTATAACAAAGATGTAGACGATATGTTACTTAGTAGATCCTTGCCTCCAAGCACGAGTAGTGATATAATTAGCTCTAACATAGGAGCCATTAATAATAAAGGTATAGAAATAGGTTTGAGCGCCGTAATAGTACAGAATGAAAAATTAACTTTTGATTTAGGTGCTAATATTTCAAAAAATAAAAACAAACTAGTAAGTTTTGGAGATAGAGAACGTGGATCAAGTTTATCAAACCCATCTAGTACAGTAATAGGTAATTTAGTTTATGAAGTAGGACAGCCTTTAGGTCAAATATTTGGTTTTCAAACCGATGGGCTTTTTCAGAGCTATGATGAAATTGATGAAATTGAAGCCATAGATCCAGATACTAGGTATCAAGAATCATTTTATAATACGATTCCTGGTCATATAAAGTTTGTAGATAACACAGGAGATGGTCGTGTTACACAAAAAAGAAGTTGGAATGATGACCCAGAGGATAGAGTCGTTATAGGTAGTACGCAACCAGATTATACAGGGGGAGTCTACATGAATTTTGAATATGAAGGTTTTAGGTTAAATGTTAGATCTACCTTCCAAATAGGTGGAGATAAATATTGGGCGTATGGTGAGGATCAGTTTGGAACGGTCAATACTGACCCTAGTAATAGAGATGCCATTGCTTTACAGCGTTGGACGCCTAATAATCCTAATGCAAAATACCCCGCTTTTATGAATCAATATTTCACCAATAAATTAAATGATTTTTGGTTATACGATGCGTCTCACTTTAGGATTCAAGAAATTGTACTTTCGTATGATTTGTCTAAAAAAGTACTAGAAAAAACTAACTTTATTAAACGTTTTACATTATTTGGCTCTGTAAATAATGTGGTGACATTTACAAAATACCCAGGCTATGGTCTTGGAGAATTTGGGTTTGTACCTAATGGTTCAGGCTCTAGCCCTAGCTCCACTATTGGAACTGTTTACGATAATTCTAGTTATCCACAAGAGCGAACATTTAGATTTGGTGTTAGAATAGATTTCTAAACATAATTAATGGCCACCAGATTATTTAATAATTAAAAAATAAAATGATGAATAATAATATAAATTATATAGTTGGCATGTTGTTTTTCTTTTGCATTATGTCTTGTGATATAAAAGAAATACCGCCCCACCAGTTAGTAAAAGAAAATGCTGTTACAAATTCTGCGCAAGCTGAACAAGCGCTAAATGGAGCCTTTGTTCCTTTAGAATCCATAAATGAGGCGCCTTTCGCAGCAGATTATGTTACCAGTGGTAGTCTTATGGCTGGACTAGCTGTAGGAGGTTTTGGTTCGTTTGATGATCAGCTTATAGAAAATGAATTTACATCGTCTAATGGTTGGAACCAAAGTTCTGATATGATAAATTCGGCAAATTTTGCTATTGAAGGCACTTCGGCTTTATCTCCTTCAGAATTCAATAGCCCAGAAAGACGCAATGAAATTATAGCAGAAGCAACATTTATGCGCTTTTTTGGACAATACTATCTGTTCCGTTATTTTGGGCAACATTGGGATTTAAATTCCCCTTACGGAGGCTTAATGAGACGAGCTACCGCAGATTTATCAAATGCAAATCAGGGGCGTGAAACAGTAGCTGACACATATACCATGTTGTTAGAAGATTTGGATTTTGTGATTGCTAACGCCTCTGACTTTTCTACACCATATAGACCTTCTAAGCTATTGGCCAAGGCATATAAAGCAGAAGTTTTATTAATGAGGGGAACGGATGCAGATTTACAAGAAGCTATTACAATAGCACAACAAGTACTTAACGATTCTGGTAGATCTATGGCAGGAACTTACGCCGAAGTTTTTAATACTGGTTTTGATTCTTCAGAATTGCTTTTTACAAGAGCTGTGGATGATAGATTAGCCAGCATTGCAACTCGAAATGTAGATAGTATGTTAAATATTTTTGGAGGTCTTATATCTATATCTCCAGCCTTCGAAACTTTACTAGGAGCCGATTTGAGAGCGCCTCTATACATAGAAGAAATTAATGATGCCTTGACGGTTCCTAAAATGTCTTTTGGTGGAGAAAAAGGTGTCATGTTTTATATGCGAACTAGCCAAATGCTTTTAATACAAGCCGAAGCTCATGCTCGTTTAGGAAATAAAAATGATGCCATTGATGCTATAAATGAACTTAGAGTACGTGCTGGTGAAACACTATTGGACGCATCTTCAATATCAGATAACGATTTAAGCTTAACCATTTACAATGAGATCGCTAAAGAAATCGGCTTTGAAAAAGGCGAAGAGTGGTTTGCTGCCATTAGACTTAAGGATACAAGTGGAGAGCCTTTGGTTTTTGGACTTAAATCTGAGGTGACCTCAGTAAATCAGCTTATTTGGCCAATACCAAGTGCAGAGATTGAGTTTAATGAGCCAATGGATCAAAACCCTGGTTATGAACAGTTATAAAGAGCGTATAACAAACTCACAATTCAATAGTAAAAAGAGCCTTATTTATAAGGCCCTTTTTACTATGCTACTTGTATGCTTTACACCAAAAGTAGAGGCTCAGGGTATTGCGTTTATGCATGATTTAGAAAAAGCACTAGAAAAAGCAAAACTTGAGGATAAATTAATATTCATAGATTTTTACACCTCATGGTGTGGTCCCTGCAAAGTATTAGACAAAGAAGTTTTTTCTTTAGAGGAAGCAGGCCATTTTTTCAATAATAATTTTATCAATTGTAAAGTACAATGTGATGATAAAGGTATTGGGGTTGAAATAGGTAAAAAATATCAAGTTTCAGCATACCCAACCTTAATGTTTTTAAATAAACATGGGGATATGGTACATTCAGGGGTTGGCAGCATGAGCCTGGAAAACTTGATTGAACTTGCCAAAACAGCTATGAATCCTGAAAAAAACTTAATGTCTCTTGTAAAACAATGGGATTCAGGTGACAGAAGTGAAGCGTTCGTTTTTAAGTATTTTACAAAACTTAAGGAACTGTATAGAAACGAAAAAGCCACTACAGATTTTAATGAATACTTTAATAACCTAAGTGATGATGAAAAAGTGAGCAAATTTACTTTTGATTTAGTGACTTTAATAAAAGTGACACCATTCACAACTCTTTTTAATTATATAGAAAATAAGAAGAATGAGTATTATAAATCGGTTGGACAAAAAGAAGTAGATGGTTTTATTGCAAAATCATACCTCTGGCATATAAAGGGAATCGTTAATTCTGGATCTAAAGAAGACTATGAAACGGCAATGAAGCAATTTAAGGAAAAACAGTACTCTTATTATGACGAATACGAAATGTTTTATAGTGCTTTTTTAGCGAAAGAAGGAGATTCAAAATACAACATTAAGGAATACATGAGGAGAGGAACGGCTTTTCTAAATAAGTATGGTAAAAATAATGATATGTACACACTGTCGCTAACTAGTCTGTTAGGCAACCTTACAGGTAGGCCTAATGAAGGTGAAGCTGGTATACAATGGATGGAAAATTTATTAGAGCGCAACCCAAACCCAGAATATTTAAACACATATTTTTATATTGTAACAAGGAATTTTCAATTTGATAAAGCTTTAAAAAAAGCTAATGAAGTTCGTACTGTAGCTCTTAAAAATAATGAATCAACAGTATTTATTGATAAACAGATTAAACGCATTAATGATTCAAAAAATTGGGACTTAAAAAGAAGAAACAAATGAGATATTTAATTATTATAGGTCTAGTGATATTTTTATCATCGTGTAGTTCAAAACCAGCATATCACATACAGGGAGTTACAAATACAAAGACTAAAGGAAAAGTTTACCTAAACAAACAAGAGGGTTATAAATTTAAAAAAATCGACAGTACAACCATAAAAAACAACACGTTTGAATTTGAAGGATTTGTTAATATTCCTGATGTTTACGGATTATCATTTGAAGGCAAAAATGGCGTCAAAAGATTTTGTCTTGAAAACACCAATTACAATATTACAATAGCGGACACGATCTCTAAGTCTAAAATTGCTGGAGGAACATTTCAACCTTTAATGGAATCATTTACTAAAAAAATGAGAGCCATTGAAGCTGAAGAAAGAGATATCGTAAAACAAGCTAGAGAAATATGGCGTGATGAGCATGCTTCTGAAGAAGATAAAAAAAATGTTAGCAATACCTTAGAAACGTTTCGAAATAATGTGAAAGTAGCACATGCAAAAACATTTATAACCGAAAACAAAAGTTCCCCTTTTACGCCAAATGTTCTAAATATATATGTTCGGAATTATTTAGACCTTAATCAACTGGATTCTATATATCAAACGTTTACAGATAATGTAAAGAAAAGTAATCTTGGTAGCAAGCTTGGAAAATCAATTACAAATACACGTTTGTCTGCAGTTGGAAATCCATTTCTTGACTTTTCAGTATTAGGTGTTAATGGAAACCAAATAAAATTATCAGATATCGTAAAAGGTAACAAATTGGTTTTTGTTGACTTTTGGGCTTCTTGGTGTGGGCCTTGTCGACAAATTATCCCAGCTTTAAAAGAAACTTATAGTAAATACCATCCGCAAGGACTTGAAATGTTTGCGGTTTCATATGACGATGATGATGAAAAGTGGAAAAAAGCCATTAAGGATGAAAATTTTGCTTGGATTAATGGGTCTAACTTAAAAAGATGGGGTTGTCCTTCTGCAAGTTTATATGCGATAAGAGGCATTCCTGCAAATGTTCTTATTACCAATGATGGAACTATAGTTGGTAAGAATTTATATGGAGAAGCATTAAACAATAAAATTGAAGAGTTTTTAAAAGAAAAGTCTTAACCTTTTTTATACTTAAGTTTTGAGTTTGTCCACCTTATTTAATAAGGTGCAAAAGAGGTTGTCTCTAAAAAGTTCATTCAGAGCGTAGCGAAGAATCTTATATTTTATAAATCAGCATATTATATTTTAAAGAGATTCTTCATTGCGTTCAGAATGACAAAGTATATTACTCTTTAAACAGTCTCTTTTAAATTTAATCCCTCTATTCTTAATAAACTAACCTCATCTATGTTTTTCCAATAAAATCTAACATTTGGAAATATTCGAGTTTAGAATAAAAAGAGTTACAATTTCTTGTAACCCTTCCTTTTTTAAAAGAATATGCATGTCCTTGCAAACCTTTTTTATTGATTAATAGCAATTATAAGACACACCTATTAAATAAAAGTCACATCTATTCAAATAAAAACCTTTATAAAACAAAAACACCTAACTAAATTTTGTTTTAATCAGTCTTAATCACCTATCTATTAGCTCTATATTTAGTTTCAAAAATTGTCGTTTACTATTCCCTAAAGCAAAAAAACACCTTGTTGATGTGATAAGTTTGATGGGTTATTTTTGGAGTTTTAAGATCCCATTTAAACTTCTAATAACAAATAAAATCAGATTATCATCCTTAAACCCTTTGCGAATTTTTTGAAACGCTATTCGCATTTGAGCTTCAACAGTTTTTTTAGAAATACCTAACTGCTCTGCAATTTCCTCATACTTTAAGCCATTCATTTTATTAAGTTGCAAAATTTCTTTACATTTAGGAGGCAAAGCATCTATTAATGTTCTTAGCTTTAATAGATGACTTTCTCTTTTTTCTTTATCTTCAAAAATAGATTCTCTAAGTTTTCTTTCCTTTAATTCTTCTAAAAAAATATTCTTGCGTTTTAAATTACGGTAATGATCTACATAAATGCGGTAAGCCAGTGTATGAAGATAGCCTTTAACAGATTTAGAAATGTTAAGCTCATAACGTTGCTTCCATAATACTATAAATGTTTGTTGCACCACATCTTTAGATAAGTCTTTATCTCTGGCATGTACTTGTATATAATTTATAAGTGGAATATAATACTTGTTAAATAACAATTTAAAGGCATTATTATCATCTTTCTCTATTGCATTAATTAATTCAAAATCCCCCATTAATTAAAAAATTTTACAAAATACCAATGTGTGAATATAGACACTAAATTAAAAAAAAGAAAAAAATCTTTTTTTTTTAAGGGTTTTATATAACCAAGACCTACTTCTATATAGTAATCCAATTGTAATAATGAAAAAATTAATTCTAAAATATTTAACAAATACTATAACAGATGCAGAACAAGACAAGCTCAGTAAGTGGTTGTCGGATTCTGAAAACCAAAAAATCTTTGAAGCGCATATAAAGAATGATTACTATCTCAATACAATTTATAACGAAGATGATCTGCATAAAGCCTATAATGACATTTGGGATAATATATTGAAGCAAGAAAAAGATGTAAAGCGATTAAGAACGACGCCTTGGTTAAAATACAAATACATAGCAGCAGCCTCAATTGCACTTCTAATCTCGCTTACCTTTATCTTTAATAAAGATAATACACAAATTAGTGAACCCATAATTGTAAATAATAATATAAAAGCTGGTACAGATAAAGCTACTTTGACACTTGATAACGGTTCAGTCGTAGCCTTGGAAAAAGGGCAAATATATACGTCTGATAATCTAGAGAGCAATGGAGAGAAAATTATTTATAAGCCTGTTAACACTCTCAAAGACCAAATAGCACATAACTATTTAACCATTCCCAGAGGCGGGCATTATTTATTAAAACTATCAGACGGTACTCAAGTATGGTTAAATTCAGAATCTAAACTTAAATATCCTGTAAATTTTGTTGAAGGTAAAACCAGAAAGGTGGAATTGATTTATGGCGAAGCCTATTTTGATGTATCCCCTAGCATCTTACATAGTGGATCTAAGTTCAAAGTACGCACCAACACTCAAGACATTGAAGTTTTGGGTACTGAGTTTAACATAAAAGCATATAAAGATGAAACCAATACATATACAACTTTAGTAGAAGGAAAAGTGTCTATTAATAACGCCATCAACACCGTGATATTATCCCCTGGAGAACAATCAATCACCAATGCTAACGATGAAGAAATAAAGACTGTTTTGGTTGATATTTATGATGAAATCGCATGGAAAGATGGCGTCTTTAGTTTTAAAAACAAACCTTTAAAAGATATCGCTAAAGTATTGTCCAGGTGGTATGATATGGATGTTATATTCATTGATAAATCTTTAGAAAAAGTGAGATTCAAAGGTGTTCTGGGGAAAAATCAGAGTATTGAAGAAATACTATCGGCTATAAAGTCCGTTTCAATAAACAATTACGAAATCAATAATAAAACAATCATTATAAAATAAGAATAGCCTATGGTATAAAAAAACATTAAAAAATCAAAGGGACAAAGTCAAAACCGTTCAAAGCATTCGACTTCACCCCTGTCATTATCAATTAATTAATATATATAACTAACTAATAACATACAAATTTATGGAAATTAAATTAAAGCATGTTCTTTTCTTTCTCAGAAAAAAACAGATAATAATAAATGTAATGAGGGTCTTTATTTTTTTATGCTGTGCAACCGTTTTTAGCTTTACACCTAATAATGCGGTATCTCAAAATTCCAGAATTAAAATTGACGCTGATAAAACATTGACTGTCGATGAAGTATTCGACCTCATAAAACAGCAAACCGACTACAAATTCATCTATGAAGAAGGTATCTTTAAAGACTTTCAGTCCATAGAAGTAAAAAAAGGAATCATCCGTACTAATAAGTTATTACAAAAAAGTTTATCACAAGGTGATTTTAACTTGGTAGTGACTACCAATAATACGATTCTTATAAAGGAAAAATCTAAAGCACAACAAAAACAGGTTTCTGGAAAAGTTATAGATGAAGAAGGGTTACCATTACCTGGTGTAGTGGTTTTAATAAAAGGAACTACTAATGGCACAGCAACCAATTTTGACGGAACTTATAGTATTACAGTCCCAACGCTCGACAATGTTTTAGTATTCTCTTTTTTAGGTTTTGAAACACAGGAAATAACCGTTGGAAATCAATCTACAATTAATTTGGTACTAGAAGAAGAACTAGCCGAATTAGCTGAGGTTGTAGTAACCGGTTATCAACAAATATCTAAAGAACGTAGTACAGGGGCTTACGCCAAACCAGAAATGAGCACCTTAAAAGATCGGTCTACCAGTATGAATGTATTGCAACGCTTAGATGGCTTAGTACCAGGCTTGGTTATTAATAATGCACCAAATAACACCATTGGTTCGTCTAACGACAGTGGTATTTTAATTAGAGGTTTAAGTACTATTAACGGAAATCAAAACCCCCTGTTTGTGGTAGATGGTGTTGCGCTTGCCGATGTGTCTTCATTAAACCCTCAGGATGTAGAGGATATCACTGTACTTAAAGACGCAACAGCTGCCTCTATTTGGGGAGCAAGAGCAGCCAATGGGGTTATCGTGATTACTACGAAACGAGGAGGTTTTAATAAAAAAACAAGAATCGATTACGATACGTTTATAAACTTTCAAGGCAAACCAGATCTTGATTACAGACCAGTATTAAATAGTCAACAATTCATTCAAACCGCCAGAGAATTGTTTGATCCAGGGACATTCCCTTATAACTCACAATTATTTTATAATCAACAAAGTGGCCCTACAAAGAATATCTCAGTACATAATCAAATTCTATACGATTTAGACAATGGTGTAATCAATCAAACTACCGCAGATGCCATGCTAAATGATTTAGCAAACACTAATAATTTAAGTCAGATAGAAGATCTATTATACCGGAATGCTTATATAAATAATCATACCTTATCAGTACAAGGAGGCGGTGAAAAACATGCCTTTTATGGTTCTATAGCTTATACAAATAATCAAAGCAGCAGCCCAGGAGAAAAAGATGAAACCTATAAGCTTAATGTGCGTCAGGACTTTAAAATTGGTGAGCGAGTTAATTTTAGATTGAATACCGACTTAACCAATAGCGTTACAGAAGCCAAAAGAGCTATTCAAGCCGATAATCGGTTTACGCCTTATGCCTTGTTTCAAGACGGGAGCGGTAACAATCTTACTATGAATGCTCTACAACATTTTTCTAATTTTCAACGTCCAGATTTGGAAAACGTAAGTGGTATTAATTTAGATTATACGCCGCTGGATGAAGTAAATTATGGATTCACTGATGCCAATGCCTTAAGCGCGAGACTTACAGCTGGATTAACCATAGACTTATTTAAAGGATTAAAGTATGAAGGCACTTATGGGTACTTTCACCAAAATAGCAAAAGTGAATCTTTTGATTCTCAAGATTCTTATGGTGTGAGGTCAGATATTATATTCTTTACCATTCCCGGAGCCAATCCTGGAGATAATCCTACCTTTCATTTACCCACAGAAGGCGGTTATTATAGAACGTTCGACCGCTTTGTTAAAAATTGGACTTTCCGTAATCAATTAGCCTATGATGGCAGTTTTAATGACGGGCTACATAAAGTAACGGCATTGGCCGGGTATGAATCTCAGGAACAACTATTTAATAACCGGCAAAACTTTATCAGGGGATATGACTTAAGGTCCCAATTAGCTCCAGCTCTGGATTATGAAGCGCTCAGATCTGGTATTACAGGAACTTTGGTTGTCAACTCTTTTGGTAGAAGCCGTATTACAAATTCTAATGAGCCTTTTGGGGAGTCTGAGGTGCTTTTTAGATTTACATCAATGTATGCCAATGCCGCTTACACATTTAATAATAAATATACCATTAGTGGTAGTGTTAGAGCAGATGAATCTAACTTATTCGGTTTGGATAAATCGGCGCAAAACAGACCGGTTTGGAGTGCTGGTTTAAAATGGAACATAGGTAAAGAGGATTTTATGTCTGGCGTAAACTGGATTGATAATTTAGCCTTACGAGGCACCTATGGTATTACAGGAAATTCTCCAGCACCAGGTGGCGCTGCTTCCTTCGATGTTTTAAGAACAAGAGCGACAAATACCTTTGCTTATACAGCAGGATTGGCTAATGAGATTACAGCACCTGGCAACAAGAAATTAACTTGGGAACGTACAGAGAATTTAAATATTGGTCTTGATTTTGGAATATTTAATAATAGGTTAAGAGGTAGTCTCGATTATTATGAAAATAAGACAGATGATCTCTTAGATGAGATCTTAACCAATACCTTTACTGGGTTTGCGCAAATACCGGGTAATTCAGGATCTTTAGAAAACAAAGGTATAGAGGTATCTCTTCAAACACTAAATATTGATGGCGACTTTAGTTGGCATACTGGACTGACTTTAGGCTATAATAAAAATAAAATTACAAGCTTAAACTCAAGCGCAAATACCATTACCAATGTGCAAGTTGGGTTAAGGCCTCCACAACCTGGCTATTCGGCCTTCCCCATATTTGCTTACGATTTTGTTGGACTAAATAATGAAGGAAGTCCAGAAATTAGGTTAGCAGACGGCACCATAACTTCGGAGCAAGGTGCTGCCGACTTTGAAGACCTCCTGTTTATGGGTACATACCAACCCAAATGGTCTGGTGGTTTTACCAATAGTTTTAGCTACAAAGGTTTGGCCTTAACCGCTAACATGATATATAATTTAGGGCATGTCATGTTTACAGACACTCCTGGCTCAGGAGCTTATTCTGGTAGACCTCTTGAGGGCGGAAGAAACAGTTTTACAAGAGGTAATGTACATGCCGATTTTGTAAACAGGTGGCAACAACCCGGTGATGAAGCCAATACAAATACACCAGGGTATACACCTTTATCTAATACGCTTGACAGAGATATTAGGTATTATAAATATGGAGATATTAATGTAACCTCAGCCTCTTATATTAAGCTAAGAGATATTTCATTGTCCTATACACTTCCTGATACGGTAATTCAAAAAATAAATGCAAGCCATTTAAGTTTTAGGCTCATGCTTAATAATGTCATGCTTTGGAAAGATAACAATAAAGGCATTGACCCAGAATTTCATGACGCTGCAGGTGGCTCAAGATTCACGACGCCATTCAATCAAAGTTCTGTCACATTTGGGATGCATTTAACCTTTTAAAAAAGAATAAACAAATGAAAACTCTATATATAAAATCAATTAAAGTAATACTCGCCTTAGCTATGGTATTTAGTATGTACTCATGTTCAGATGATTTTCTTGAAATCACTCCTAATGGTGTCCTGATTGCAGAAACCACAGAAGATTATAATTTATTATTAAGTGGCAATGGGCTTTGGTTTAACATTGCTGCTGGTGACCAAGAGGTTAACCGATCTTTTGAAATCTGTGGATTAGAACCACACTTTTCTTCTACTTATGGAGAAGCAGATCCAAGACGTAACAATTTTGCATGGGAACCCGGAGTTATAGACCCAGAAAGAGAAGGCGGTCAATTCTCCGATTGGCTATTATTATATATGCAACGTATCTATGTATATAATAAGGTGATCAATGAGGTATTAGACTCCTCTGGAGGTACCGAAGCCGAAAAAAACAACATCATGGCAGAAGCAAGAGCCGCTAGAGCCGCTGTATATTTTGAACTTATTAATTTTTATGGGAAGCCTTATAACACTGCGACAGCATCCACCGATTTAGGTGTTCCCATTGTTACGGAAGCAGATGTTACAGTTGCAAGTTTCACGCGTGCAACAGTTCAAGAAATTTATGACTTTATTATAGCGGACTTAACCGCGGCAATTCCTTTATTACCTATTGGAGTAAGTGAAAAACCACGGATGTCTAAAGGTGCTGCCGAGGTACTATTGGGTAAAATCTATGTCTATCAAAACCGCTTTAATGAAGCGATTCCTCTTTTTGATACAGCGTTTAGCGATTTGCAAGCAGGAACAGAAGTACGCCTATACGATTATAATGTAAGCACATTACCCGGAGGTGTGCATGCCGCCGGATTTTTTGGGCCTCCTTTTGATACGCCTGTTGATAATCTAGAAGTTGCATTTACCATGTCTGTACGCCATACTGCTGGATTTACTAGCTCAGCGGTGTTACTTTCACCAGACGTATCAGCAATTTTTGGCGCAAGCGATTTTAGATTACATCATTTTTTCTCCAGAAAACCATTCCCTCCTTTTCCTTCTACCCCAGAATTTATAGTTCCCGGAGTATATAGAAAAATTGGTAGTCTGGTAATAGATCGTGGCATAAGAATACCTGATATTTATTTACTTCGCGCCGAATGTAAAGCACGAACCAACGACTTAAGTGGCGCAATTGAAGACCTTGAATTTTTACGGATGCATCGTATGAATCCAATAGATGCTCCAGTACCAGCTGGTCTTTCGCAAGATGATTTAATAATATATATATTTGAAGAACGCACACGAGAGTTTGCAGTAAAAGGAGAGTTATGGTACGATATGCGACGCCTATGGAATGATCCTTTATTTCAAGACAAAAAACCTTATGTACATACTTTATATGATGTAGATGGCTCGGTTAAAGAAACCTTTACACTTGATGAAGATAGATTAGTACTTCAGTTTTCAGACAAAATATTAGCGGACAATCCTGATTTGGTAAACAACCCTTAACAGTTTTATCTATATGTTTTTTTGAATTAGTTTTTTTCTCACCTTGTTTTAAACGCAAGGTGAGCTTAAAATCTTAGACCTTCTTTTAACCATCAAACTATAATAATCTTTTTAAATAAATAAAAATGAAAAATACAATATATATAATACTAGTACTATTTAGTATAGTTTCTTGTAAAAACAAGGTGAATGATTTTGCTCTTATATCTGGCACCATAAATGATAAAAAAGTAGACTCTTTATTTCTGCATAATGCCTCTACCAATTTTAAAAAGTCAATAGCGATCAATGATGATGGCACCTTCAATGATACCTTAGTAATTGATAAAGTAAAAGCATATAAGTTAAGTTCCGGAAAGAACTGGTATTCTATATTTCTTCAGAATAACTATAACTTAAATATTAACATAAGCAAAGACTCAACCAACAGTACCATTTCGTTTTCAGGAATTGGGGCAGATGTCAATAACTACTATAGATCCAAAGCAGTATTCATCAAAGAGAAAATTAAATTAAGTAGCCTTCCAAAACTCTCTGAACAAGACTTTACAAGGTTAGCAAACAAGGTAACAGATAGCGCATCTGCCATGCTGCAGAATGCTCTGATTGAAGATAAAAACTTTATAACCTTCGAAACTGAAAATATCTTTTGGAATGAAATTTCTAATTATATGATGTATCACTATTTAAAACAAAATGAAGCCTATAGAGATACTACAAAAACGTATACACCATCATCTGGATTTTTGCCTCAAGCCTTTTTAAGTTTTAAATCTGATAATGAAGACTTATACATTAATTCTGAAAGCTATTCAAATCTATCAAATGTAATTCCGATAAGAACTATAAACTTTAAGGATTTGAGTGACCGTAATAGTGATGAGAAAATCAAATTTATAGATAGTATATGCAGCACCATAGGTATTCCGTTAGTAAAAGATTTTACTCTTAAAAATGTTGGTTTTAGATTTCTAAATGACGAGAATCAGGAAGTAGCTAAAACTTATCTAGATTATTTTACTTCTATATTATCTGATGAAGATATTAAAACAGAATTCACAGATTTTTATAATAAAAACCAACGTTTAAAAAAAGGAGCTCTGTCTTCCAAATTTACCAATTATGAAAATTTTGCCGGTGGCACAACCTCCCTGGACGATTTAAAAGGCAAATATGTGTATATCGATGTCTGGGCAACCTGGTGCGGCCCTTGCAAAAAAGAGATTCCTTTTTTAAAAGATGTAGAAAAAAAATACCATGGTAAAAACATTGAATTTGTAAGCATTTCTGTAGATACAAAACCCGCCTATGATTCTTGGAAAAAAATGGTTACTGACAAAGAACTAACAGGCATTCAATTATTTGCAGATAATGCTTTTGATTCTAAATTTATTAAAGATTATAACATCAAGGCTATTCCTAGATTTATACTTATTGATCCTGAAGGCAAAATAGTGAACTCAAAAGCACCTAGACCATCAAACCCCGACCTTATTGATTTATTTAATCAATTAGAAATTTAATGTTATCTCTAAAAAATAAATTATGAAATACATATTATATTTATTTATAGCCTTGACATACATAAATTTATGCTATAGTCAAGAAAAAGAATACGCTACACTTTCTGGCAAAATTATGAATGCAGACCTAGACTCATTACAAATAACAAGTTTGTCTGGTTTTAAGAAAACAATTAAAGTAAACAACGACGGATTTTTTAAAGACACCCTCAAAGTAGGAAACTTTAATACGTTTACCCTTTCATTAAGAAAAAGGGATCAAAACCAAACGTTATATCTTAAAAATGGATATGACTTAAATTTAGCTGTAAGCCTTGAAGGTTATAATAATTCTATATCCTTCTTAGGAAAAGGAGCAACCATTAACAACTATCTAATGGCAAAAGCCCAAAATACAAGCGCTATAAAAGGAGATGATTTTCTCAAGTTTTTATCACTAAAAGAAGATGAGTTTACAAAAAAGGTGGAAACCATTAAAAATAATAACCTAGAATTATTAAATGACATTGCCAATATAGATTCTGATTTTAACTCTTTTGAAATAGAGAACATTAGCTATGAAGAGTTAAACGATTATGTTTTTTATTATTTCATGAAGAAAAATAAAACAGCTTTTTCAAATGATAAAAATTCACAAGAATATATACCTCCTAAAGGTTTTATGCCAGATAAATTTTTCAATTTCAAATTTGATAATGAATCCTTATACAAAAATTCTTTATCATATAATCAAATATGCACTATCACACTTATTAGAGATTTTAACATACGAAACTCTAAAAATGAGATTACCAAAAAATATCTTGATAGCGTCTTTAAAAAAATTAAAATAGGTGCTTTAAAAAATGAAATGGCTATACAGTTTAGCAGATTGTTATCAATTACTAAAAAAACTGCCGAAGCTAAGACTTATTATAATTATTTTATGAGTCGTAATGATTTATCTAAAGAGACTAAATTAAAATTAAAAGCACTATATGAGCCTAAAGAGATAAAAAGCGTTGTAAGTGTAAATACAAATGACAAGGAAGTTAAAAAAGGAGAATTATCTCCTAAGTTTGATTATAAAAACCATATTGGAGAGACAACCTCGTTAGATGACTTAAAAGGTAAGTATGTATATATAGACATTTGGGCAACCTGGTGTGGACCGTGTAAAAAAGAAATCCCTTTCTTAAAAAACGTAGAAAAACAATACCATGGCAAAAACATAACCTTTGTAAGTATTTCTGTTGATGAAAAATATGCATTTAACACCTGGGAAAATATGGTTAAGGAGAAAGAATTAACCGGTGTGCAATTATTTGCAAATAACGCTTTCAATTCTAAATTTATTAAAGATTATAAAGTTAGATCCATCCCGAGGTTTATTTTAATAGATCCAGAAGGTAAGTTAGTAGATGCATATGCACCTAGACCTTCAGATGAAAAATTGCTTGAATTGTTTAATTCTTTAAATATCTAAAATATCATTATCTATTTCATAAACAATTATATTTTAAATTAGTTAACTAGTCTTAAATAACCTTTACGGGTTTGTACAAAGATCGTTTTTAAATCCCTGAGAGTCGAAACTCTCGGGGATTTCTATTTTTATAGGTTATTCTAAATTTTATAACGCTTTTGTTTTCTTTATTAAGTCTATGGCTATATTTTTATTACATTTGAAACTTAACAGCTAAATCACAAAATCGTGAATATACTCGCTATTGGTCCATGGCAAATAATTTTAATCTTAATAGTATTGGGAGCTCCAGTTTTAATTTTCTTATTAGGATTTTGGCTAGGAAAAAAATCTGGTTATAACAAACGTATTAGAGAAGAACAGAACAATACCCTTAATCTCTAAAACAAAAAAGCATCCCAATCTTCTTCACAGAAAAAAGGAAAGCTTCTCATTGGAACACCAAATTTACTCTGGTATTACTACATCCTAGATTCCTCTAGGAACAACACAACTTCTTGTTATTACCAAAAAAAGCTCTAATTTCTCAGAGCTTTCTTTTTTGCAATTTTTGCGGTCTGGACGGGACTCGAACCCGCGACCTTCGCCGTGACAGGGCGACATTCTAACCAACTGAACTACCAGACCGTTGCTTTATTGCGGTTGCAAATATACACGCCTTTTTTTATATCTCAAATGTTTTTTTAAGTTTTTTAAAATAAATTTTTCTTTTCTGTATTTGTCCCTCTCTTTTACTTCCGTGTGTGCACATCTTTAAAAAAGACACGAATGGCACAAATTCACACGAATCTAATAGTTTATGGCGTAGATAGGACTCAACATGAACACGAATCCCTAGTCTGTATAGGCTTGAAATCTATCTATTGACGGATTAATTAGTGAAAATTTGTGCCATTCGTGTCCTACTTTTTATGATGCAATATTTGTATGCATACGGTAGTCTCTTTTAGGAGAGGTTGGTGTGGGATCACACAAATTTTTGACGCTCTATCATATATGTTGTGAGGATGTTATTAAAATCTTTATTAATGTCGGCCTCGACATATTTAATCTTATACTGCGCACACTTTAATCGTAAAGCCTCAAAATAATCGCTCACGGCTTTTTTATAATTGTCTTTTATAGTATCTGCGTATAAATTAATGTACTCCCCTGTTTCAACATCAATAAAGCGTTTGGGTTTATTATCAAAATCAAAGGTTAATTCCTTTTCTTTATCAAATACATGAAACAAAATCACTTCGTGTTTGTTATATTTTAAATGGCGTAATGCTTCGAACAGTTTTACAGCATCTTCGGAAGTCTGAAACATATCAGTAAACAAAAATATCATAGAGCGCCTATGAATCTTTTCCGCTATTTCGTGTAAATATTTATAGGTTTCCGTTTCTTTATTTAAGGGTTTAGAAATCACTGCATCACTCAAATGATTTAACAGCATTTGATGATGGCGTTCACTACCCTTTTCTGGTGCATAGTAATCGTAATCGTCACTATAAATACTTAACCCAACAGCATCGCGTTGCTTTTTTAAAATATGCATTAAAGATGCTGAAGCCAAAGCTGAAAACCCTATTTTATTTAAACTATTAATAGAGAATGAATCCATTTTTGGATAATGCATAGAGCTACTGTTATCTATAATGATATGACAACGCAAATTAGTTTCATCATCATAGCGCTTGGTATAAAGCTTATCTGTTTTAGCAAATAATTTCCAATCTATATGTCGCGTGCTCTCTCCTTGATTGTAAATTTTATGTTCGGCAAATTCAGCAGAAAAACCATGAAATGGACTTTTATGCATTCCTGCAATAAAGCCTTCTACTACTTGTTTTGCAAGTAGCTCGAGGTTTTTAAAACCATCGGCTTTATTAAGTTCTTTTTGTAGATTCATATACAAGCCCCTCCTAACCTCCCCATAGGGGAGGAATAACTTATGTGAAAAATTTTATTACGATCAAATTAATAATAATTTATTAAAAAATATTTTTTACTGGGAAAGAGTAGAATTCCCCTTCGGGGGCTAGGAGGCTAAAACGCTATCAACAATACCATAAGCAACAGACTCATCGGCTCCCATCCAATGGTCACGATTAAAATCCTTCATTATTTTATCAAAAGTTTGTCCGCAATTATCTGCTAATATTTGCGCACTTAATTCTTTAGTAATTATAATTTCCTTTGCCGTAATTTCTATATCACTTGCTTGCCCACGAGCGCCTCCACTTGGTTGATGAATCATAACACGTGCATGTGGTTGTATAAAGCGTTTTCCTTTTTCTCCGGCAGACAATATTAAAGATCCCATAGAAGCTGCAAATCCTGTACAAATTGTTGACACATCACTTTTTAAAGATTTCATACAATCATAAATAGCAAAGCCTGAAGTTACATAACCACCCGGACTATTAATATATAGGTGAATATCCTTGGTTTCTAATGCATCTAAATACAATAAGCGTTCTATAACGTGCTTAGCAGAATCATCATCAACCTGTCCCCACAAAAACACTTTACGTTCTTCTATTAATTTGCTATCAATAGCATTTTGTACTTTTATTTGTTCACTCATATCTATTTTTTTATTTGCATCTAAAATAAAAAAAAGGTTTGCCATAATGACAAACCTTTTCCATTTTCTTTTAATATATCTATTATAAATGCGAATCTATCGCTTCAGTATATGTGTTCTTTGGAGCTACACCAACTTGTCTTCCAACAACCTCTCCATTTTTAAAAACCAAAACAGTAGGTATGTTACGCACCCCATATTTTGCAGCAAACTCCTGATTTGCATCTACATCTACTTTACCTACAACAGCTTTACCATCGTATTCCCCACTAATTTCCTCAATAATTGGTCCAACCATTCTACAAGGTCCACACCAAGCAGCCCAAAAATCAACCAATACTGGTTTATCACTTTTTAATACCGTTTCTTCAAACGTTGCATCTGTTATTTCTAATGCCATAATATTTATATTTTAATTCTTATTTTATTTTTAATTACACAAAATTAGTCAAAATATTTTCTAAAGCTTACAATGTAACAATTTGTTTTATTTATACCAATATTGTTTAGCACTATTGTCGTGTTCCGAACATACACAAACCCAATTATAGTCAGGCTTACACATTCTTCTCCTAAAAAAACACCGCCACCCCAACTAACACAAGCCAAACATTTTCAACCTTTTACACCAGCACCAATTTATACTAAATTCATATTAAGCAACCAAAAAGTTGCATATTAAAAATATTTACTCTAGTTTAGCAACCATAAAGTTGCATATTAATTAAAAATCGAACTTATTATGAATGATGTTATTAAAAAAGAGAAGGTATTTAAGCATTCCATAGACAAAGTATGGAATGCCATTTCAAAAGCTGAAGAAATTTCTGCCTGGTTTATTCAAGCTGATTTTAAAGCTGAAAAAGGGTACCAATATACCTTTACTTCGGAGCCTAATGAAAAAGGTTGCACAACCATTAGTGGTGAAGTTAAAGAATCTAATCCGTACAAATTAGTTTATACTTGGATAGTTGCCGAAATGAAAGCAGAAACAACAGTAACATGGGAGCTAGAATCTACAGAGGATGGCACTAAATTATATCTGGAACACTCTGGCATTTCCAATTATGAAGGTGATACGGCTGTAAAGATGTTCGAAAGCTTTAACGGCGGTTGGGATAACTGTATAAATGGGCTAACGGACTACTTAAAACAATTAGTTAATGCAGGATAAAATAACCAAACTATTTAAAGCCATTGCAGACCCAACAAGGCGTGACATTTTTCACGCCTTAGTTATAGCAACCTCAGCCCTATCCATTACACAAATATCCAGTCAGTTTGATATTAGTAGACAAGGTGTAACCAAACATATTAAAACACTCGAAGAAGCTGGTTTAGTAAATATAAACGCAAACGGACGAGAACGTTTTTGTTATGCCAATGCCAAACCATTAAAAGAGGTCAGTAAATGGGTTCAATTTTACTCACAATTCTGGGATAATTCATTACAAGATCTGGAGGATTACTTAAATACACCAAAAAATGGATAAGGATACTAAATTAATAGAGTTTCAAGACCAGGATATAAACTACAAAAATCAATTAGAAGTTAATACGAGCTCTAAACACGCTTTCTTTGCTTTAAACGAAGGGCTTCATTCATGGTGGGGAAAAATAAGCAATTCTGAATTTAAGGCTGGTGGTCAATTTACCATTCAATTCGAAAATGATTATTGGTGGACTTTTAAAATTATTGAATACACTCCTAACAGTGAACTAATTTGGAAATGTATCGATGGTGAACCTGATTTTAATAAAGAATGGATAGGTCATGTACTGCATTGGAAAATAGAAGCATATAACGGAAAGCGCTTCATTAATTTTCATCAAGTTGGATTGAATCCCAATATTGATTGTTATGACGTTTGCTCTACGACCTGGGATCGATTTATTACCAATGGCTTGAAAGCTTTTTTGGAAGTAGATAAATAAATTTCTTGTAATATAAAGCGAATTGTCATTATTAGGGAGGAACGACTAGCTTGAACTGAATACAGTTGAAGCGTAACAATCTATTTTTATTGGTAACTCAAATTAAACAGACTCTTATACCAGTTCTGTTATAAAATAGTATCTACCTCTCTAGACTGAAAATCGTACCTTAACAATTCAATACGTATAAAATGGCAAATATTAGGCATAATTTAACAATTGAAGCTCCTGTTGAAAAAGTTTATAATGCATTAACCTTAGAACAAGGACTTAAGGGCTGGTGGACAAATAACACTTCTGCAAAACCTGAAATAGGTCATGTAAACCATTTTAAATTTGGTTCTGAATATTTTAATAAAATGAAAATTTTAGAATTGACTTTTTTAACCAATGTGATTTGGGAGTGTATAGATGGAGACAAAGAATGGATTGGGACTAAATTAACCTTTGAACTTGAAGATAAAGAAGGCCATACTTTTCTAAAATTTTCTCATTTAAATTGGACTGAAGAAAGTGAGTTCTTTGGTTTTTGCAATCATCATTGGGGAAGATATTTAGGTAGTTTAAAATCTTTATGCGAAACTGGTATTGGACAACCATACAAACAAGAATAGTATAGTAATCTGGTGTCTTAAGTTTTATTAATTCTAGGATAATAAATTATAAGGTTTAAAAAGAAAGTTATTTGAATAGAGAATTCTTAACATTATTTATCAACCAAACAGAAAAACTGTAATCTGCTTATAAATTTTCTGAAATTAATCAGATTATGACTTCATGTTTAAAAACTTTTAATGGTATTTCTTTTTATACCTTTTTCTATTAATTAGAAACAAAACAAGGATTATAACAAAAAGGAAAGCTACTCCAAACAGATTTAAATAAATCCATAATATGACGTTTTGAATTTCTGGTGCTATTAATTTTAATAATGCTCCAGAAGAGAAAAAGAATATTATTTCTAAAACTAAGAAAGCTATCACATGATAGAGTATTAATTTTTTCATAATCATGAGATCCCTGCCTTCGCAGGGATTTATCAATTCAACTTAAACATGACATCCTGATTCTCTAATTCACTAAGCAATTCCTGAGATACTTTAACCTTTTGCCTTCTGCTTGGCATTTGTAATTTTATTTTCTCCTTATTATCGTACACTACGAAATTTAATGCCTGATTTCCAGGATGCATCTGTAACAATTCTTTTAAACGTAAAATACTTTCCTCTTGTAAATCTTTAATATTAAGCTGAATGGATAGTTTTTTAGCATAATTTTCCATAACATCATGCAGTAATTGAAAACTATTAAACTGTAATCTTGGATCACTCTTTTTCCCTGTATCCTTATTAACCCAACCTTCGCGAATAAACGATTTCACAAACACAAAATTGTTCTTCATTAAAAAATGCCTGAATTTCAAATATTCTTCGCCAAAAATCCTGAATTCAAAACTATCGGTATAATCTTCAACAGTGAATAGACCCCATCCTTTTCCTTGTTTACTTACGCGATGTTGTACATCGGTTACCACACCACCAAAAACAATTTCTCTGTTCACATAAGGTTCTAAGTTATTAAACATCGCAATGGCTCCATTGCAAAACGTTTTCATTTCTGTTCTAAAATCATCTAATGGATGTCCAGAAATATAAACACCTACAACTTCACGTTCTTGGGCCAGTTTTTCCATAGTTCCCCACTCTTCGCATGGTGGTACTTCTGGCTCTGCTATTTGTACATCGCTTGCTGCCCCAAATAAACTCACTTGTGATGAGTTCTCATTTTCCTGGTGTTTACTTCCATACTTAACGGCTTTTTCCAAAAAAGTAATACCATCTCCTTCTCTATGAAAATACTGGGCGCGATGTGTATCTCCAAAACAATCAAACCCTCCGGCTAAAGCTAAATTTTCAAAAGCCTTTTTATTGGCTGCTCTTAAATCGATTCGTTTCGCCAAATCGAAAATAGATTTAAAGGGACCATCTTCTTTTCTTTTATCGACAATAGTCATTACCGCACCATGACCAACCCCTTTAATGGCTCCCATACCAAAACGCACCGCATTATCTTGATTTACAGAAAATTTATAATACGACTCATTAACATCTGGCCCTAATACATCCATTTTCATACGTTTACATTCTTCCATGAAGAAAGTAACTTGTTTTATATCGTTCATATTATTGGATAATACTGCTGCCATATATTCTGCAGGATAATGGGCTTTTAAATAGGCCGTTTGGTAGGCTATCCATGCATAACATGTAGAGTGAGATTTATTAAAGGCATAACTCGCGAAAGCTTCCCAATCTTTCCAAACTTTTTCTAATACTTTAGCATCATGTCCATTTGCACTCGCCTGCTCTACAAATTTCGGTTTCATTTTATCCAGTACCGCAATTTGTTTTTTCCCCATCGCCTTACGCAGTACATCGGCTTCACCTTTTGTAAACCCGGCCAGTTTTTGAGAAAGTAACATCACCTGCTCTTGATATACTGTAATACCGTAGGTTTCTTTTAAGTACTCTTCCATCGCTGGTAAATCGTACTCAATATCTTCATCGCCATGTTTTCTTCTAACAAAGCTTGGAATATATTCCATAGGCCCCGGGCGATACAAGGCATTCATGGCAATTAAATCTTCAAAAACTGTTGGTTTTAAATCTCTAAGGTGTTTTTGCATACCGGGAGATTCATATTGGAATACGCCAACCGTTTCCCCGCGTTGAAATAAAGCATATGTTTCTTCATCATCTAAAGGAAAAGATTCCGGATCCAGTAAAATATCATGTTTTGCCTTTACAATTTTAACGGTATCTTTTATTAAAGTCAACGTCTTTAACCCTAAAAAATCCATCTTTAATAAGCCGGCATCCTCTACAACCGAGTTATCAAACTGTGTGACGTATAAGTCGGAATCTTTAGCTACGGACACAGGTACAAACTTTGTAATATCGTCAGGGGTTATAATAACTCCACATGCGTGAATTCCTGTATTTCTAACCGAACCTTCCAGGGCTCTTGCGGTATTCACTGTTTCTGCCTCTAAATCTGATCCTTCAGAAATATTTAGAAGCTGGTTCACTTTTTCTAAATCTTCAGCACGAAACTTTTTGCTTAATTCTTTTTCATCTAAACCAAAAATCTTGCTCAGTTTAGACATCGTTGGAATTAACTTTGCTATTCTATCGGCATCAAACAAAGGCAAATCTAATACACGTGCCGTATCTCGAATAGAAGATTTAGCTGCCATCGTACCGTAAGTAATAATTTGTGCTACTTGATTACTTCCATATTTTTCAATCACATAATCCATAACACGGCTTCTTCCTTCATCATCAAAATCGATATCAATATCTGGCATACTAATACGATCCGGGTTCAAGAAACGCTCAAAAAGCAAATCATACTTCATGGGATCAATGTTAGTAATCCACAAGCAATATGCTGCCACCGATCCGGCAGCCGATCCACGTCCCGGACCTACAGACACATCCATGTTTCGGGCTTCCCGAATAAAATCCTCAACAATTAAGAAATATCCTGGATACCCCGTATTTTCTATAACACTCAATTCGAAATCTAATCGTTCGACTACTTCTTCGCTAAGTGGTTCTCCATAACGTTTTTTTGCACCTTCAAATGTTAAATGCTTTAAATAGGCATTCTCACCACGCTTTCCTCCATCTACTAAATCTTCTTCGTGCTTAAATTCATCGGGGATATCAAAAGCTGGCAAAAGAACATCTCTTGCTAGTTGGAATCCTTCAATTTTATCAACAAGTTCCTTAATATTTAGAATGGCATCCGGTTGATCATGAAACAATTGTTTCATTTCTTCAGAAGACTTAAAATAGTATTCCTGATTAGGTAACCCATAGCGATAGCCTCTTCCTCTTCCAATAGGAGTGGCTTGTTTTTCTCCATCCTTTACACATAATAAAATATCATGTGCATTTGCATCTTCTTGTTTTTGGTAGTAAGTATTATTGGTTGCAACTAATTTTACGTCATGCTTTTTAGCTAATGTTATCAAAGTTGGATTTACGCGATTTTCATCTTCTTGATTATGACGCATCAGCTCTACATACAAATCGTCCCCAAACTCATTTTTCCACCATAGTAATGCTTCTTCGGCTTGCTTTTCACCAATGTTGAGAACTTTACTTGGTACTTCACCATATAAATTACCGGTGAGTACTATAATATCTTCTTTATATTCTTGTATAAGTTTTTTATCTATTCTAGGTACATAGTAAAATCCATTAACAAAAGCATGCGAGGATAATTTTGCAAGATTATGATAGCCATTTTTGTTTTTAGCTATCAATACAACTTGATAGCCATTATCTTTTCTTGATTTATCCTGATGATTTTCGCACACAAAAAACTCACATCCTACGATTGGTTTTATCAGTTGTTTTTCTGAAGTCTCACCTTTTTCCTCAGCTTCCGAGATACTTGCCTCTATGCTGCTGTTTTTTTTGTTTACGGCATTAATAAAATGAAATGCCCCCATCATATTCGCATGATCGGTAAGTGCCACTGCAGGCATATTATGAGCAGCAGCAGCAGCCACGATGTCCCCAACACTCATCGTTGATTGTAATACAGAAAACTGTGAATGATTGTGAAGATGAACGAAACTAGCATCTGCTAAATCGGATATGTTTTGCTTAATATCCTCGGTAGAAACTGTTTCTTGCTTGAGACTTTGAAGACGCTCTTGAATTTTAGCACTCTCTTGTTTAAGATTAACGTGCTTTAACTTAATAAGCTCAATTTCTTTTGGATTGGCTTCGTTAAAATTCTGAAAATAATCAGGTTCTACATCGAGCTGTTCTTTAGTATATTCTCCTAAACGAATCAACTCAAAAAAGCAACGTGTCGTTGCCTCTACATCTGCTGTTGCATTATGGGCTTCTGCAAAAGGAGTCTTAAATAAAAACTCGTGTAACTCGGTTAATGTTGGTAATTTAAATTTACCATAACGTCCTCCCGGAATCTGACATAAACTTGCCGTATGTTCTGTACAAGTATCTAAAACAGGTAATTCCTGTAATGGATTAGAAACATCACCACGAACAAATTCGGCACCCATAATGTTTAAATCGAACTTCACATTCTGTCCAACAACAAATTTGGTTTTACTTAAAGCGTCATTAAATTTTTCTAAAACCTCTGCTAATGGGATACCTTGTTCTTGAGCTAATTCGGTAGAAATACCATGAATTTTCTCAGCATCATAAGGAATGTTAAAACCTTCTGGTTGTACCAAATAATCTTGATGATCGATACAATTCCCCATGGCATCATGCAGTTGCCATGCAATTTGTATACATCTGGGCCAATTATCAGTATCCGTAATAGGCGCATCCCAACGTTTTGGCAATCCTGTAGTTTCTGTATCGAAAATTAAGTACATATCTGTATTTAAATGTTTGGTGTTAAGTCGTTTAGAATTATTAAACGAAGTTTATAAAAATACAGAATATTATAACTTATGGAAATGAAAGTTATGAACAGTTTTAAACAAAACTTACTTTTTCACTGTTCAACCCACGTTATGTAATAGAACTTCGTAATGAAGCTTGAAAGCATAATAAAATATGGCATTTTCCAAGTTTTAGCATAGCTTCGCTATGGTTAAAATTGAAAATGTAGTGAAACGATATATTTTGCAATGGTTTCAAGTTGTAATAGATTTTCTATGACATAATGCGGGTTCAATAAATTATTCTATTTTAGAGGCTAAAATCATTTTATAATGAAGTTCAAATTATTCTTATTATGCCTTAGTATATGCTTATTGAATTGTGCAAACCCAAATACATCTTTATATGTAGGGACCTATACAGACGGAGACAGTGAAGGTATTTATCAGTTTCAATTTAATACTGAAACCGGAGAGCTAACAAACAAACAGCTAGCTGCAATCTCAGAAAACCCATCATACCTAACATATTCACCTGATAAGAACTATGTTTATGCTGTAAATGAAAATGAAGATGGAACAACATCATCATTTAAAGTTGAAGATGATAATCGTTTAACATCTTTAAATATCGTTAGTACACACGGTGCGCACCCTTGTCATATTTCGGTCAATGAATCTGGAGATAAAGCCATCGCATCAAATTATACTGGAGGGAATGCATCTATATATACCATTAAAAATGATGGTTCTTTAAATGATTCTTTTCAAATATTAAATCATAATATAGACAGTATCGTTTCACATGCACATTCTGCTCAATTTCACAAAGACAACTTATATATTTCAGATTTAGGTAAGAATGGCGTTTATAAGTATCAATTAGACCATAATAAAAAGGATTACAGATTAGTTACACCTTCTATTATCAAAATGACAGACCATGCTGGTCCTAGACATTTTTCTTTAACAAAAGATGGTCAATTTATATATATTATAAATGAATATGCAAATACGATTACATCTGGAAAAAAGACAGATAATGGGTTTGAATTGTTAGAAAACACCTCAACTTTAGATGATGGCTTTAAAGGAGCAAGTTATTGCGCAGATATCCATTTGTCAAAGAATGAAGATTTCTTATATGGTTCCAATAGAGGTGAAAACTCTATGGCTGTTTTTAAAAGGAACCCATCGGATGGGACTATTGAAAAAACACAAAATATAAGTGTTTATGGAGATTGGCCTAGAAACTTTACATTAGATCCTACAGGTAAATTTATGCTAGTAGCAAATCAAAAAAGCCACAATATTTCGGTTTTTAAAATTAATAAAGAAAACGGTAAACTTACATTTCTGCATTCCACAGATTTACCTTCTCCCGTTTGTCTATTATTTTAACCGAAAATGAGATGAAATTTGTCCAGATAAAGCACTTTTTGAAAGGCATAGCATCGCTACGAATAATAAAAGTAACGAAATATAAGCGGATTTTAGCCATTCCTACCTGCCGGCAGGCAGGTTTTAGGAAATAGAAAAAGTCAAGAAGAGTTCAATAAAAAATTCGAATTATAATTAAAAAATATAGTATCTTTGCGCCCTCATTAATAACCGAGGTCGAGAACCTCAAATAATTAATTATTATGCCAGTAAAGATTAGATTACAAAGACACGGTAAAAAAGGAAAACCTTACTACTGGATCGTAGCAGCAGATGCACGTTCAAAAAGAGATGGTAAATACCTAGAAAAATTAGGTGCTTACAATCCAAACACAAACCCAGCAACCATAGAATTAAATATTGATGGTGCGGTACAATGGTTACAGAATGGTGCACAACCAACTGATACAGCCAAAGCTATTTTATCTCACGAAGGTGCTTTACTAAAAAATCATCTTGCAGGTGGTGTTAGAAAAGGTGCTTTAACTGAAGAGCAGGCTGAAGCTAAGTTTACTGCTTGGGTAGAAGAAAAAGCAAGCAAAGTTGGTGCTAAAGTTGACGGTTTAGCTAAAGCTGAGGCTGATGCTAAAGCAAAAGCTTTTGAAGCTGAAAAAGCTGCTAATGAAGCTCGTATCGCTGCAGCTGCTCCTGTTGTAGAAGAGGAAGTTGCTGAAGAAGAAACTCCTGCTGCTGAAACAGAAGCTTCAAACGAAGAAGAATAAAAAAATAATTTTTTATACTTTTAAACTCCGGTATTTTTTATCGGAGTTTTTTATTTAATCAAACTTTTTCAAGTTTGATTAAATAATTCCCACGGAGGTGGAAATCTCATTAGCTTTGAGATACACTTAAAAAGATTCCCGCCTTCGCGGGAATGACAAAAATCATTCGTCATGCGAAAAGAAGATTGTTTTTATCTAGGTAAAATTGTAAAAAAATATAGTTTTAAGGGTGAAATTTTAGCTAAACTTGATACAGATCAACCTGAAATTTATGAGAACTTAGATGCTATTTTTTTAAACTTAAGAAATAATCTCGTTCCATTTTTTATCGAGCGCTCACAGCTTCATAAATCAGAATTATTGCGTATTAAATTTGAAGACGTTGATGAAGAAGCAGATGCAGATGCTATAATGAAAAGTGATTTATATTTACCCCTCGATTTACTTCCCAAACTTGCAGGTAATAAATTCTATTTCCATGAAGTTATTGGTTTTATTGTCGAAGATCTAAATTATGGAAAAGTAGGAGTCATAAAAGCTATAAACGATTCGACTGCACAATCGCTTTTTGAAATAGACAGAAATGGTATTGAAATTTTAATTCCTATGAATGATGAATTTATAGTAAAAGTGGATAGAGAAAACAAAACTATTCTAGTTGAGACACCAGAAGGACTAATTGACTTGTATATATAAAACCTGAATTACAACAAACTAGACAATAAAATCCAATTCTTTTTTTATTGAACGTAACCCATATTGAATATTATCCTGTTGTTTTATCAATAATCTGCAAAGCGATAAAGACAGATTAATTTCTCTAAGTAGTTCATTATATTTTTCTATACATATTAACTCAATTTTATAAATGGAATTCAGCAAATCATTGTTATTCTCTAACTGTAATAAATTATTAAAACTTCTCATATAAAGGTGATACCTCCTTCTTGACATTATTGAATCTTCAACACCTGTATCAAGCTTTTTAATTTCATTTTGCAGCATTTTACCAAAATTATGTCGTTCTAAACTTCTTTCTTTTAAAAAGACTCTTATATTTATATTGGAAGCTTTTTTATATGCTTTTGTATAGATTTTTTCAATGACTTCATTCATTAAAAAGACCTCATTCAACTTTACTAAAATCTCATTTTTTCTTTTCATTTTTTTTCAATTAAACTACTCTTTTTTTATATACGTTAAATATAACCTAAATAGATATTTTTAGTGCTAATTCTAACATACTTTTGTGATTTTCACTTCATCCTATCATTATTATTTTATACTATTGCCCTAAATTACAAACATAATTCATGTCTGAAAAACCCTTTGTTTTCAAACAATTTGAAGTAAATCAAGAACAATGTGCCATGAAAATTGGTACGGATGGCGTTTTACTCGGTGCCTGGGCTTCTATTAAAAAGCATCCGTTTTCAATATTAGATATTGGAGCTGGCACAGGTATTTTATCACTTATGTTAGCACAACGAAGTTATGCAGAAATTATTGATGCTATTGAAATTGATGATCTGGCTTATGAACAATGCGTTGATAATTTTGAAAGATCACCCTGGGGAGACCGATTATTTTGCTACCATGCTGCACTTGAAGAATTTGTCGATGAGATAGAAGACACATACGATCTCATTATTTCTAACCCGCCTTTTTACTCAGAAGATTTTAAAACAGAAAATATGCAACGAGATTTAGCAAGATTTACTGATGCACTGCCTTTCGAACATTTAATAGACAGTGTTTCAAAATTATTATCTGACCAGGGGACATTCTCGGTGATTATTCCTTTCAAAGAAGAATCACATTTTATGGATTTAGCATCAAAAGTAAATCTATATCCAAATAGTATATTACGAGTTAAAGGCAATCCTAAATCTGAAATAAAACGAAGTTTATTAGAATTCTCTTTTCAAAAAACCAATACGGGAACAAGCGAATTAATTATTGAAACGGTACGCCATCAATACACTCAGGAATACATCCATCTTACTAAAGATTTTTACTTAAAAATGTAGAATTACAACCTAAAACCGGTCTGTTTTATTCAGGTTTTGTTCCCCAGTAATAATAGTTACTTGAGGTAAAGAGTCTTTAATTTTTAGCATACTTTCTTCTGAAATATTTGTTTTCCAAAGGTATAGTTTCTTTAATTTTGTTAGCTTTTGAAAGCTTTCAACACTAGCATTGCTAATTGGATTACCGTAAACATTTAAATATTCCAAATGCTTTAACTGAGTTAAATACTTTATAGCTTCATTTGTAAGTTTGGAATTATTAACTCTAAGCTCAGTAAGATTTTCTAATTGGCCTATCTTAGAAATCAGATTCTCCTGTATGGGTATTCCGGAAAAATTCAACCAAGTAATATTTTCTTTTGCTCTTAACAAAACATCCAGTTTACCCTCATTTAAAGGCTCTTTATTATAAATAGGATAATTAACTTCTAACAAGGTACTTCTATTTGTTACTGTTTTAATTTTAAAGCCTTCTGCTCTAATAGAATCTAAAATTTTATTATCAACTTCAGATAAATTCAAGCTTTCTATAAATGATTTTTTCAATCCTATGCCTACATCTTGTAAATAGTCCTTAATTCTGTCAGTAAGATTAAGTTCTACAACCTTTTTATCAAAAGACACGCCTTCATCAATCCACCATTTAATCAATAGTGTTTCCTCATTTGTAAGCGGTGTTCTACCTTCGGTAGGCATAAACTCTTTGTGATGCGGATCTAAAGTAATACGCCTATATAGCTCACTTTTAGATGCATCTCCAGCAATTACTACTTTGCCATTCTCTCCACCTTTTAGTATACTCTCTGAATCGACTAATAACAAATCTCCTTTGGCTTTGTCATTATTATGACACACATTACACTTTTTTTCAAAAATAACATGAATTACATCTTCATAAACTAAGGCTGAATCTAAATTTGTAACTCTTTCTCTAACGGGCTTAATCCCTGCTATTGCTCGAATTGAAGCTGGAGCATGTTCAAATAAATAGTTTGAACCATGTGTTAAATTACCTCCGTAATGACCAGCAACCGATAATAAAATCATAATTAAAGCTATTATTACTGGGTATATCTTTTTAACCCAAACCACAGTGTCTTTCTTTTTACTAAGAAAAAACAAAAGAAAGGCAACTATAGTTGTTGCTATTCCTGTCCATTTATGAAGGCTTAAAGTATCTATATTATAACCACCATCTGATGCTAACATAAGCCCTAAAACAACAGCTATTACACCAAATGATGCTCCTATTAAAAGGGCATATGATATTGCTAATTTTAAGTCTATCTTTTTTTTCCAAACAAGACATTCAAAAATTACAGCTAAGATTATAAACCCAATTGGCAAATGCACTATTAGGGCATGGAATCTACCAAAAAATTGATATATATTGGTTTCCAGAAAAAATGTCATATACGGTCCCTTATCATAAAGAATTTATTATAAGTATCTCTTTCTCCATTCATGCATCATATGCACATTAATAGCCCATTGATCAGCCAATGGTTGCCTAGTATATGGCATCGTCCACATATAGTTAGCTGGTCCAAATTCTGTTGTCATTGTAAGTACTTCACCTGCTTCTTTCTTTTGATTTACAACTACATCCCACCAAGCATAATGTGCATTAACAGCATTTTTCCATTCTGGAGCTCTAGGCTCACTAACTTGAGCGCTTTCTTCATGACCAATTCGCGAATGGATATGTGATGTGCGCTTTAGCGCTTTTGCTACGGTTTCTTTTTGATCGCCTAATAGACTTTCAGCTACCGCACACCAATGGGAAATATCTAAGGTTAATTTCAACTCTGAAAACGCATCTAGAAAACGGCTGCAAACATGTGGTGCAAATAATATGCGTCCACGGTGTGTTTCCTGATATATAGGAACACCAGAGGATTTTGATTGTTGAATGGCAAAATCTATAAGCTGTTTATTTTCTTTAAATGAAAAAAAATCTTTCCCAGCATGACAATTTATAAAATCTGGCTTTTTAGATATGACTTTAAGCAAGTTCTTAGTGTAGCTTTTTTGATGTTCTTCAAAACCATTTCCACCACTTCCAGTTAAAGCACCAAATCGTAAATTATATTTATCTAAAGCTTCATACAATGCCTCTTCGTCAGCTACATTATTAGGAAACCAATCCTCAATACCATCATATCCTTCCTTTTTTACTTCTTTACAAAACGCATCCATAGAACCTTTAAAACCCCACCGTGTAGCATAAATTTTAAGTGCAAAACCTTTCTTTGGAGCTACTACCTTTAATGGAACGTCCATACTGGTTAAAAGCAATCCCGCACTTGCTGCTCCTGTTATTGTTATAAATTGACGTCTGGTTTGTTTCATAACTATATTAATAATATTTTAATTATATCAGCAAATCTTTAATTACTCGACCATGCACATCGGTAAGCCTAAAATCTCTACCTTGAAAATTATAGGTAAATTTCTCATGGTTAATTCCTAACTGATTTAATATGGTAGCTTGTAAATCGTGAATATGCACTTTATCTTTAATGCCGTAATATCCTATTTCATCTGTTTCTCCATAAGACAACCCTCCTTTAATACCTCCACCTGCCATCCAAATGGTATAAGCTTCGGTATGATGGTCTCTTCCATAGTATGGCATGATAACACCCCCTCTATTTTCGCGCATAGGGGTTCGTCCAAACTCACCTCCCCAAACAATCAATGTGTCATCTAAAAGCCCTCTTTGTTTTAAATCTTTTACTAAGGCCGTCATGGGTTGATCTACTTCTTCACATTTTGTTTTTAATCCTTCATTTAAAGAGCTTGCCTTACTATCTCCGTGCATATCCCACCCCCAATGATACAATTGCACAAATCTCACCCCTTGCTCAACCAATCGGCGTGCTAACAAACAATTATTAGCAAATGAAGCTTCTCCCTGTTTTGCTCCATACATATCTCTAATATAATCTGGTTCTTTAGAAACATCCATAACATCTGGAACTGAGATCTGCATTTTAAAAGCCATTTCATATTGAGAAATTCGTGATAAAGTCTCATCATCATTAAACTCTTTATACTGACTTTCATTAATTTTATTTATAGCTTTTAAAGACTTTTTTCGAATGTCTCTACTCATGCCGTTAGGGTTCGATACATATAAAATTGGATCTCCCGAATTACGACATTGAACGCCTTGATATTCTGAAGGCAGAAACCCACTTCCCCAAGCATTCTTACCTGCACTAGGGTTTTTTCCACCAGAAACTAAAACCATATATCCTGGTAAGTTTTCATTTTCTGATCCTAACCCATAAGTCACCCAGGCTCCCATACTTGGCCTCCCAGATCGTGCACTTCCTGTTTGTAATAATAGTTGCGCTGGCGCATGATTAAACTCATCAGTATGCATAGACTTTATAATTGCTACATCGTCTACAATCTTACTAAAATGAGGTAAGGCATCAGAAATATAGGTTCCCGATTGCCCGTATTGCTTGAAATCAAATTGAGGACCTAACATTTTAGGTGTTCCTTGTATAAATGCAAATCGTTTTCCTTCTAATAAGGACTTCGGACAATCTAAATCATGTAATTTTTTTAAAGCTGGTTTATAATCGAACAGTTCCAATTGAGAAGGTGCTCCAGCCATGTGTAAATAAATGATTCGCTTTGCTTTCGGTAAAAAGTGTGGTAGGTTTTTAGGATCAAAACTGTTATTAGTATTCGTTGCAAATAGTTGCTGTGGACCTATTAAGGATGATAATGCAATACCGCCTAAACCCGTAGTACATTGCTTCAGAAAATGTCTTCGTGTTGTAAACTCTAGTTTTCTTTTCTCTGCTTCGTTATACAAATCCATTTTGAACCGTTTAATTTTTTACAAGAAATTCATCCATATTCATTAGAGCATTTACCATCACGGTAAGCGATGCCAACTCTAAATTATCAGACTTTATAAGCTGGAATGCTTCATCTATATTTTCCGCATAATAAGCTTCTGTTTCATCAAGTAAATTAGTTAATATTTCAGACTTTTCTGTACTGATCTTTTTACCCATTACTTTTTTATATGCCAAACCTACTTTTTCTATTTTTCCTCCTTCTACATTTTCAACTTGCTGCGCTAATTTTATAGCAGCTTCAAAGTATACAGGATCGTTTAACGTTATTAATGCTTGAAGTGGCGTATTCGTATTGATTCTCCGCGACAAGCAAGTTTCTCTTTCAGATGCGTCAAAACTTATAAATGACGGATAAGGGCTAGATCGTCTTAAGTAGGTATATAGTCCTCTACGATATGCATCTTCGCCTTCACTTGTTTTCCATTCATCATTATTATAAACTACTGTCCAAACACCATCCGGTTGATGCGGCATCACACTGGGGCCATACATTTTATTACTTAACAAACCGGAAACAACTAAGGCTTGATCTCTTATTTGTTCGGCAGACAGACGAACTCTTGGGCTTCTTGCCAACCATTGGTTATAGGAATCCTTGCCTTTAGTTTCTTCTGAAATTACAGAGCTTTGTTTATACGTGTCTGACAATACTATTGTTTTTAATAACTTTTTAACGCTCCACTTCCATTCTTTTGAAAAACTAAGTGCCAACCAATCTAATAATTCGGGATGTGTAGGTTTATCTCCTAAGGTTCCAAAATCTTCCGAAGTCATCACAATGCCTTTCCCAAATATTTTTGCCCAAAATCTATTTGCAATAACTCTTCCTGTTAAATAATTATCTTCACTTACCAACCATTCCGCTAAATCTAATCTGTTTTTAAACTGGTTATCATTGGGGTTAAATAATTTAGGAATTGATGTCGTTACTGTATCTGTTGCTACTAGCCAATTGCCTCTATCAAAAACTCTAGTCACACGACTAAAGTCTTTTAATTTTTCCACCATTACAGGAGTTGTATATTTAGGCCGAACGTTTAATAATGCATCTATTTTATTATAGACCTTTACGTATTCTTTATTTTTGTTTGAAGGTAACTTTTCTCCAATTAGAAATCCATCTATAAAACACTTATAATCCTTTTTATTACTTTTAAATTGAAAATATAAATCGGCACGTTTAGAACTCGTATTAAACTCTATAGGTATATTTATAAAACCATCTGTTTTATCCAACTTCACTTTCCCTATTAGGGAACCGTTAATACTATCAACTTTAACCAATAATGTTCCATTATAATTACCTCCTTGGTTATAGTTTAAATAAATTCTATCTATATTATTTAAGTTTACATCTTTCAGCTTAATAAAAGCATCTGCATAAACTTCCATATAATCTTGATTAGACCTATTATAATGCGTTGTATTTTGAGTTTCGCTAAAATCTTCTGGTCTTATTTTAGGTTCTTGAATATGAATAAAATGTTCCCATTTATTTGTTTCTGTTTCAGAAGAAACATTAGAAACCCATCTTTTCACACCTTCTAATTCAGCTTGATTAATACTATCAAACTCTCTATATATTGGATATTCTGTTGGCACATCCCAATCTGAAGTATTATTAAAAAAAGCAAATGACGTATAATACTCTTTATGTTTTATAGGGTCATATGGGTGACTATGGCATTGTACGCAACTCATAGTTGTAGATTGCCATATTTCCCAAGTGGTATTTACACGATCTATAACAGCAGATATTCTATACTCTTCATTATCCGTTCCCCCTTCTCCATTATTTAACGTATTTCTATGAAATGCCGTTGCAATTAACTGTTCTTTAGTAGGATTAGGCAGTAAATCCCCTGCTAATTGTTCAATGGTAAATTGATCGAATGGCATATCCTCATTTAAGGCTTTTATAACCCAATCTCTATATTTCCATATTTCTCTTCCTCTATCAGCTTCATAACCCTTAGAATCGGCATATCTAGCTAAGTCTAGCCACATACTAGCCCAATGTTCGCCAAATTTGAGAGATTCTAGAAGTGAATCGACTAGTTTTTCATAGCCCTTATCAGAAGTATCTTTTATAAATTCTTCTATCTCATTTGTTGTTGGAGGCAAACCAATTAGGTCGAGATATACTCGTCTTACCAAATCATGAGAATCTGCTTCTACATTAGGTGAAAGATTATGCACTTTCATCTTTTCATATACAAAAGCATCTATCTCGTTATACCCCCAATCTGATTCTAAACTAGGTGTACTAGACTCTTTAGGTTCTAAATAAGCCCAATGTTCTTTCCACTCAGCACCTTGTTCAATCCATTTTGTTAGTATTTTTATTTCATCTTCACTTAAAGGTTCTCTTTCAAGTGGCATTCTCATTTCTGGATTTTTGTGTGTGATTCTGGAAATCATTTCACTTTTCTTAGGGGAACCTGGGAAAATTCCAATTTTACCATTTACAGTTTCACCTAACGCATTTTCTCTGAAAACTAATCCAAAACCACCAGATTGCTTCACTCCCCCATGACAGCTAATACAATTTTTATTAAGTATAGGACGAACTTGGGCATTAAAATCTATTCTTTCTTCTTTGCAAGATGTAAAAGCAAAAAGTACGAAAAGACTAAATCTTATGTATTTCCAATTATGCATATTTATCATGTTAATAAGAACATTAAATACCGAACCATAAAAAACTCATTTTACAGAATATTTTTTATGTTTTTATATTTATTAAAGAACAGCTGTTATTAATTATACGTAATTTTCATAAGCTTTCCCCTATTCTAATATTCTGATCCTCTTCTATTAAAAGCCCAAGTTATAGAAATCAACTACCTTTAATTTATTATTCTATTCAATCATATACAACCTTTAGACAAGAAACGCTATATCTTATATAAACAATATAACTTTTAAAATAATTTAACTTGAAATAAATCGTAATTCAATAATAATCAACTAGTAACAAATATAATGACACAAATCGATATTATTGTTTGTTTTTTATCAATGAAAAAAAACAAACAATAATATTTAGATTTCTTAACACTTCATTTTTCTGTGATCTGGTGCTTATTTACTCCTAACAAATGTTTTGTTGTTAAAATAAGAACGAACAACTAGACTAATACTATTTTATCGAATAGAAGAATCTTTCTATTGCTTAAATAATGATTCTTATCTTGAAATTTCTCAGCTGATTTATTTAAATTTGGTCAATTATTCCATTTTTAACAAAAAAAGAGTTTATAATTTCTCAATTACACAATTTTAAAAAAACTCAACTGAATGAAACCAGATTTATTTGAAGCTCCAGATTATTATAATTTAGATGAATTATTAACTGATGAACACAAATTAGTACGTGATGCTGCCCGTGAATGGGTAAAACGTGAGGTGTCTCCAATTATTGAAGACTATGCCCAAAAAGCAGAGTTTCCAATGCAAATTATTAATGGATTAGCCGAAATTGGTGCATTTGGTCCATACATACCTATGGAATACGGTGGTGCCGGATTAGATCAAATTTCTTATGGTTTAATCATGCAAGAAATAGAGCGTGGAGATTCTGGGGTTAGAAGTACGGCTTCAGTACAATCTTCATTAGTTATGTATCCTATTTGGAAATATGGTAACGAAGAACAGCGTCAAAAATATTTACCAAAATTAGCTAGTGGCGAATGGGTTGGCTGTTTTGGATTAACAGAACCTGACCACGGAAGCAACCCAGCAGGTATGGTTACAAATTTTAAGGATATGGGCGACCATTATCTTTTAAATGGTGCCAAAATGTGGATTAGCAATGCGCCATTTGCTCAAGTAGCGGTTGTTTGGGCAAAAGATGAAGCCGGACGTATACATGGTTTAATTGTTGAGCGTGGTATGGAAGGTTTTTCAACTCCAGAAACGCATAACAAATGGTCACTACGTGCTTCAGCAACTGGTGAACTTATTTTTGATAATGTCAAAGTACCAAAAGAGAATTTATTACCTAACAAATCAGGTTTAGGAGCGCCGCTTGGATGTTTAGACTCAGCACGTTATGGCATTGCATGGGGAGCTATTGGGGCTGCAATGGATTGTTATGATACCGCACTTCGATACAGCAAAGAACGCATGCAATTTGGAAAACCTATTGGTCAGTTTCAATTGCAACAAAAAAAATTGGCAGAAATGATTACCGAAATTACTAAGGCCCAACTATTAACTTGGAGACTTGGTGTTTTACGCAATGATGGTAAAGCGACTTCCGCTCAAATATCTATGGCTAAACGCAATAATGTAGATATGGCTATTAACATTGCACGAGAAGCAAGACAAATGCTTGGTGGCATGGGAATTACTGGAGAATACAGTATTATGCGCCATTCTATGAATTTAGAGAGTGTCATTACTTATGAAGGCACACACGATATACATTTGCTTATTACAGGTCTGGATATTACTGGTTTAAATGCTTTTAAATAAAGTCTAAAGCTTATTTAATTATTTCACTCAGCTGGCCGGTAAATCGTTGTGAAAATAAAATTCATAAAAATGCTTCTCAAATTGGGAAGCATTTTTTATTGAAATTTATTTACATTTACTCTATGTCTTCAAAAACCAGATTAGATAGAGCTTATGCAACTGCTAAAATCATTGACTTCGATGATTCAAGTAAGTTTATTTTGTTCAGCGATTGCCATAGGGGCGATAATAGTTTTGCAGACGATTTTGCAAATAACCGGAACATCTACTTTCATGCTTTAAAGCATTATTATAAAGAAGGATTTCAATATTGTGAACTTGGTGATGGTGACGAACTTTGGGAAAACATTTCTTTTAGTGCTATTTTAAATGCACATAAAAACGTGTTTATGCTTATGAAATTGTTTCATAAAGCTAATAGACTGCATATGATTTGGGGTAATCATGATATGGTTTATCGAAATCCTGATTATGTTAAAAAACATTTATCCACTTATTTTGATGCTAAAACGGGAGAGGATGTTGAACTTTTTAGAAACATTACCTATCATGAAGGTATTGTTTTAAAACATCGAAAAACAGCTCAGGAATTATTTTTAACCCATGGACATCAGGCAGATTGGTGGAATTTTTTGTTTTGGAAATGGAGTCGGTTTATGGTACGTGTTCTTTGGAAACCCTTAAATGTAATGGGAATTGCAGACCCAACAAGCCCTGCCAAGAATTACAAAGGACTTATTAAAATAGAACGACGAACCAAAAAGTGGATAAGTCAAAACAACAATTTACTAACGATTGTTGGCCATACGCACAGACCTCGTTTTCCTGAACCTGGTGATATTGCATTCTTTAATGATGGTAGTTGCGTGCATCCACGAAGTATCACAGGTATTGAAATTGAAAATGGTGAAATTGCACTTGTTAAATGGCATATAGCAACTAAAGAAGATGGTACCTTACAAATTGTTAGAACACTCCTTGAAGGTCCTGTAAAGCTATCATTGTATATCACTGAATAACTCCTTATATAGTCCTCATTAGGGGCTTAAACAAAATCATAACTTACTTAAATACAGACGTTAGAATCTTTTAATACCATTTTTTAATTAAAAAACTATTAACAAATATTTAGGCAAATCAAACATAGAACACTTAAAAAAAAACAATATTTTAGCCCCGTGAACCATCAGCATAAAAATATTTTAATCAGTTGTTTGCTAGGAGTTATACTTTTAACAAACACTATTAATTTTCACGTTTTCACTCACCTTTTTGATAGTGATGAAAGTGATCCTATTGAATGTGAATATTGTCTGCTTATTGCCCAGCAAGAAGAGCCTTTTTCCCTTACCAGTTCCTCTTCACCTAAAATAGTACTTAACACTACTGAGCATAGGTTAAAAATCAATATTGACATTACCAGAGTAGTTAAAAAAACAATTATAACCGATTATTTTTTTAACAAACCACCTCCTATTCTTTTTAGTTCTTAGGAATACTTAAAAAACATACTTTATATACATTTCCCTTATAGGGCATGGCTTTATATTACCCATAAGGCTTTTATTAACATACACTTAATTTATTAATTATGATTGTAACTACAGATCTTACAAAAAAATATGGTGATTTCACCGCCTTGAATAACTTAAACCTAAGCATAAAACAAGGAGAGATATACTGCTTATTAGGCGCAAATGGTGCTGGCAAAAGCACCACTATAAATTTACTACTCAACTTCATTCAGCCTTCTTCAGGAACTGCTTTAATCAATAATATTGATGTTACCAAGCAACCTTTAGAAACCAAAAAATATCTGGCATACATACCAGAAAACCTCATGCTATACCCCTCATTGTCAGCATTAGAAAATCTTGATTATTTTTCAGGAATAGCAGGTAAAGCATTAACCAAAAGCGAGATGGAAGTATTTTTACAAGAAGCCGGACTCCAACAAGACGCCTTCAACAAAAAAATAAAAGCATTTTCTAAAGGAATGCGTCAAAAAGTAGGTATTGCTATTGCATTGGCTAAAGATGCTAAATTATTATTGCTAGACGAGCCTACTTCAGGACTAGATCCAAAAGCAAGTAACGAATTTGGAATGCTCTTAAAGAAATTAAAACAAAAGGGTGTAGCTATTTTAATGGCTACACACGACATATTTAGAGCTAAAGAAATTGCTACTCATATTGGTATCATGAGACATGGAGAGATACAACATCAATTTGTAGCAGACCAATTATCGCTCTCTGAACTGGAAAAACACTATCTGGAAACTATGAACTATTAAACTTGTTTTTATGATACGCAAAACGATTATAAAAGAATTAAAAGAAATCTTTAGAGACGGAAGGTTTCAGTTTTCGGCACTTCTCGTTCTTCTTTTAATTACTGTAGCTGTAGTTATTGGAATTAACCAATATAAAAGTACAAACAAACAATATAAAGTTGCTCAAAGTACAGAGCGCAATGTATGGGATAATCAAGGAGAGAAAAATCCGCACTCAGCTGCACACTTTGGCAACTATGTATTTAAGCCTAAAAATGCCTTGGCTTTATTAGATCAAGGCGTTGATAAATATGAAGGGGTCTCTATTTTTTTGGAAGCACACTCAAGAAATGAAGCCCAATACTCTGCCGCAGGAGACCAAACCGGGCTATCAAGATTTGGTGAACTAACCCCAGATTTCATTTTATTATTTGTTATGCCTTTACTTATTATCATTATTGGCTATAATACATTCACTAAAGAAAAGGAAGGAGGCACAGATGTTTTGTTAAAAAGCCAAGGTATTTCCAATCTAAAGCTTACCATAGCCAAATTAATTGCAGTTTACATTCCAGTATTTATCATTTGTAGTATATTATTCCTGGTGGCTGGTGTTATTTTATCCTTCTTAAAAGATTATGGCGCTTTTAATTGGACAAGATTATTTTCTCTTTACACAGTTTATTTGCTCTACTATCTTGTTTTTACTCAAATAGTTTTGTTGATTTCTGCCATAACAAAACGCTCTGGTATATCCTTAGTAAGTGCTTTATCTTTTTGGATTATAAGTTGCTTTATAGCACCAAAAACAGCTTCAAACATTGCCGAGCTAAATTACCCTTACCCAACAAAACAAACATTTTTGAGTCATTTAGAAGAAGCTAAAAAAGGTGGTTTAAATGGGCATAATCCTTGGAGTAAAGAATCTAAAGCCCTAAAAGACAAATTACTAAAAGAACACAATGTAGATCATGTATCTAAACTTCCTTTTAATTTTAGTGGTTACATTATGCAAAAAGGTGAAGAGCATGAAGCTGAAGTCTATTTTAAAGAATATAGTAAGCTGAAACAACAATTCTCTAATCAGGCAAATACCTATAAGGCCTTAGCTTTTATCTCTCCTTTTTTACCCACAAGATTTTTGTCTATGGGAATTGCAGGTACAGATTATGAAAGCCATATGGCTTTTGCAGAAGCAGCCGAAGCTTACAGAATAAAAACACAAAAGTTTTTAAATGACAATAATATGAACAATTCCAAATATGGCGAACGGGGATATAGAGCCGACGCCGATTTTTGGAAAACACTTCCCAACTTTACTTATACACCAGCTGAATTAAGTACTGTTATAAATCATCAAAAAACGAATACGTTTCTTTTGATCTTTTGGGTGATTTTTTCTGCGATATTGTTATTTACTTCAACTAAAAAAATATAATATGTTTTCTTATAATTTTACATACGAGCTTAAATTACTTATTCGTAACAAGTGGTTGCCAATTCTTGGTTTATTGCTCGTTATAACGTTTGCCTTTGCGGCATTTAATGGAAATTCCAGAACACAAAAGCGCATAAAGGAAATAACAAATATTGAAACAAAAACAGAGCTGAGTGATGCTAATATGCTCAAACTTTTAGACTCTGTAGAAAAGGGGCTAGAAGTAAAAACCAGTTTTAGACAGATTCCCAATACACCTATGGCCATAGGTTATCAACACCCCAGAGCTGTAACCATGACACCAAACGGCATGAGTGCTATCGCAATTGGTCAAAGTGATATTTTTACTGATGTTATTATGCCTATAACGGTTGATGATGATTTTAGTATTGACTTTACCGAAATGACAAGTTCTATACAGTTATTATTTGGAAGTTTTGATCTTACATTTGTAATTATTTATTTGCTGCCTTTGCTCATTATTGCTTTTTCATACAATATTTTATCGGCTGAAAAAGAGCGTGGAGCACTCCGCTTATTAGCATCACAACCTATTTCTATTTATAAATGGATATTTCAAAAAATGCTACTCCGCTTTTTTTGGCTAAGTCTAATTGTGATTATTGCATTAGTGATCTCATTTTTAATTAATAGCATTGACCTTGTTCAAATTCAATTTATCTGGTTACTAGGACTTATATTAGTGTATATGCTATTTTGGTTCTCCTTGTCATTTTTAATTAATCTGATGGGTAGTTCTTCAGCTAAAAATGCAGTGTTTTTAATTGGCTTATGGGTATTTTTAGTATTACTGATTCCTTCTACAATAAACCAAATAGCCAATAATATTTACCCTATTCCTTCCAGAAGCAAAATGGTAAATACTATGCGAACATTAAAAGTAGATGTTTCTAAAAAACAAGATAAGGTATTGGACCATTATTTAAGAGATCATCCCGAATTAGCTTCAAAAGAAGACAAAGGAAACTATACTTTCTGGCATAAATATATGGCAAGCTTAGATTTAGTTGCTCAAGAAATAAACCCTTTATTTTCTTTATATGACGAACAACTTAAGGCGCAACAATCTTGGGTTAAAAAATGGACATGGTTATCTCCTTCTTTAGTCATTAATAAAGAAATGAATCGTATTTCCGGAAATTCTACTGCTGATTATCAAAATTTCAAAAATCAAGCATTGACTTTTTCTAAGCATTGGAGAAACCATTTAATTTTTATGCTATATAGTAAGCAAGCTTTTACAACAAAAGACTATCGTATCTTACCAAAATTCACCTATAAACCTTTAAAGTTAAATGGTATCGGTAAGCATATAATAATAGAGTTTATACTTTGTGTCTTTATTGGCTTATTAGGCATCTATTTATTTAAAAAACGATTACAAAAAGGAATCGCCATTTTAAACAATTAGGTTCATAAAAATAAGATCTAAAAAGTGTCATTCTGAGTGTTACCCTCGAAACATAATATATTATGTTTCGAGGGTAATAACCAAGCTATGAAGAATCTCTTAAAAATATAATGTATTGATTTTGTATAAATATAAATTCAACTTTTTTAATATTTTTGAAATAATTGATTGAATAAAAAAAGTCTATAATTACAAAAAAAACAATGCTTCAAAAAAGATATATAGGCTTTTTAAACACCCCTTTTTTATGGAAAAAGGATATCGTTTCTAATTTGAATCCATTTGAAATCGTTTCAAAATCTGATAAAATTGATATTAGTATTGATGAGAAACTACGTTTAGGTAAATATGTTGAACGATTTGTTTCTTTTGAATTAGAGCAGTATGAAAACATTTCGATTTTAGCTGAAAACATTCAAATTCAACAAAATAAAATAACTTTAGGAGAATTAGATTGCTTACTACTTAAAAACAATAAACCCATTCATCTGGAGATTATTTATAAATTCTATTTGTATGACAGCTCGGTTGGAACAAACGAAATTGAACACTTTATTGGTCCAAACAGAAAAGATTCTTTAAAAGAAAAAATCACTAAGCTGAAAGATAAACAATTACCTCTTTTACATGCTAATGCATGTAAAAACTATTTAAAAACTCTACATTTAAAATCAGAAGATATTTCGCAACAGATCTATTTCAAAGCGCAATTGTTTGTTCCTTTTTCAAATCAAGACATTCAACTTAAAACACTAAATACAGATTGTATTATTGGTTTCTATATCAATAAAAATCAACTCGTTCAATTTAATAATTGCAAGTTTTATATACCCAAAAAGAAAGATTGGCTGGTCATTCCACACACAAATGTAGCGTGGAGGGGCTTTAACGAATTTGAAGTCATCGCTAAAGATTATTTTGAACAGCAATTTTCTTCATTGTGCTGGGTGAAATTTAAAAATGGTGCATTAAAAAAAGTATTCTTGGTTTGGTGGTGATTTTGCTTTTCGACAAAGTGACGGATGAGTCTTTCGACTCCACTCAAGAAGCTGAACCCAATTCTTAGAGAAATTTCTTTACTTTTATTATTATTCGTCTCGTTTAAGATGAATTTCTACCTGATCCTTTTTTATAACTAATTGAATATCTGTTAACTTTAATACAGTATAATCTCCATCACCACCTCTATTCACTTCAGAGCTTATAGTCAACATATTATCCTTTCCATTATATTTCCATTTCCCAAACTTTGAAGCTTCTTCTCCTGCAACACCTCCTTGTAGTTTTCCATCTTTTAAAAACTCTAGAAACTTAAATCCATTGTCTTCTTTTCCGTCTTCATAAACAATCTTATCAACAGTCCATTTCCCTATAAGTTTACCTGTTTGAGTTGTAAAAGACAAGCATACAAACAATAATAAAACTAAAAAGGCAGTCTTTCTCATAGCATAAATATAAGAAATTAACTTTCTGGAGCCAATTCTACCTCCAGTCCCTCCATATCCGGAGTCATTTGTATCTGGCACCCCAGACGACTATTGTCTTTTACATCAAAAGCCTCAGAAAGCATAGCTTCTTCATCGTCGCTAATTTCTGGTAGTTCTGTTTCACTTACTACATAGCATTGGCATGATGCGCACATAGCCATGCCTCCACAGACACCGATAGTGCCTTCGGGAGCTAATTCATAAGACCTTACAACTTCCATAAGATTCATTGCCATATCTGTTGGGGCGACAATATCGTGTAATGTGCCTTCTCTATCCTTTATTTTTATATTAATATCAACCATTAGTGTTTTAGTGCAAAAATTTCGCCAAAAATAATACTTAATTCAGAATAAAAAAATTAATTCCTACTATTTTAGTAGGAATTTAAGAAAACTAATTTTTAATAGAAAAAAATGATAGATTGAGAAGTAATACCATTTACACCTTGAATTTACCCAATAAAATGTATCTTTTTGCACTACATTTCGTTATAAAAATAAAACAGAGCTAAGGCTATGCTTGATTTTTATGCCTCATCTATCACAAAAATCCATCATTTTCTTTTTGTGTAAATTCAAAGTATAACTGATATAAACAAATTATTTCTGTTTATTTACTAATAAGTAAAGATTTGTATTTTGTAACGTTTATGTCTTTTTACCGTTATTCCAATAATGAGGATTTGTGTCTTCGGTTTTTTGATTCCAGTAATCTTGAGTTACTTTATGACCATCAAAAGTCTTTAATTTACGCTGAAACACCCAAATGGTAGGGTTGAAAACCATATCGGTAACAGCTACCGTATATAATTGAGGATCTTCTTCTGTTTTTCTTTTGTCTTCTTGAATTATTACCTCAAAACCATTATGTTCTAAAAGTGTCTTTAAAAAATCTCGTCGACCTGAACTCACTCCTTTTTCAACAAAAGTGACTCTTGTATCTTCAATACTTCCAAACATATGTTTCCCTGTTAACGCCATAATTTCTTAATTAAAGATATTACTCATTTCATAAATATAATTGTATAACGGACTGTATAACCCAAGAGCTAAAATACCAATCACAGTAATAATAAGCCCCAACCTCATATAAATCTTACTCTTAAAAAATGGAATCGCGTTTTCGTTTTTTCGCAAAAACATTGCTCTAACTACTAGTAAATAGTAATATAATGAGATGGTGACATTAACCACAGCTATAAAAACCAACAGATAATAGCCTTCACTTGCTGCTGCCGTGAATAAGAAAAACTTTCCAAAAAATCCAGCAACTGGTGGAATTCCGGCCAAAGAAAACAAGCCTAACATCATCACTAAGCTTAATTTTGGATTTGTTCTATATAAGCCTTCGTAATCTGTTATATTTTCTTTTCCGGTTTTATTAGAAATTGCCTGAACAACTCCAAAAGCAGCTAAATTTGAAAACACATACACCAGTACAAAATATACAACCGTTGCTGCTCCTAATTGATTTCCAACAATTAATCCTAATAAAATAAAACCGGCTTGTGCTATTGATGAAAATGCTAAAAACCGTTTCATATTTTGCTGGCGTAATGCAAATAAATTACCAATAAACATGGTAGCAATAGCAATAACATATACCATGTTTTCCCAAATATGCATCAAGGGTTTCAAAACTGTAAACGACAAAATCATTAGAATAAATACAGCTGCTCCTTTAGAAATCACAGACAGATATGAAGCAATGCTAATTGGAGCCCCTTCGTAAACATCGGCAGTCCAGAAATGAAACGGTACCAACGAAATTTTAAATGCCAGACCAGCAAAAAACAAAATAAATCCCAAAACAGATAAATTGGTTGTAGTAATTACTTCGGCTATATCATTAAAATAAATGGACCCTGTTGTGGCATATAACATGGAAATGCCAAATAACGATACTCCAGATGCTAGGGCAGATGATACTATTAATTTAATCCCAGCTTCACTAGATTTCCGCTTTGTCGTTTCATAAGCAGCTAAAGCAGCTACAGGAAGTACAGATAGTTCTAATCCCAAATAAAACATTAAAAAATCACCTGCCGAAATCATAAAATACATACCTAATAGCGATGAAAAAAGAAGTATAAAAAATTCTGTTCCTCTATTATGCTGTACTATTTTTTCCTGCAACCAATCCCCTGACTGCAACAACAGAACAAGAACACCTACATTTAGCACATTTTTAAAAAAATGAATCAGAGCATTGGTGTGAAACATCCCTCCAAACAAATTCCCATAATCAATAGTTAAAAACCCAATTATAGTATGAATCCCAAACAAAAAAATAGCCAAATGCACGATACTATCTTTTTTACTTTGTGATATGGAGACTTCGGCAACAACCAGCAATAAAACAACTGCTAAGAGTAGTATTTCGTGTCGCATTAAAAGGAAACTATCAATATTCATTTTATATGTTTTTTTACCACAAAGGGCACAAAGATTTTTTCACAAAGTTCACGGAGACATAACTTGGTGTCCTTTGTAGCTTCTTCTTGGTCTTTGTGGTTAATCTTTTCTTCATGTTTTTTCAACTTTCTCTATAACAATCCTTGAATAAAAGGATGTAAACTTTCTAATATCATATCACTTAACCATAATGGGGCTACGCCCATTCCCACAATTGGAATTAGCAATAAGAGTATTCCGGATTTCTCATACCATGTTACCTGCTCTAACTTTAAATAGGCTTCATTCTTCACTGGCCCCATTAGCATAATGCCAACCACTCTTAAAATATAAACAGCAGTCACTACAATAGCGGATACCGAAATGATGGTCACCACTCGATAAAACATATCATCATGTTGAAATGCCCCTACAAAAATATTCATCTCGGCCACGAAACCACTAAACCCTGGTAAACCTAATGATGCTAAACCGGCTATAACGTAAATAACCGAAATAAACGGAATCACTTTTAACAGGCCTCCCAATTTTGTAATATCTCTGGTATGTGTCCTGCCGTAAATCATCCCAATTAAAGCAAAGAAAAGTGCTGTCATAAAACCATGTGACAACGATTGTAATATGGCGCCATTCCAAGCCGTTTTATTTAACATCAGTAACGCGAACAACACCAAACCTAAATGACTCACCGATGAATAAGCATTTATATATTTTAAATCCGTTTGTTTTATCGCTGCAAAGGCTCCATAAATCACACCTACAGCAGACAATATGATAAAGAACCATGACCAATCTAAAGCGCCTTGCGGCAGTAAATACATAGCAACTCTAAATACACCATAACCCCCTAATTTCATTAATACGCCTGCATGAAGCATAGAAACCGCAGTTGGTGCGGACGCATGACCATCGGGTGACCATGTATGAAACGGGAATAATGCTCCGATTACTGCAAACCCTATAAAGGTTAATGGGAAAAATAATTTTTGCGCCTCAAGAGGAATATTAACTTGTGCTATTTCTAAGATATTAAATGTTAGTGCACCGCCATCTGCATTGGAATTAAAATAAATTCCTAAAATCCCAACTAATAAAATAGCAGAAGCCCCCATTAACATGAGTGTTAATTTCATAGCGGAGTATTCTTTTGGGCCAGAACCCCAAATGCCAATTAGTAAATACATTGGTATTACGGCTATTTCAAAGAAGACAAACATGGTGAATAAATCTAAAGAAATAAAGAAACCATAAACCCCAATGGATAGTACAATAAGAGATATAAAAAATTCTTTAGGTAAATCCTTCATTTTCCATGATATGAAAACACCAGCTAACACTACAATAGATGTTAATAACAGTAAGGCCACCGAAATACCATCAACCCCAATATTATAATGAATGTTGAACTGTTTATACCAAACCACATCTTTGGTAAAAACCATGATATCATTGTTTATAGCTCTTTCTGAAAAATAAGCAAACACAAGATTAATAGCCATCCCAAGCTGAACGATACTTCCTATCATTGATACTACTCTTGCTTGTTTCAACCCTTTAGTAATAACTAAAGCCAGAATAGTTAATATCGGTACTATTATAAAGAGTGATAAAATATCCATATTAATCTTTTAGTTTGTCCATAAATAAATAAACACTAGAGCAAGAATTACCGTACCTCCAACAAACGCAAATGCATAATCTTGCACTTTCCCAGATTGGAGTCCTTTTATCTTTTTAGAAGTCAAAACAGTTTTGTTACCAATGACTTCCATAGTTCCATCAACCACTTTTTTATCGAACCAAGCAATAGGTGCAGATACTCTTTTAAACAGTATTTTTTTTGTGATAAATAAATAGATCTCATCAAAGTAAAACTTATCGCTGGTCCATTTATAAAATGGTCCAAATGCTTTAGCCCATTTATCGGCTAGATTATTTTCTTTTTTATAAAATACCCAAGCAAGAATGATTCCTACTAAACCAACACTTACAGCAATGGCTGCCAACGGATAATTTAAGTGTGCTTCAAAACCTGATTTATCTGCTGTGACAAACTCACTAAAAGGGATAAACCCTCCAATAACACTTAACAACGCTAAAACCATAAGAGGGAACGTCATTGATAATGGTGATTCTTTTGGTTTATGTTCGTATTCTTTTTCTTTTCCCCAAAAGATTCCAAAATAAATTCTAAACATATAAAAAGCAGTCAATCCAGCAACAAACACACCTATATAATAAATGAGTTTATGATGCTCAAAAGCTGCTACTAAAATTTCGTCTTTACTCCAAAAACCTGCAAAAGGCGGCATTCCAGCAATAGCTAGTGCAGCAATTAAAAATGTCATATTTGTTATAGGCATGTACTTTCGTAAACCTCCCATATCCTTTAAATAATTACTATGTACCGCATGAATAACAGATCCTGCTCCTAAAAACAATAATGCTTTAAACATGGCATGAGTAAACAAATGAAACATAGAGGCCATATAGCCAATCCCTTCATGTCCATCGTAACCGGAAACACCTAAAGCTAACATCATATAGCCAAGTTGAGACATGGTGGAAAATGCAAGTACCCGCTTAATATCGGTTTGTGTAATGGCAATAATTGCTGCAAACAACGATGAAATTGCGCCAACATAAGCGACTATATTAAGAGCAAATCCATTCTCGACAAAATAGAACATAGGGAACAAACGCGCTACCAAATAAATACCTGCCACCACCATAGTTGCTGCATGAATTAACGCTGACACCGGCGTTGGGCCTTCCATAGCATCAGGTAACCAAATATGAAATGGTAACATAGCAGATTTTCCTGCACCTCCAATGAATATTAATAATAATCCCCAAGTAATAACTGATAATCCCATGAACGATGTAGATGCCCAATTTAAGATGGCACTTCCTTCAGGGTTATTTAAGGTTTCGAAATCGAAAGTTCCGGTATAATATCCCATTATTAAAATACCTATAAGAAATCCCAGATCGGCAAAACGAGTCACTATAAATGCTTTTTTAGCGGCTGCTACCGCTGATGGTTTTGTATAATAATATCCAATCAATAAATAGGACGACACGCCAACCAACTCCCAGAAGATATATATTTGAAAGAGGTTTGTCGCTAAAACTAAACCATACATTGAAAATGTAAATAGCGATAAGAATGCAAAGAATTTTGTATACCCATCATCACCTTTCATATAGCCTCTACTATAAACATGTACCATTAGAGACACTACAGAAACTACCACAAGCATCATTACCGAAATGGGGTCAATCAAAATTCCCATATCAATATGGAGTGTTTCAGTAAAGTTCATCCACACTGTTTTATCTACAAATGTTTGATAGACGCCATCAACTTTACCATCAATAAAAAAGTATTGATAGGCTGCATATAAAGACAAGATTGCCGATGCTAATAATCCAAGCACACCAACGTATCCAGAAATAGATGGTTTAATTTTCTGATTAAAAATTCCTAGGAGCAAGAAAACTGCTAAAGGAATCATCGGGATTAATATGATGTAACTAATGTTCATAATTTAGCAGTGTCTAGAGTTAAGTGTCTAAAGTTAAAAGTACTTGAAGTGCCTAAAGTTTTTACTTTCATTCTTAATCTTGATTTCTTTATTATTTCTAATACATTTTTTCTATTTATAAATAACTTAAAAACTTTTGTTCATTTTAGTTACACTTTAAATACTTGAAAGGTCAATACTTCATAACTTCAGTGTCTTTAACCTCTACCGAATTTATTTGCCTGTAAAGGTTAATTATTATTGATACAGCCAATGCAGTTTCTGCAGCGGCAACAGCTATAATAAAAATTGAAACAAATACCCCTTGTAATATATCTGGATATAAATACTTGTTGATTACAACAAAGTTTACAACCGATGCATTCAAAATCAATTCAACAGAAATTAATATGGAAATCAAGTTTTTTCTGGTAATAAACCCATAAACACCAATAAAAAATAATATCGTGGTTAGGGTCAATATTTCGTATATGCTAATGCCTTCTATCATAGTTTTCTAATTAGGCCTGAAGTCTGATGACCGAAGACCGATGTCTCCTTACTCAAACTCAATTTATTTTATTTTTAAATACTATCATCATATTCATTAAGGCAAATAATTCTTCATAATATTTTTCAAATTCAAACTTCATATACGTCCTAGTTTAACCTCTCTCTTCAGTCTTCCGTCTTACATCATCCAGTTTCTTTCCTTTGGCTATAATAATAGCTCCAATCATAGCAGCTAATAGGAGCACACTAATAACCTCAAAAGGCAAAATAAAGCCTCCTGCTTTATAGCTTAATAAGCCAGTACCTATTTGAGTCGTGGTCGTTGTTGTGGCAATACTTACCTCCTTAAAATCATATGAATAAATTGTTGAAATAAATACACCAGCTCCAATAGCACATACTATAGCTACCAGTATACGTTTTGAAAGTTTTGCCACTTCTAATTTCATCTCAATGTGATGCACAAGGAGTACAGAAAAAATCATAAGCACTATAATTCCTCCTGCATATACAGTAAGTTCAACGGCTGCAAGAAAATTATAATCAATTAAAAAGAATATTCCAGCAACACCAACAAGTGTAAATAATAAGTAGATGACAGACCGTAGCATTTTTCGACTACTAACCGAGGCAATTGCTGAAACAATCATTACCAATGCCAAACTATAAAATATAATTTTTTCCATACGCTTAATCTTCTATTCCAGGTCTCAATTTAGATTCAGGTTTATTTAAAACCCGGGTTAGTTTTGTTCTGTCATAAACCGAGTTTTCGAAATTTTGCCCCCATTCTATAGCATCGGTTGGGCAAACATCAATGCATAAACCGCACATCGTACACAAGCTTAAATGATACACAAACTTATCTATCTTCTTTTTCTTTTTACCAGTCTCTTCATTAATACCTCTATCCCAAATAATTTCAATCGTTCCATTAGGGCACGCTATCTCACATTTCTGACAGCCTGTACATGCATGTTCATTATTTTCATCATGAGGCATGATGACTTCTCCACGAAAACGATCAAACATTTTCAACGTCGCTCTATTATCTGGGTACTGTTGTGTAATAGCTCCCTTTCGTGAGGTCAAGAAATACTTTCCTGTAACACTCATACCAGTGAGTAGTGTCTTTATTCCTTTATATATGTCTGAAAAATAACTCATACACTTTAAAACTTTATGGTTAAGTTAAGCCAAACAATTAGTGCCATAATCACAATATTTACTAGATTAATTGGTAGTAAATATTTCCATTCTAATGTTAACAATTGATCTACTCTTAATCGTGGAAACGTCCATCTAAACCACATCATTAAAAACACAAGAATCAATGTCTTTCCCATAAACCAAAACACGCCTAACCAAGGTATAGATTCTGTAATTCCAAATGGTGATAACCAGGCACCAAAAAATATAGTAGTGGCAATAGCTGCTATTATAAACATGTTAATAAATTCAGCTAAAAAGAAATAAGCAAACTTCATCCCGGAATATTCTGTATGAAATCCTGCTCCTAGCTCCGACTCAGCTTCAACCATATCAAAAGGGGCTCTATTAGTTTCTGCTGTTCCTGCAATCATATAAATCATAAATGCAATGACGGCTGGAATATGACCTTGTATTATAAGCCATCCGCTTTTTTGAACAGTAACAATCTCTGAAAGCTGTAAAGACCCCGTCATTAAAATCATAGTTAAAAGTGACAGTCCTATTGAAAGCTCATAACTAATAGTTTGAACACCACTTCGCATAGCCCCAATCAAAGCAAATTTATTATTACTTGCCCACCCTCCTAACAAAATCCCAATAACTCCAATAGAAGAAATTGCAATTAAAAAAAAGATGCCAATATTAATATCAAAAGCCTGTATCTCTTGAGTAAATGGCATCACTGCCAATGCCATTAATGCTGAAATAATCACAAAGTAAGGTGCTAAATTATATAAGAACTTATCGGCTTTTACAGTCCCCGTTAGTTCTTTAGACACCAGTTTTAAGGCATCAGCCATTGTTTGTAATAGCCCTTGATAGCCAACTCTATTAGGTCCAATTCGTAATTGAAACCAAGCGGCTACTCGACGTTCCATTAAAACCAAAAACAATCCAGCTATGGCAAAAAAGGTAAGATATGCGACCCCTATTAACACCATTTCAACAATATTTGCAACACCCTCCGGCATGATGCTAAAAAGCCAGTCGTGAATATTTTTTATTATATTCAATGACTGAAGACCGAAGATCGAAGACCGAAGGTTTATAACCAATGACCAATATTGAATGATTAATCCAAACATTATAATTTATTTCTAAATGAAATCATCATATTCATTAAATGAAATGATTCTTCATAAAAGTTGTCAAACTCTTTTTCTACAATATAATTCCTCCTTTTGGCTTTGTGTAAACACGTTACCACTTCAGCTAATGAACGAATAGCATATCCTAAAAACTTTCTTTGTTCTGGATTTGATTGTCCAATAGATCCTTCGGATATATTTAATGCAATGGAATCTGAGGCACGTCTTATTTGTGATGATAGGTTATATAATTCTTTTTTCGGAAAACTCTCAGTTAACCTATCTATATCATCACTCAAATCCATAGCCTTATTCCATATTTTTAATTTCTCAAATTTAAATTTACTCTCCACAATAAAAATATCTTTTTTTCATCATCAAACATCAGTCATCCGTCACCTGTCACTTCTTATCTATCTATATCTGGAATCACCAAATCCAGTGTCGCCATTGTAGCAACTAAATCTCCAATTTTACCACCTACTGCCATATGATTTAATGCTGATAAATTTGAGAATCCTGGTGAGCGGAATTTTAATCGATACGGGTTTTTAGTTCCTGTACTTATTATATAAACTCCAAGTTCTCCTCTCGCTGTTTCCACTTTTTGATAAAATTCTCCTTTTGGTAATTTAATGACTGCATTTGTAGTCACACGGTGCTCTCCTTCTGGAATATCATCTATAAGTTGTTCTACAATTGACAACGATTCCCACAATTCCATAATTCGAACCTGGTAACGTGCAAATGTATCGCCTTCAGTTTTTAAGCATTCTTTAAATGTAACTTTATCTAAAGCACTATAAGGGTGATATTTCCTAACATCGCATGAAACCCCAGAAGCACGAGCAACAGGGCCTGATACTCCAAAAGAAATGGCATCTTCTTTTGATAGTATTCCAACGCCTTTTGTTCTTTTTTGAAAAATGACATTTTCAGTTAATAGCCTGTCATATTCAGGAATCTTTGTTTTAAAATGCGTTACAAATTTTTTAACTCGTTTTACAAAATTTGGATGAATATCAAGCATTAATCCACCTGGAACATTATAGTTCATAGTCAATCGCGCACCACAAGTTTCTTCAAAAATATCATTAAGCATTTCACGATCCCTAAAGCCATAAAAATAGGTAGTTAACGCACCAACATCCATTCCCATGACACCCCACCACAAACAGTGCGATGAAATTCTGGTCAGCTCTCCAATAATGGTTCTAATCACTTTTACCCGTTCTGGAATTTCTAACTGCAAGGCGTTTTCAACGGCTAAACAAACGGCTTCATTATTTATATTAGATGACAAATAATCCATTCTATCGGTGAGATGAACAATTTGCTGATAGCTATCCCGTTCGCACATTTTTTCAATAGAACGATGTATATAGCCTAAATCTGGTTCCACTTTTTTAATAATTTCACCATCAATTGTTAATAGAAGATTTAAAACCCCATGCGTTGCAGGATGTTGAGGCCCCATATTAATTTGGTATGGTTCCGTTTTAAAACTACTATTTATAGGCGTTGACTCCATTATTATTTATTTTATAACCATGTTAATTTCATCTACATAATCTTTTCTTAGCGGAAAACCCTCCCAGTTTTCTGTTAAAAAAAGTCGTTTTAAATTAGGGTGATTATTAAATTTTATTCCAAAAAAATCGAACACTTCACGTTCATGAAATTCGGCGGTTGCCCAAATATTATAAACCGAATCGAAGTTTGGATTTTCTCTATCTTCTGTTTTAACTTTTACAACAATTGTATGCCTATGAACTGTAGACTCTAAATGATACACAACGCCTAGTTCTTCCCCCCAATCAACACCACTTAGACAAAACAAATAATCAAAATGAGTTTCTTCGTTCGTTTTTAACTTGGCCATTAAGGCATAAAATTGTTCAGGTTGTACTGTAATGTTTAAAAACTGAGAGCCTTCTTCTGTAAATTCCAAAAGGCTAGGATTAATTGGTTTTGACGGCTCCCTATTTTCGTCTAAAACTTCATCCGTTTCGGCATGCTGTTTAACATCAGACACGCTATCCGCTTCCGGATTTGGAAACCAGCCACCAATTAAATGTTGTAATGCTTCGTTTGTCATCATTTATTATATAAACCTTCATCAAACCCTTCAATAGGGTTGATTTTTTGTTTCATGTTTTCTGTTCGTATTTTATCCTGAAGCATCAACATGCCTTCCAGTAATGCCTCTGGTCGTGGTGGACAACCTGGCACGTAAACATCAACAGGAATAACGTGGTCTGCTCCTTTAACTACCGAGTAGGTATTATAAAAAAACGGTCCTCCAGAAATGGCACAAGCTCCCATGGCTATTACATATTTTGGCTCAGCCATTTGATCATACAAACGCCGTAATACTGGTGCCATTTTATTGACAATAGTTCCGGCAATAATTATTAAATCGGCTTGTCTGGGAGAAGGTCTGGCGACTTCAAAACCAAATCTTGAATAATCATGTCTCGAGGCTCCCGTTTGCATCATTTCTATGGCGCAACAACTCGTGCCAAAATACAATGACCACAGTGAATTTGCACGTCCCCAATTTATTATTTTGTCCAGTGAAGTCACAACAACATTAGCGCCATTTCCCGCAGGAATAACTTTTCCTGGAAAATCTTCAGGTATTCTATCTGGTTGATTCGTTTTGTCTACTCCCATTTTAATGCTCCTTTCTTCCAAGCGTACAATAGCCCTAATCCTAAAATAACTAGAAAAATAATTATCTCAAAAAAAGCGACACCTCCTATATCTCCAAAAACAACCGCCCAAGGAACTAAAAATGCCACTTCTACATCAAAAATTAAAAACAAAATAGCAAATAAATAATAGCCTACTTTAAACTGAACCCAAGTAGATCCTTTAGTTACCATGCCGCTTTCGTATGGCTCTCGCTTTTGGGGGTTATCTGATTTATGTGAAATTAAATTAGATAAAAAATTTGCACCAGCAACCATGACTACTCCTGCAATAAAAAATACGATGATAGCTTCCGATCCCATTATTTACTTTATTAGATTAATCAACTTTATATATATCACCAGCAAAAAACAAATCGTCTGTTTTTCTAAATTTCGAATTTGCCTTAACCTCTTTTGTTTGGACATCTTTCCGTTCTTCCAAAGTCACGTCATCAAAACTTCTAATAATCCCTGTAACTAGCGGATACCTTAATCGGACCAACATTTGGTGCATTGTTGGGTCTTCTTCTTTGGCATTATGAACTAAAAGGTCTTCTTGCTCTATGCCGTTTTCACCAATGGTCACTACCTCTAATTTTAGCCCATTTAACACTAAACCTTTATCTCGTTCTTTTCCAAATATCATGGGTTTACCATGCTCAACATGTAATTGTTTATCCTCTCTTACTTTCTTGTCTGTGAACTCATCAAAACAGCCATCATTAAAAATCGGACAATTTTGCAATACTTCTATTAAAGACGTCCCCTTAAATTTTTCACAATCAATAAAAATTTGAGTCATTTCTTTAGGGGTATTTCCTCCTATTCTAGCAAAGAATCGTGCTTGCGCACCTATAGCTAACTCACCTGGAGAAAACGGTTGCTGTGTATTACCATAAGGCGATGATTTTGTTTTTTGCCCTACCAAAGATGTTGGCGAGAATTGACCTTTAGTCAAGCCATAAATTTCGTTATTGAATAATATAACATTCAAATTTACATTTCTACGTAATACATGAATAAAGTGGTTGCCACCAATTGCCATGGAGTCTCCATCACCAGTGATTACCCATACACTCAAGTCTGGGTTTGCTAATTTAACACCCGTTGCAATTGCTGGAGCTCTTCCATGTATACTATGCATGCCATAGGTATTCATATAATAAGGGAATCGTGATGAACACCCAATACCAGAAATAAAAACGACATCTTCTTTTTTAACGCCCATTTCTGGAAGTGCTTTTTGCATGGCTCTCAAAATCACATAATCGTCGCAACCAGGACACCATCTTACCTCTTGATCACTTGCAAAATCTTTAAACGTATATTTTTTTTCTGTTGTAGTTTCCATAATTATTTCACTAATTGTTTAAACTTCTCTATTAGTTCACTATTTCCAAATGGAAGCCCTTGTATTTTATTGAATTGTAAAAATTCAAATCCGTTAAAATTCATTTTTAACACTTTAGCAAACTGTCCTGTGTTTAATTCGCAAACCAAAATCTTTTTAAAACGTTTTAAAACGGCTTCTGTATTTTTAGGTAGCGGATTTATATAATTGAAATGTGCAAGCCCAGTATTGGTATATCCTTGTTCATTAATCTGTTTAACTGCTGAATATAAAGACCCATAAGTACCTCCCCAACCAATAACCAATAAATCTCCTGAATCACAAAATTCGGTTTCAATATCTGGAATATAATTCTGAACACGTTTAATCTTTTCGGCTCTTATCTTAGTCATATACTCATGGTTTTCGGCAACATATGATACATTACCACTCACTCGATCTTTTTCTAATCCCCCAACACGATGTTCCAAACCTAAAGTTCCGGGAATTGGCCATTTTCGCGCAAGTGTATTTTCATCTCTATCATACGGGTGCCAATTTTCATCGGGTTCTGTAATAATATTATTCTTAATGTCTGGCATATCACTAACCGATTTTATTTTCCATGGCGCTGAGCCATTGGCGATATAGCCGTCAGATAATAATATAACAGGCGTCATATGTTCTAATGTGAGCTTTGCCGCCTCATAAGCAAAATCGAAACAATTGGCTGGGGTGCTTGCCGCAATTACAATGACTGGGCTTTCACCATTTCTTCCATATAAGGATTGAAGCAAATCTGACTGTTCTGTTTTAGTCGGCAATCCCGTTGAAGGCCCTCCTCGTTGTACATTTACAACCACCAATGGCATTTCAATAATCATAGCCAAGCCTAATGCTTCTCCTTTTAATGCCAATCCAGGTCCAGAAGTTGTAGTAATTGCTAAATCTCCTGCAAATGATGCTCCTATTGCAGATGTTATCCCGGCAATTTCGTCTTCAGCTTGAAGTGCTTTTACTCCAAAATGTTTGTGTTTTACGAGTTCATGTAATATATCTGAAGCTGGTGTAATAGGGTAAGACCCTAAGAACAACTCGAGCCCCGATTTTTCTGCAGCGGCTAAAAACCCCCAAGCGGTAGCTGTATTTCCCATAATAATTCTATAGGTACCAGCTTCCATTTTTGCTGGAGAAATTGTATACGAATTTGGGATTAACTCCAAAGTTTCAGCGAAATAATATCCTGTATTTAATACTTTTGTATTGGCCTCTATTAAAGGAGGCTTCGTTTTAAACTTTTTCTTAAAGAATTCAATAGTATGTTCTGTAGATCTATCGTACATCCAGTACACCATACCTAAAGCAAACATATTCTTACTTCGGGTAATACTTTTATTGTCTAACCCCTCTACGTCTCTTAAAGCTTCTTTGGTTAAAGATGTCATGGTAACTTCAATGACTCGATAATTTTCAAGGCTTCCATCTTCTAAAGGGTTAGAATCGTATTGTGCTTTTTCTAAATTCTTTTTTGTGAAAGCATCTGTATCTACGATTATAGTATGGCCAGGTTTTACAGCATGCAAGTTTGTTTTTAAACCAGCAGGATTCATCGCTACCAATAAATCTACCTCATCACCGGGCGTACTAATTTCAACACTTCCAATATGCACTTGAAAACCTGAAACCCCATACAAACTACCTTGTGGTGCTCTTATTTCTGCCGGATAATTAGGAAATGTTGCAATATCATTTCCAAACATTGCGGAAGTATCAGAAAACTGAGTCCCTGTTAATTGCATACCATCTCCAGAATCTCCTACAAATCTAATAATTACAGCCTCAAGAACTTCATGCTGTTTGTTTGATTGTATTGTAGCCATATTATATTAATGATTTAGAATTATCAAAATTTAAGCTAAAAAGTGTATCTTTAGATAAAAGTGTATCTTTAGATAGTTTCCAAATATAATTTCACTTTATGAAATTAAACATGATTTTTATCATCCTTAAAATCAGAAATCTAATCTAAATTTACAAATATTTATTTTATTAAATGTTCTATTATGGCTATTATTATAACAGATGAATGTATTAATTGTGATGCTTGCATTGTGGAATGTCCAAATAATGCGATTTATGAGCCCGACCAAGAATGGGCATATTCAGACGAAACTGCTTTAAGTGGTAACGTAACACTTCTAAATGGAGAAGATGCTGATGCTGATGAAATGAACGATCCAATATCTGATGAATTTTATTACATTGTACCAGAGAAGTGTACAGAATGCAAAGGTTTTCATGAGGAACCTCAGTGTGCTTCTGTATGTCCCGTGGATTGTTGTGTACCTGATGAAGACCATGTTGAATCTGAAGAGACTTTACTTGAGAAAAAAGCTTGGTTACATGCTGAATAGTGAACTACTAAAATCTGTAGTTTTAAAATTATACTGAAAAATCATTTATATACTCTATTGATGTGTGAATGATTTTTTTATGTCTATACTGTATCAATTTCAACCCAAATTCCAGATTATAACTCCTCGCCATTAACATTTGTTTCCTGACATAAATCATAGAATTTGAAGTAGTTAGTTTATAACTTCACAAATATTTCGTTAAAAATTTATGTATTATGGAAAACAATATCCCAAAATTAATTTGTGACGCAAATGAAGCTGTTGCAAGAATAGCCCACAAAACAAATGAGGTTTGCGCCATATACCCCATAACCCCAGCGTCACCAATGGGTGAACATGTTGATGTATTTAGCTCCAAAGGGGAAAAAAACATTTGGGATAATATACCAAGAATTGTAGAAATGCAAAGTGAAGGTGGTGCGGCAGGAGCTGTTCATGGTTCATTACAAGCTGGCGCCCTAACTACAACTTTTACGGCTTCACAAGGATTGCTTCTTATGATTCCCAATATGTATAAAATGGCAGGTGAATTATTACCTTCTGTTATACATGTCGCTGCAAGAACGGTTGCAACGCATGCACTTTCTATTTTTGGTGATCATTCGGATGTTATGGCTGCAAGACAGACGGGATTTTCTATGTTATTTGGAGGTTCTGTTCAGGAAGCCCATGATTTTGCTCTTATATCGCAAGTAGCCACATTAAAATCCAGAGTTCCCTTTCTAAATATTTTTGATGGTTTTAGAACCTCACATGAGATTTCAAAAATCGATTCAATTACTGATGATGTTATTACAGCGATGATGCCTGAAGATAAGATTTTAGAGCATAAAAAACGTTCACTAGATCCAGATCATCCCGTAATAAGAGGCACCTCGCAAAACCCAGATGTATTCTTTCAGGCCAGAGAAGCTTCAAACATATTTTACGAAAAAGTACCTGGGATTGTTGAGGCTACTATGAATGAATTCTACAAACATACCGGACGTAGATATAGTTTGTTTTATTATGAAGGTCACCCAGAAGCAGAACGAGTTATTATACTCATGGGGTCTGGAGAAGGAGCTGCAAGGGAAACAGTCGAAGCCATGGTGCAACATGGTGAAAAGGTAGGTGTTTTATTTGTTCGCTTGTTTAGACCTTTTTCGATTAAGCACTTTGTTAATGAATTGCCCAAAGCTGTTAAAAAAATAGCTGTTCTTGATAGAACCAAAGAGCCTGGAAGCGTTGGTGAACCATTATACCAAGATGTCATTACAGCTTTAAATGAAAGCGATAGAGATATGCCTATTGTTGTTGGTGGACGCTACGGTTTATCTTCAAAAGAGTTTACACCTCAAATGGTTAAAGGTATTTATGACGAATTATTAGACGATAAACCTAAAAACCATTTTACAGTTGGTATTAATGATGATATTACATTTACAAGTTTACCAATCGACGAGTCCTTTACTATTGAAAGTAGTACTATTAACTGTATGTTCTACGGATTAGGATCCGATGGTACAGTGGGAGCTAACAAAAACTCCATTAAAATTATTGGAAACACAACAGATAATTTTGTGCAAGGATACTTTGTATACGATTCAAAAAAAGCTGGAGCACAAACCATTTCCCATTTGCGCTTTGGACCTAAACCAATTTATTCTTCATATTTAATTAACAAAGCAGATTTTATTGCAAGTCATCAATTCAATTTTATAGAAAAATACAATATGGTGGCAGATTTAAAGCATAGAGGAACATTCTTGTTAAACGCACCTTATTCTAAAGACGACATATGGGATCATCTACCTAAAAAAACGCAAAAAGAAATAATTGATAAAGAAGCCAATTTCTATATCGTTGATGCAAGTAAAGTAGCGGCAGAGTCTAATCTAGGTAAACGCACAAATACGGTATTACAGACATGTTTCTTTGCCATTTCTGGCATTTTACCAAAAGAAGAAGCTATTCAACGAATTAAAGATGCCATTATAAAGTCTTACTCTCATAAAGGAGAAAGCATCGTTAAAATGAACTTTACTGCTGTCGATAATGCGCTTGCAAATCTTGAAAAAGTAGACTATCCCAAAAAAGTAACAAGTGAAAAGCATTTACAAACTGCCATGCACAATGCGCCCGAAGGGTTTATTAAAGAGGTGTTAGAAAAAATTCTTGGAGGATTTGGTGATGAGCTTCCTGTAAGTGCATTTCCGGTTGATGGCACATTCCCTACAGGAACAACCCAATATGAAAAAAGTGGCATTGCAGACAATGTCCCGGTTTGGGACGATGTAGACTTATGTACACAGTGTAATAAATGTGTAGCCATTTGTCCGCATGCAGCTATTAGAGCAAAAGTTGTACGTAATGATGCATTATTAAATGCGCCTGCTTCATTACAATCCGTAGCCGCTAAAGGCAGGCCTTTTGACAAAAATGAAGAATCTTATGTGCTTCAAGTATCTCCGCAAGATTGTACAGGCTGCGATCTATGTGTAGCTGTTTGCCCGGCAATAAGTAAAGAGGACGAGAACTTTAAAGCTATCAATATGCATAAAAAGCTTAAAGTTGAAGCAGAAGAGGACGAGAACTGGGATTATTTTGTTCATTTACCTGATTACAACAGAACGGAATTACAAATTACAAACGTAAAAGGGTCACAATTCTTAGATCCATTATTTGAATTCTCTGGTGCATGTTCTGGTTGCGGTGAAACGCCATACATTAAGCTATTAACTCAATTATATGGAGATAGTATTTTAATAGCAAATGCAACTGGATGCTCATCCATTTATGGTGGTAACTTACCAACAACACCATATAAAACTAATGAGTTTGGCAGAGGTCCTGCTTGGGCTAACTCCCTATTTGAAGATAACGCAGAGTTTGGTTTAGGTATGAAATTAGCGTTAAGTAAGAAACAAGAAATTGCGGTAAGCTTACTTAAGTCTATTGAAAATGAAGTTGGAACAGAATTAGTTGACGCTATTTTAAATAATCCTGAAAAAACGGAGGCTGAGAAAGCAGAAAATTTCAAAAATCTTGATAAGTTAAAAATTAAACTTGCAAATATCAATACTAAAAATGCTAAAAAACTTTCCCAACTTACTGAATATCTACGTAAAAAATCTGTATGGATTTTAGGAGGCGATGGCTGGGCTTATGATATAGGTTATGGAGGTGTAGATCACATTTTAGCCTCAGGAGAGAACATTAATATTATGGTATTAGACACCGAGGTTTACTCTAATACTGGAGGTCAAACTTCAAAAGCGACTCCTTTAGGTGCCAGTGCAAAATTCTCCGTATCGGGTAAACGAACTAGTAAGAAAAGTTTAGCGCTTCAAGCTGTTTCTTATGAAAATGTTTATGTTGCTCAAATTGCAATTGGAGCTAAAGACCTTCAAACGCTTAAAGCTATTGAAGAAGCCGAAGCTTACCCCGGACCATCAATTATAATTGCATATTCACATTGTGGCGAACATGGTTATGATCTTGCAGATGGAGCTTTACAGCAAGAAAAAGCAGTAAAAAGTGGTTATTGGCCATTATTTAGATTTGACCCGTCTAAACCAAAAGGTAAGAAGTTTAAATTAGATTCTAAAGCGCCTTCAATACCTCTTAAAGACTTTATGTATAACGAAACGCGTTTTTCAAGAGTTGTTAAAGACGATGCCGAACTTGGAGCCAGGCTTTTGAAACGAGCTCAAACGGAAGTTAATTCAAAATGGGAACGATTAGAACTGTACAGAGATATGTAAATATATCCTGATGCCTTAATACCAAATTGGTATAAATAATATTCTCTATGCCCACATAGAGAACACATAATACTTGGTATTACTAACAATAAATATATTTATTATGAAAAATGAAGCCAGCAAGTATTTTTTAAATGCTGCTCAAAAATTGAATCAGGCTAATAAAGAGCTTTTCAAACCTGAAGAAGATGTTGTAGCATATTTGGTTTGCAAAAATTCTCAATACGCTATTGAGAATTATTTAAAAGGTTATCTTATAAAAAGCGGTATTGACACAAGCAGTTTCAAAACAATAAATAGTCTTTATGAGCAATGCGTAAAAGTTAATAAAAAATTTGAAAAAGTTGACTTATCAGATTTTGAATGTAAATCACATGACCTTGACAGTGCTTATTGCAATAAAGTATCAAAAGTAAGTGCTTGCTTCGATATAGCTGATAGCTTAGACACGTTTCTTAAGAGAGAAAAAATTATTTAAAATTTATTCAATATTTATAACCTGCTCTATTTGTGGTGCATATTTTTTTATGGTCATTTCAACACCAGATTTTAGTGTCATTTGATTAACACTGCAGCCCACACACGCCCCCATTAATTGAACTTTAACTAGAGTATCGTTTTCTTCTATAGACAATAAAGAGATATCACCCCCATCACTTTGTAAAAATGGACGAATCTCCTCTAAGGCTTTCTCAACATTTACTTTAAGTTCTTCTGAAGTCATCTGTTATTTTTTAACTGCTGAACACCCAGCCATTGTTGTTATTTTTATTGCTTCCGTAGGAGGCAAATCATCATTTCGTCTCACTACTTCTTCAACAATATTTTGTGTTAACTTCTCAAATGCTTTTTCTAGAGGTGTTGCCGTTTGCAATGCCGCTGGACGGCCAATATCACCTGCTTCCCTTATACTTTGTACTAAGGGTAGCTCTCCTAAAAAACGCACTTTTAAGTCCTCTGCCAAATTTTTAGCTCCTTCTTTTCCGAAAATAAAGTATTTATTATCAGGTAACTCTTCAGGTGTAAAATATGCCATATTTTCCAAAATTCCTAATACAGGCACATTAATGCTTTCTTGTTGAAACATAGCAACCCCTTTTTTAGCATCTGCCAATGCTACATTTTGAGGCGTACTTACTACAACCGCTCCTGTAATTGGAAGTGATTGCATGATACTTAGATGAATATCACCAGTTCCTGGAGGTAAATCCAGAAGCAAGAAGTCTAACGCTCCCCAATGCGCATCAAAAATCATTTGATTTAATGCTTTTGCAGCCATAGGTCCTCTCCAAACGACAGCTTGGTTAGGTTGCGTAAAAAACCCAATAGACAATACTTTAACACCGTAATTCTCTACAGGTTTCATTTTAGATTTTCCATCAATATTTACTGCTAAAGGTCTTTCGGCCTCTACATCAAACATAATAGGAATAGATGGTCCATAAATATCGGCATCTAAAACACCAACTTTAAAGCCCATTTTAGCTAAAGTCACCGCTATATTTGCTGTCACTGTAGATTTACCAACACCACCCTTACCTGACGCTACGGCTACTATATTTTTAATTCCAGGTATTGGATTACCTTTAATTACATTTGCTTTTGGTTTTTCAGGGGCTTCTACTTTTACATTCACTGTAATTTTAGCTTTTTCGTAAACCTGCTCATGAATCGTTTTTAAAATATCTACCTCCGTACGCTTTTTTGCTTGTAAACTAGGGTTTTTAATCGTAATATCTACAATAACCTCATCTCCAAATGTAATGACATTAGTTACAGCACCACTTTCAACCATATTTTGTCCTTCTCCTGGTACAGTAATAGATTCTAATGCTTTTAATATATCTTGTTTATTAAGCTTCATTCCTTAATTTAGATTTATTCTAAGATACAAAGATATATAATAAAGCTGGAAGACTGAAGGCATAAGCTAGAAGTTTTGCTTATGATAATATTAGGATTGGTTATAATATGAATATGTAATTATTTGCAAATTATTGATGAATTAGGAAATAATAAAACAATAAGTAATAAGGCAAAATGATTGGAGAAACTTCTATTCATTTACTATTAAATTCTTGAATAATTCATTTTTTATACGTATTATCCTACAAATCAATCCATTCAACTAATAATTTAATAATTATAAGGCTGAAATACACTTATAAACGATAAAACACTGTGAGTGAGTCATTTAAACAACTTTGGCATTACTATTGTTTCTAAAGAGTATAATCTTCTTGATTAATATGAATCAAGTTTAAACAAAAAAAGATGTTTACATTTAAGAAAAAGGCAATAAAAGAAGATGCTAAATTTATTATTGATATAGTATCTAATTATTCCAATGATGAATCTATAAAAAAATTGATTTCTCCTATTTCTGATGAATATTTTTTGATAGATGATAAAAACAAAATATCTATTTGTATAAGTGATGGAGAAGTTACACTATCTAATCATGCCTTTCTATATAAAAAGCTATTTAACCTATCACTTACCGATAGGCTTAAAAAACAAATAAAAGAAGCCATGGAACAAGAAATGCAATTTTTAAAGGAATCTCTTTTTAAAAATGAAACAGAACTTCTCTCAAAAATTTTAAACCTATCAACAAAAAAGAATAATCCTTATATTATTAAACCTAACTTCAAAACAAGTTAAAAATATAAATGTTGGCTATTCAATTTCGTTAGGGTTCCAAAAAACCTTATCAAAATCCTGTATTTGGTGATCAACAACTTTAACACCTTCGCTTTCTAATAATTGTTGCATAAGATTCGTTCCATCAAAATGATGTTTACCTGTTAATAAGCCCTTCCTATTTACAACACGATGCGCAGGAACATCTTTCCCTCCAGCACCGTTCATAGCATAACCTACCATACGTGCACTCCTCGCTGCTCCCAAATAGTTAGCAATAGCACCATAACTTGTTACTCTACCATAAGGGATGAGTTTGGCAACCTCGTAAACTTTATCGAAAAAATTGAGGGTTTCTCGTTTCATGTGTTTATATATATTGAAGTGGTTTAAACTTTTTCATTGTTTTTTATTTGTCACATGTAGCTTCCATATAGTAATTCCCTTAGGAATCAAAATCTCGTTATGGAAGTTTCATAATCTACAATTCCTTGATTATATTGATTAGTGTGATAATTGAAATAACGCCTGTAATACCGCCAATGACATAATTCATGTTTTTTTGAGATGTAAACGATTTTCCTTTTATTTTATCAAAAAAGAAAATATACATATATAACATAACAAAAGTTCCCATGGCTGCTCCCGCTACATAAGATATTATCCTGGTTTGATCAAAAGACATCCATCCAAAAGACGCCAATGTGATCGTCATATAAGCTTGATAAGGAATAGGAAACACATTTATTGCCGAGAGAAACATGCCTTGAAAAAACCGACTATGCTTACTACGCATTTGTGGTTCAATTTGTTGTTGAGGGTTCGATTTCGCAATAAGTAAAAAATAGATAGTTATTAATACAAAAATAACGAACGCTACGCGTTGTAGAATGTCTACGACTTCTAAATGTTTACTTAAATATCTTGCAAAAACAGCAGCAACATAAGTTTGAAGTAAAACAATAACGCAAACACCAATAGAAAACATAATACCTCTTGCGTGACCTTCTTTTAAACTTATTTTAGCAGCCGTCATATTTAACAACCCTGGAGGAATAACCCCTATTAAAGCTATGAATAATCCTAAAATGAAGATAAAAGTTATGTTCACTAATGCTTAATTTTAAACCGAATATACGTAATTGGTTTGTTTTGTTCTAAATATTGAGATTCGTAGAAGGTTTGAATACTTGTTACCTCTTCCGGACTGCCTTCCTGTTTATACACATTATGATTGGCATAAAGTATCTCGTGCCCTGCACCGTGCAATAACCCGAGTGTATACCCATGCATAAACTCACTATCGGTTTTTAGATTAACAACACCTTCTGTTTTTAATATTTTTTTATAGCGTTTTAAAAACACCTCATTAGTCATTCTATGCTTAGTACGTTTGTATTTTATTTGCGGATCAGGAAAGGTTATCCAAATTTCGTCCACTTCATTTTCTGCAAAAGCATGGTCTATTAATTCGATTTGCGCTCTTAAAAAAGCAACATTTGAAATATCTTTTTCTATGGCCGTTTTTGCACCTCTCCAAAAACGTGCTCCTTTAATATCTATTCCTATAAAATTTTTGTTGGGGTATTTTTTCGCCAATGCTACAGAATACTCACCTTTTCCGCAACCTAACTCCAATACTAATGGGTTTTCATTTTTAAATACTGATGCTCTCCAATTACCTTTTAACTCATATTCACCATGAATCAATTCATCTCTAGTTGGTTGAAATACATTTGAAAAGGTTTCGTTCTCTTTAAATCTTCTGAGTTTATTTTTACTTCCCACTATTATTTAAAATTTTGGTAAAATTAAGGAAATATACGAGAGTGTTTATATGCTTATCTTTGATTTTATTGAAAACTTGCGTGATGCATTGTGGCAAGGTCCTTTTTTTAATTTAGTTCATAGTTAAATTAAAGAAGATATAGTGCAAAAACTGCCTTTTATGAAGCTAAAGGCAGATTATTAATTACTTACAAAATGAGTATAACCAAAAAATTCGATATCAATCAAAATCACTATTTGCAAATGACAACTACCTTTCGGCAATTACCATGTGTACATATCTTTAAAGAAGGCTTATAAACAGATGAAAAAACGAATTTTAGTAGCTCCTTTAAATTGGGGTTTGGGGCATGCCACAAGAAGTATTCCTATTATTTATGAGTTAATAAAACATGGCTTTGAGCCTGTTATTGCTAGTGACGGGGTTGCTTTAACACTTTTACAAAAAGAATTCCCATCGCTTTCGTCCATAGAATTGCCATCTTATAATATAACCTATGCTAAAAAAGGAAAGCATTTTAAATTAAAACTAATTAAGGATTCACCAAAACTTATTAAAGCCATTAAAGCTGAGAAAAAAGAAACGAAGTTTATAATAGAAATCCATGATATTAAAGGCATCATTTCAGATAACCGACTGGGAGTTTATAGTAAAAAAGTGCCGTCTGTTTTTATAACACATCAATTAAATGTTTTAACAGGAAGCACCACATGGTTAAGCACTAAAATGCATCAAAAAATCATAAAGAAATTTGATGTGTGTTGGGTTCCTGACACTAAAGAGAAAATTAATTTAAGTGGTAAACTTGGACATACTAATAGTTTTGAAATACCTATAGAATATATTGGACCTTTAAGTAGGCTTGAAAACAAACGCTTAAAAGTTAAAAATGATTTAATGGTGCTACTTTCTGGCCCCGAACCACAACGCACATTACTTGAAGACGCCCTTTTTTTAAAGTTAAAAAATTATACTGGAAAAGTCGTTTTTGTTAAAGGTATTATGGAAAAGGAACAAACTATCCAGATGATAGGAAATATAACGGTTTATAATTTTATGACCTCGGATTTATTAGAAAAAACCATTAATCAAAGTGAATTAATTTTATCAAGGTCTGGCTATACTACCATTATGGATTTAGCAAAACTTAATAAAAAAGCTTTTTTTATACCTACACCTGGGCAATTTGAACAAGAATACCTGGCAAAAAGATTGACGGATTTAGAATTAGTTCCGAGTTGTAGTCAAGAGGGTTTCACATTGGACAAATTAAAAAATATCACATCTTTTAAAGGTTTAAAATCTTTTGATTATAGCGTGGATTTTAAAAAACTATTCAACCTTTTCGAGTGTGAATGAAAACTCACTACCGACTCCAAATTCACTCTCTACATATATTTTTTCGTCATGAGCTTCAATAATATGTTTCACTATAGAAAGTCCTAGTCCTGAGCCTCCCTCTTTACGAGAGCCACTTTTATCAACTCTATAAAAACGCTCAAACAAACGAGGAAGATGTTTCTTTTCAATACCTTCACCGTTATCTGTAACACGAACAATAACCTTATTTTTTATTAAGTTTTCAATACTAACTTCTGTGGTTCCTTTTTCTCTTCCGTATTTTAAAGAGTTCACGATTAAATTCGCCAATACTTGCTGTATCCGTTCTTTATCGGCTTTAACCAGTACCAATCTATTATACTCTGTATCAAAAGTAAGTGTAATTCGCCTTTTGCTGGCTTTCATCTCCAACATTTCAAATACATTTTCAATCAGCTCTACAATATCAAATGTTTCTATATTTAAACTTAAATCACCAACTTCTAATTTGGTTATCATATCTAAATCCTTAATAATATAGCCTAATCGCTCAATACCTTTACTGGCTCTTTCTAAATACTTTTCTCGGATCTTTTCGTCATTCATGGCGCCATCTAACAATGTAAGAATGTACCCTTGCACTGTAAATAAAGGCGTTTTTAGTTCATGTGATACATTTCCTAAAAACTCTTTCCTATACTTTTCACGAACTTTTAGAGTCTCTATTTCAAGCTTTTTATCACGGGCAAACTTATCAATCTCCTGGGTAAGTGTTCTCATGTCTGTCGTAATAGGCCCCTTATTTAGGTTGGCAGATTCTAAAAGTGTTAAATCGTCGTATATTTTTTTAACACGTTTATATATAAATCGTTCTACACTAATTTGAATGACTAAAAAAGAAAAGACATAAACGCTCACTGACAAAGCAAGTATATGTAGCCAGTTAAACTCATATAAATAATATAAAAAAACACTCATTAAGAGCGTTGTATATAAGGTTATATATAATGACGTTTTTATGGAAAATCTATATGATCTTTTAAATTTTGTCTGCATTATTCTACAAACTTGTAGCCCACTCCTTTTATGGTTTTAAAACTAGTATCTCCTAGTTTTTCTCTTAATTTACGAATATGTACATCTATGGTTCTACCTCCAACAACGACCTCGTTACCCCAAACTGCATCAAGAATCTCATCTCTTTTAAAAACTTTCCCTGGCTTTGAAGCCAATAAAGATAGTAATTCAAATTCTTTTCTTGGTAAAATAATTTCTTCTCCTTTAGAAATAATCTTATACTCATCTCTATCGATTACCAAACTCCCTATTTTAACAGTATCGGCAACATCTTCCTCTTTAAAACGTCTTAAAAGTGCTTTTACTTTACTAACTAAAACTTTAGGTTTTATGGGTTTAGTTATATAATCGTCTGCACCAGCATCAAATCCTGCAACCTGAGAATAATCTTCTCCTCTAGCTGTTAAAAAAGTAACGATACTATTCTTTAAATCTGGGTTTTTTCTTATTAATTCACAAGCTTCAATACCATCCATCTCTGGCATCATGACGTCTAAAATAATTAATTGTGGCAGTTCTTTTTTTGCTTTTTTAACACCCTCATACCCATTTTCTGCAGTAATAACCTGATAACCTTCACTAGATAAATTATATTCAACTATCTCTAAAATATCTGGCTCATCATCAACTAATAATATCTTTATATCATTCTTTTTCATACCTAAATAACAAATTATATTTATTTCTTAAAGTAAAGATAAAACTTATAATACCGTTTTATTGACATTATAAAATTAATAACATTAACGTAACTGATAATTTACAGTAATTTAATCTTTCGACAAAATAACTAAATCTTTAACACTTTTTTGGCATCACTTTTGTTGTAATTTATTACCTTTATGATGTTGAAAAGAACGTATGAAAAAAAACTACCTATTCATTTTATTTTTAACTTTAACATTAACAGTTACCCAATATGGGTTTTCTCAGAACAATGTTAACAAGAATCCTATACAACAAAATATAGAAGGCTTATCTATATATCCAAATCCCGTTAATAGTGGTAAAACATTTATATATCTAACATCAAAACGTAATTTAACTAAGAAAATTGAGTTTTTTAATGTTTTGGGCAAACGGGTATATTCTACTATTTTAACTGGTAAAGAATTAAGCATTTCAAATTTAAGTAAAGGTGTCTATATTCTAAAGATTACTGAAAATGCTATTAGCGAAACAAGAAAATTAGTGATTAAGTAATATCACACAATTAATAAATTTTAAAAGCGCTACCAATGGTAACGCTTTTTTATTTTACATACTTTTGTCTTTCAAATAAAGAAATTCTTGAAATCGAAATTCTATATTTAGATTCCCTTTCCTGCCTGCCTGTAGACAGGTTCACGGGAATGGTAATTTCAAGGAAAACCCCGAGATTAAACCTCGAGGAATTTTTTTTCGATTAATTATGATTGACACTAATTCTATTTTCAACATTAATAACCAAACTGAATTTGAAGATTTATCACTGCAAATTTTTAAATTTCAATTTGAAAACAATCCTGTTTATCGTTCTTTTTGCGATTTACTATATAAGCACCCTAGCGATGTAAAAACTATTGAGGATATTCCTTTTTTACCCATTCAATTCTTTAAATCTCATGAGATACTAAGTTCTAAAAACTCCATTAAAATCACTTTCTCAAGTTCTGGTACTACTGGAGATATTACTAGTAAACATCATGTAACAGATTTAAATATCTATACCCAAAGTTTTACCCAAGGGTTTCAGCAATTCTACGGACCTATTGAAGATTATGTCATTCTAGCATTATTACCTTCTTATTTAGAGCGTGAAGGTTCTTCACTAATATATATGGTAGATGTTATGATTAAACAATCAAAATATGCTGAAAGCGGGTTTTATTTAAATAACTATTCTGAACTGAAAGATACATTAGTGGCATTGGACTCCCATGGAAAAAAGGTCTTACTAATTGGTGTCTCTTTTGCCCTATTAGATCTGGTTGAAAGATATCAATTTGATTTAAACAATACCATTATAATGGAAACTGGTGGTATGAAAGGCAGGAGGAAAGAACTTATTAGAGAAGATCTACATACAAAATTAAAAACAGGTTTTGGAGTAGACACAATTCATAGCGAATATGGCATGACCGAACTTTTAAGCCAAGGGTATTCTAAAGGACATGGTGTTTTTAATTACCCTAATTGGATGCGTATTTTAACACGTGACACCGAAGATCCGCTCTCTATACAGTCATCAGGCAAAACAGGAGGGATAAATGTTATTGATCTGGCTAATATAAATTCCTGCTCCTTTATTGCCACTCAAGATTTAGGCCGCATCAATAATGATGGGACATTTGAAGTTATTGGCCGTTTTGATAATTCAGATATTCGTGGTTGTAATCTTATGGTCTTTTAAGCTTCTAGAAAATAATTTAATTTTTGTGTAAGTTATTTAGAATAGCTACGACAAAACAAGAGCTAAGAAAAAGAAAAATTTAGTTTTTAGTTGGTTGGTTAAGACAAAGCCTGATTTTTAAAATCAGGCTTTGTTATTTTTATACAATTCGTAGTACGAAATAGTTTTTCTTACCACGCTGTAATAACACAAACTTATTATTAATTAAGTCTTTTACTGTAATACTGTAATCATCCTTTACTTTCTCTTTATTTACAGAAATAGAGTTTTCTTTAAGGGCTCTCCTTGCTTCTCCGTTAGATTTTAAAAACCCTCCTTTTTCTGCTAAGGCTGCAATAATATCTAAGCCATTGTCAATATCTGATTGAGATATTTCTGTTTGTGGCACACCATCAAATACATCTAAAAATGTTTGCTCATTCAACCCTTTTAAATCATCACTGGTAGATTTGCCAAAAAGAATATCACTGGCTTTTATAGCATTTTCTAAATCGTCTTTAGAATGCACCATCATGGTGATTTCTTCTGCTAAACGTTTTTGTAATGCACGCAAGTGAGGTGCTTCTCTATGCGTTTCAACTAAAGCATTAATGTCCTCCTCTGTTAGAAAAGTAAATATTTTTATATATTTTTCAGCATCTTCATCACTGGAATTCAACCAATATTGGTAGAATTTATATGGCGATGTTCTATTAGCATCTAGCCACACATTACCACCCTCTGATTTTCCAAATTTTGAACCATCAGATTTTGTAATCAATGGGCAGGTTATGGCAAAGCCCTTTCCGTTGCCAACTCTCCTAATTAACTCAGTTCCTGTGGTAATGTTTCCCCATTGGTCGCTTCCTCCCATTTGAATGGAACAGCTATTTTCTTTATATAAATGAAGAAAATCATATCCCTGAACTAATTGATATGTAAACTCCGTAAAACTCATCCCTTCGGACGACTCAGATGAAATTCTATTTTTTACAGAATCTTTTGCCATCATATAGTTTACCGTAATATGCTTACCAACATCGCGAATAAATTCAAGAAATGAAAAGTCTTTCATCCAATCATAATTATTCACTAAAATCGCTGCATTTTCAGCGTCACTTTCAAAATCTAAAAAATGTGATAATTGATTTTTAATGGCGTCTTGGTTATGACGTAATGTTTTTTCATCTAACAAATTACGCTCGTTTGATTTACCTGATGGGTCTCCAATCATTCCTGTTGCCCCTCCTACTAAAGCCAAGGGCCTATGCCCACAACGTTGGTAATGTGCCAAAAGCATAATAGGCACCAGGTTTCCAATATGTAAAGAATCAGCTGTAGGATCAAAACCCACATAAGCACTACGCATACCTTCCATTAAATGGGCTTCAGCTCCAGGCATTACGGTATGTATCATACCTCTCCAAGTTAATTCTTCAACAAAGTTCTTTATCATTATTCTTCAATTTTTACAAAACTATGCAAAGATAAAAATCAATGTATAATTACTTTAGTATTATGAATAATTCTTTACTCGAAAACATGAGGGTATCTAAAACGTGTTTAAATGTCCTCGATTTCAATTCTTATGGCCATTCTCCGGCTTATGCACAATTCATTTCTGCAAAAATGAAAATCTAAGTAATAAATCATAACATTTTGAATCTAAGTACTCTTAAATAGTGTCTGGTCGGAAACATAGCAAAATTAAAAAAGTTTCTTTTTAGAAAATTAGTCTGTTTCCGACCAGTCACTAAATATTTATTACTTTCGTTGCATGATTTTAGTAACAGGAAGTACGGGTTTAGTTGGCTCTCATTTACTTTATAAGCTTGTCAGTAATAACGAGAAAGTTAGAGCTATCTATAGAACAGAACGCAAACTTGCTAATGTAAAATCTGTTTTTGCTACGTATACGTCCAACTACGAGCCTCTTTTTAAAGAGATCGAATGGGTAAAGGCAGACCTCTTAGATATTCCCGCTTTATCTGAAGCATTTAAACATGTTACTTATGTATATCATTGTGCTGCATTCGTATCTTTTGAACCAGATAAATATCAAATACTACGGAAAACAAATATTGAAGGTACTGCAAATATTGTAAACCTCTGTTTATCAAATACGATTAGTAAACTTTGTTATGTAAGTTCTATTGCAACTTTAGGGCGCACTATTAATAACGAAGAAATAACAGAAGATACTGTTTGGAACCCTGAAGATGATCATAATGTTTATGCTATTACAAAGTATGGTGCAGAAATGGAAGTTTGGCGTGCTACTCAAGAAGGCCTAAATGTTGTAATTGTTAATCCTGGCGTTATTTTAGGTGCTGGCATTTGGCGTTATGGAACTGGAAGTTTATTTAAAAAAGCACATAAGGGTTTTAAGTATTACACATCTGGAACCATTGCGCTTATAGCTATTGAAGATGTGGTATCCATTATGATAGCACTTACAAAAAGTGACATAATAAATGAGCGCTTCGTATTAGTTGCTGAACATTGGACCTATAAACAGTTTTTACAGACTTTATCTAAATCGGTTCATGTGAAGCCTCCAGAAAAAATGATTAGTAGTTGGTTATTAAAATTGGCCTGGAAATTAGATTGGTTAAAAACTAAATTAACAGGTAAACGAAGACAATTAACAAGGCATATTGTTATTTCCCTATCAACAGAAACCAAATACAATAATAAAAAAGTTAAAAAGGTTTTAGATTACAAGTTTAAATCTATTGATGAAACGATTGCCACTATTGGTGATCTTTATCTGAAATAGGTTCAATCAAACCTCTTATTTCTTCAAGTCTTTCCTCTATTAACATTTCTGTTATTGAATCTTTTACTGTCAATACTTTTAATGAATCTTTAATTTTTATTAAACTTAGAGAATCCTTTTCTGTAAATAGCAATTTAAGTGAATCTGTTATTCTTTTTTCTTCCTCTATTCTTTCTTTCTCTTCCTCTTCTTCAAACTTAACTTTAAGTAATTCTAAGCTATCTTTAACCTTAATATAAATAGCTTCGTAATCCTTTATATGAAATGCATAATATTCATTGCTCAAAGCAAATTGCAAGCTATCTATATTATGTTTTGTATAAACATAGGTGTTTAATTTAACGCCATGATCTTCCATTATTTTTCTGTTTACAGAATTTGCCGATGCTATTATTTTAGCGTCAATTAAAATATCAACCATTTTCTCCTTAGATATTAAATTATCCGGTTTCTTTGGTTTATCTAAATTATAACAAGCTGAAGCAAGTAAAATAATACTTAAATATATGGTAAGTCGTTTTAAAATCATCTATTAAAAGTTAATCGTTTAGCAGCTTTCACATTATTGAATTTAGAATTTTCATACACTAAACTACCATTTAAAAATGTATGTGTAATTCTAGATTTAAAGGTCGCTCCTTCAAAAGGAGACCACTCGCATTTACATAAAATATTATCTTTATTCACAGTCCATGGGTTATTTAAATCTACTAATACCAAATCTGCATAGTAGCCTACTTTAATAAAACCTCTTCTTTCAATTTGAAATAAAATGGCTGGGTTATGACACATTTTTTCAACCACTCTTTCCACAGAAATTTTACCTTTATGATACATTTCTAACATGGCAGGTAACGCATGCTGTACCAACGGACCACCAGATGGTGCTTTAGTATAAACGTTTTTCTTTTCCTCAAAAGTATGTGGCGCATGGTCGGTAGCTATAACATCAATTCTATCATCTAATAAAGCCTCCCATAATTGGGCTCTATCTTCTTTAGTTTTTACCGCTGGATTCCACTTTATAAAAGTGCCTTTCTTATCATAATCTTCATCGCTAAACCATAAATGATGTATACAAACCTCTGATGTAATTCTTTTTTCTTTTAAAGGTATTTTATTACTAAACAAATTGGTTTCTTTTCCTGTTGAAAGATGAAACACATGCAGCCTTGCTCCTGTTTTTTTTGCTAACTCAATAGCCCTTGAAGATGACAAATAGCAGGCTTCTTCACTTCTAATGGTAGGATGATATTTAATAGGTATATCATCTCCATACGTATCAATGTGCTCTTGAAAGTTCTTTTTTATAGTTGCCTCATCTTCACAATGAACAGAAATAAGCATATCAGTGCTTTCAAAAATTTTCTCCAACACTTCAAGATCATCAACCAACATATTACCTGTTGAAGAACCTAAAAATAATTTTAGACCAGCAGCTTGGTTTATATCTAATTTTAAAATTTCATCTAAATTATCATTGGTTCCCCCAAACATAAACGAATAATTAGCAGAGGACGTTTTTGAAGCTGTTTCAAATTTCTCTTCTAATTTCTCAATAGTTGTCGTTTGAGGATTTGTATTAGGCATTTCAATAAAAGAGGTAATACCGCCAGCAATAGCTGCCTTAGATTCTGTTTCTATATTACCTTTATGAGTTAATCCTGGTTCTCTAAAATGCACTTGATCATCAATAGCTCCAGGTAATAAATACTTCCCTTCGGCATCTATAACAATCACATCGGCAGATTTAACACTTATTGAATGACTTATCTCTTTAATAAATTCCCCTTCAATTAAGATATCTCCATTAAAAATAACGCCTTCATTTACAATATTTGCATTCTTAATAAGTATTGATTTCGATTTCATATACGTTTTTATTTTTTAAAAAAACTTTTTAACTTCATAGAAATAACTCCAAAAACGGCTTCAGAAATAATCCCTGAACTTAGTTTTGATTCTCCTTTTGTTCTATCTGTAAAAATAACTGGTACTTCAATAATCTTAAACTTCTTTAGATAGGCCTTAAATTTCATTTCAATTTGAAACGCATAACCAATAAATTTTATAGTATCTAAGTTTATTGTCTCAAGCACATGCCGTTTATAACAAACAAAACCTGCTGTAGTATCATGAATTCTCATACCAGTAATAATACGCACATACCTTGATGCACAATAAGACATAAGGACACGATTCATTGGCCAGTTAACAACATTTACACCTTTTACATATCTAGAGCCAATAGATAAATCTGCATCATCTATATGACAAGCGTTATACAGTTTTATTAAATCCTTTGGATTATGTGAGAAATCTGCATCCATTTCAAAGATATACTTATAAGTCTTATTCAAACACCATTTAAAACCATAAATATAAGCAGTTCCTAGCCCCGATTTTTCTTTTCGTGTTTCTAAAAACAATCTCTCTGGAAAATCGGCTTGAAGCTCTTTTACTTTTAAAGCTGTTAAATCTGGTGAATTATCATCAACAATAAGGATATGAATGTTGTCCGATTGAGAAAAGACAGCCTTTACAATAGCTTCAATATTTTCTATCTCGTTATATGTTGGAATGATAACAACCGTATCGTTCATTCGTTAATTTTATTAAATTTTAGCAAATGTACATTAATAACCGTTTATTTTTTTGAAGTGGTTTAAACTTTTTTGATTGAAGCGAAAAATAGTAATTTTATTCCCAATTGAAGGCTTTTTTGAGCTGCATAGTGCCGCTACGGAGTAATAAAAAGACAAAATATGGGAATGAAAGGACATTTTACAGCCAATTATAAAAACATGTGCTCAGCTTGACTGGGTAGTTTAAACCACTTCTTTAAATATTCTTTAATAATTATAAGCGTAGTGTTAATAATTATAATAATTTTATAGCATGCTTCGGGATATTATATCAAATGAATTATATACAGTTTTGTTAGTTGCTGGGCTACTTATTGTAGCTATCGCAAAGTTGAACTCTCCTAAGCGTTTTGATGATTTTATATTCGTTCTGGGAAACTCTAAATACCTTAAAATTTATTCCAGAGATCAAAAATTCCTCGATCAATTTGATGCCCTATTATTTGGCAACTTAATTCTTTCCCTATCTGTTTTTAGCTTTATTGTTTACCAACACATTACTGATAATCAGCTACTTTCAATAGACACGATGTTTAAACTAACTTTTAGCATTGGTGTTTTTATTTTGATAAAGGTTCTTATTGAAAGACTTATTGGAAGCATTTTTGAAATTGATAAGTTAATAGATCAATACCTATTTCAGAAAATTAGCTATAAAAATTACTTAGGTATTTTATTACTCCCTATAAACGCCTTGTTATTATTTAGTTTTAAACCGTCTTTACCAATTATATATTTGATAATTATTTTATTGTTAATTGTGAATATTGTTGGCCTCATTACTTCTTTTAAAACACATCAAAGTTTAATAAAACGCAATTATTTTTATTTTATTTTGTATCTTTGCACTCTCGAAATCTCACCTTACATCATTTTATATAAGGTGTTTATTACCAAATAATAGAGAACAAACTACTTACCAGTATGAAAGTAAAAACAATTCTAGTATCTCAACCTGAACCCAAAATAGAGAACTCACCCTACTTTGATTTACAAGAAAAACAAAAGGTAAAAATAGATTTCAGACCTTTTATTCATGTTGAAGGTGTATCTGCAAAAGATATTAGGCAACAAAAAGTAGATTTGAATAACTACACAGCCATCATTCTAACTAGTAGAAATGCTGTAGATCACTTTTTTAGAATTGCAGAAGAAATGCGATTTAAAGTTCCAGACTCTATGAAATATTTCTGTCAGTCTGAAGCTGTAGCTTTCTATCTTCAAAAATATGTGGTATATAGAAAGCGTAAAATTTATGTTGGTAAACGTACGTTTTCAGAATTATCTCCATTAATTAAAAAGTATAAAGAAGAAACATTCTTATTGCCTAATACGGATAAAGTAAAACCGGCAGTTCCAGAAATGTTAAATGCTCTAGGCATTAATTGGAAACAAGCTACATTTTACAAAACAGTGGTTAGCGACTTATCCGATTTAGCTAATGTGTATTATGATGTTTTAGTATTTTTCAGCCCTTCTGGGATAGAATCTTTATTTCATAATTTTCCAGATTTCAAACAAAACGACACACGAATTGCAGTTTTTGGAAATACGACGATAAAAGCCGTAGAAGAAAAAGGGTTGCGAGTAGATATTGCTGCTCCGACTCCAGAAACGCCTTCAATGACCATGGCTTTACAGAAATATATTGATAAAGTTAATAAAGGAAAATAACTTAATATCCTTATAAAACTCATAAAGAAAAAGGGATGATTTAAAAAATCATCCCTTTTTTATTTTATTTAACCGCTTATATTAAAAAGCATAACGCTGCGGGCCGCCACGTCTGATCTCCTCATTACAATGGGCTTCGAATTTTTTGAAATTCTCACGAAACGCATTAGTCAATTTAAAAGCTGTTTTATAATATTTTTCATCGTCATTCCAAGTAGCTCTAGGACTTAAAACACTTGTCGGTACGCCTGGGCATTCTCTAGGTTGTGCTACACCAAAAACAGAATGTATATGATAATCATCATAGTTATATAAACCTAAATCACCATTTAACACAGCGCTAATCATTGCTCTTGTATATTTTAATTTCATTCTTGTACCAACACCGTAAGGGCCACCTGTCCAACCAGTATTTACCAACCATACATTAACTCCGGAGTCTTTCATTTTTTTACTTAACATTTCCGCATATTTAGCCGGATGTAATGGCATAAAAGGCGCTCCAAAACATGCCGAAAAGGATGGTTGTGGTTCTTTAACCCCAGCTTCTGTTCCTGCTACTTTTGCTGTGTACCCTGAAATAAAATGATAAGCCGCCTGACTAGGTGTTAACTTAGATATTGGAGGTAATACTCCAAAAGCATCCGCTGTTAAAAAGAAAATATTTTTAGGGTTTTTACCAGTTGAAGGCACTTGAATATTTTCAATATGCTCAATTGGATAGCTAACTCTTGTATTTTGGGTAATGGAAGTATCTTCAAAATTTACGTGTCCATCTTTATCTAAAATAACATTTTCCAGAATCGCTCCCTTTTTAATAGCATCATATATTTCTGGTTCACTATCTCTAGAAAGATTGATAACCTTAGCATAGCATCCGCCTTCAAAATTAAACACTGAATTCTCTGCAGTCCAACCATGTTCATCATCTCCAATTAAACTTCTATTTGGATCTGTAGATAAGGTTGTTTTTCCTGTACCTGATAATCCAAAGAAAATAGCTGTATCGCCTTCTTTGCCTACATTAGCACTACAATGCATTGGTAATGTATTTTTAAATACTGGAAGTATAAAATTAAGAGCAGAAAAAATGCCTTTTTTAATTTCACCCGTATACCCTGTACCACCAATTAATGCTATTTTTTTAGAAAAATTTAAAATGGCAAAATTATGTTGACGCGTACCATCTACTTCAGGATTTGCCATAAAGCCTGGTGCGTTAACTACTGTCCACTCTGGGTCAAAATCTTTTAGCTCATCATCTTTTGGCCGCAAAAACATATTATAAGCAAATTGATTACTCCATGGATATTCATTAATAACACGAATATTCAACCTATAATCTTCATCTGCGCAGGCATAACTATCTCTCACAAAAACCTCCTTATTAGACAAATAGTCAACGACCTTATTATATAATGCATCAAACTTATCTGCTTCATATGGGATATTGATATCTCCCCACCAAACACGATCTTGTGTTATATCATCTTTAACAATAAACCGGTCTTTTGGAGAACGTCCTGTAAATTCACCTGTATTAACAGCCAAAGCTCCAGATGAAGCTTCTAACCCTAAGCCTTTTTCAACAGTAATATCATGAAGTTGTTCTGGCGAAAGTTGATACTTGACTTTGGCATTTTTTATTCCGTATGCCTCCAACGAAATCGTTTTCGTAACTTGATTATAGTTTACCATAATTTGTTATAAAATTATTTATTGCGCAAAATTAAGACAATTATTTTAAACTATTTATTATTAATTGTCGTTTTTAGATGCCATTTTTAAGAAATTCATAAACAGGAATCCCCATGCTAAAATTAGAAGTAAACCCCCTATTGGAGTTATAAAACCAATGGTTTTAAAATCAAAAGTTGTTAACAAATTTGTTGCTAGTCCATAAATAGATCCTGAAAACAAAATGATTCCCAATACGATTAAATAGTATAAGACTTTCTTAGTTTTTTGTTGAATATATCCAGTACAACCTATAAATAATAGTAAAATAGCATGATACATCTGATATCTCACCCCTGTTTCAAAAGTTTGCTGTGCTTCAACTGTAATTAATTCTTTTAATGCATGTGCTCCAAATGCTCCAAAAACAACAGCCAATAGCCCAAAAATTGATGCTGTAATTAATATTTTTTTGTTCATAATATGTGTTTCTTTATAGCTATAAATACCTAATGTATTTATTAAATTCGTCATTGCAAAACTAATTAACAATTCTTCATTATGCGAAAAATTTTAGTCATTGGTTCAGGAAAATCGGCTTCCAGTCTTCTAAAATATTTATTGGATAAATCGGCTTCAGAAAATCTTTTTATTACTGTTGGCGATTTAAACCTTAACACGGCAAAAAAATTAATTGGCAACCATCAAAATGCTAAAGCCATGTTACTGGATATTTTCGATGAAACATCTCGTACCAACGCTATAAAAGATGCTGATATTGTAGTATCTATGCTACCTGCCCGTTTTCATATTGAGGTCGCTAAAGATTGTGTCTTATTGGGAAAACATATGGTTACTGCATCATATGTAAGTCCAGAAATGCAAGCTTTAGATGAGGATGCAAAAGCCAAAGGACTTGTACTAATGAATGAAATTGGCGTCGATCCAGGTATAGATCATATGAGTGCGATGCAGGTTTTAGATCGTATCCGCAACAACGGTGGAAAAATAATCTTGTTTGAATCTTTCACGGGTGGTTTAGTAGCTCCCGAAAGTGATAATAACTTATGGCATTATAAATTTACCTGGAACCCCAGAAATGTAGTCACTGCGGGACAAGGCGGAGCAGCAAAATTTTTACAAGAAGGCACTTATAAATATATACCTTATAACCATTTGTTTAGACGCACTGAATTTTTAGACATTGAGGGTTTTGGGCGTTTCGAAGTTTATGCAAATAGAGATTCTCTAAAGTATCAGAATGTTTATGGGCTTGATAATGTTAAAACATTATATAGAGGTACCATGAGGCGTGTCGGTTTTAGTCGCGCATGGAATATTTTCGTCACATTAGGAATGACTGATGATAGCTATACTATAGATGATAGCGAAAATATGAGTTATCGTGATTTTGTAAATGCTTTTTTAACTTACAGCCCTACTGATTCTGTAGAATTAAAATTAAGGCACGCGCTTAAAATTGATCAAGATGATATTATGTGGGATAAACTTGTAGAACTCGATATTTTTAATGCTGAAAAAAAGGTAGGTCTTAAAAAAGCAACCCCAGCACAAATACTTCAAAAAATACTCATGGATAGCTGGACGCTTGATACCGATGATAAAGATATGATTGTTATGTATCATAAATTCGGTTACGAAAAAGATGGTAAAAAATATCAAATAGATGCCAATATGGTCGTTTTAGGCGAAGACCAAACTTATACGGCTATGGCAAAAACGGTGGGCTTGCCTGTTGCTATGGCTACACTTGCCATTCTTAACAAAAAGATCACCACGCCCGGTGTTCAAATCCCTATAACTAAAGAAATTTATGAACCTATTTTAAAAGAGCTAGAAACTTTTGGTGTGACTTTTAATGAAAAAGAAGTGCCTTACTTAGGCTATAATCCTTTGAACAATTAATATTTGGTTATTACATTCGCGATTCCATTAATATAAATATAATTTCGATTTTTTTTGCTTAAGACAAACTAAAGTCGAGATCTTTTGATCTATTAAAAATTAACAACCTCTCGACTGTGCTCGAGGAGACGCATTGAAAATCTTTTCGCTTATTTAACATAATAGCTATACATAATTCTTTTATTGATTAAACTCTGGTTATAAAGTATAACTCAGCAGATAATCTTGTCAAATAGTTTCAATTTGAAATCAAATAGTTATTTTTATGTTTTAAAATGCAACTAATGAAGTCTAAAAGTAAGCCTATAATAATAGATGGTATCGACAAAAAAATTCTACGTGCGTTAACGGCAGATGCTAGAACACCTATTTTAGAAATTGCACGTCATGTTGGTATTTCTGGTGCCGCTATTCATCAACGCCTACGAAAATTAGAGAAGTCTAAGCTTATTTCTGGTTCACAGTTTATTATCGATCCAAAAGTTTTAGGCTACTCTACCATGACTTTTGTTGGTATTTATCTTGAAAAAGCTGCGGATAATGAAGATGTTATTAGAGCTTTAAAGAAAGTTCCCGAAGTTTTAGAATGTCATTACACCACTGGCGACTGGAATATTTTTATAAAAATGTTAGCTTATAACAACAACCATTTAATGCTATTATTAAATAACAAAATTCAAACCATAGCAGGTGTTTTAAGAACAGAATCTATCATTTCTTTAGACCAGCAAATTAATAGGCAAATAAAGATTTAAACGGCGAGGCTGTCTAAAAAGTAATATATTTTGTCATTCAGAAGGGGAAACGACTGAAAAATCTAAAACTGTTCTTTTTTTACGAATAAATATATAAACGTATTAGCTATATGATCTTTGGTTTTCCTTATTAACATAACAATAGAGAGATTCTTCGACTCCGACAACTGTCGGAATGCTCTGAATGACATAAAATTTGAGATTCCTTTTTTCAAAGGAATTTATTTGTTACATTTTCATTAACCAAGAGCGCACATCTACTTCTTGTTTAATGATCCCTCTTAAATCTTCAATCTTAACACGTTGTTGTTCCATGGTATCTCTGTGTCGAATGGTAACCGTATTATCTCCTAATGTATCATGATCTACAGTGATGCAAAATGGTGTTCCGTTAGCATCTTGTCTCCTGTAACGTCTTCCAACGGCGTCTTTTTCATCATAAATGACGTTGAAGTCCCATTTCAAATCGTCTACAATTTTACGGGCAACCTCTGGTAAACCATCTTTTTTAACCAATGGTAAGATAGCAGCTTTCACCGGTGCTAAAACACTTGGTAATTTTAAAACAGTACGTGTGGTTCCATTTTCTAATGTTTCTTCTTGTAACGAATTAGAAAATACAGCTAAAAACATGCGGTCTAGACCAATAGAAGTTTCTAAAACGTATGGTGTATAACTCGCATTATCTTCGTGATCAAAATACTGCAATTTCTTTCCTGAATATTCTTCGTGTGCTTTTAGATCGAAATCTGTACGTGAATGAATCCCTTCTAATTCTTTAAAACCGAATGGGAATTTAAACTCAATATCGGCAGCAGCATCGGCATAATGAGCCAATTTTTCGTGATCGTGAAAACGATAATTATCTGCACCCATGCCTAAGGATAAATGCCATTTCATTCTATGTTCTTTCCAATGCTCGTACCATTCTTTTTGAGTACCGGGTTTTATAAAAAATTGCATTTCCATTTGTTCAAACTCACGCATTCTAAAAATAAACTGTCTGGCTACAATTTCATTTCTAAAAGCCTTACCTGTTTGCGCAATTCCAAATGGAATCTTCATACGTCCCGTTTTCTGAACATTCAAAAAATTCACAAAAATACCTTGTGCTGTTTCAGGGCGTAAATACAAATCCATCGCAGATTCTGCTGAAGCACCAAGTTTGGTACCAAACATAAGGTTAAACTGCTTAACATCAGTCCAGTTTTTACTTCCTGAAACAGGACATGCTATTCCTAAATCTAATATTAATTGTTTAAATCCCTCTAAATCTCCTTCCTCTTGAACTTTAGTTAAACGTTCTGTAATTTTATCTATCTGTTTTTGGCGACGAACTACATTTGGATTGGTTTCTCTAAATTGTTGTTCATCAAAGGTATCTCCAAAACGTTTTTTTGCTTTACTAATATCCTTTTCTATTTTTTCAGATATTTTTTCTCTAAACTCTTCAACTAGAACATCGGCACGATAACGTTTTTTAGAGTCCTTGTTATCAATTAACGGGTCATTAAAAGCATCTACGTGACCAGAAGCTTTCCATGTGGTTGGGTGCATAAAAATAGCGGCATCTATACCTACAATATTTTCATTCATCTGGACCATCGCTTTCCACCAGTAATCGCGTATGTTTTTCTTTAACTCTGCACCATTCTGCGCATAGTCGTAAACTGCACTTAATCCATCATATATTTCACTACTTTGAAATACATAACCATACTCTTTCGCATGCGAAATAACCTTCTTAAATTGATCGTCTTGATTTGCCATGCTGCAAAAATAAAAAACCGCTTTAAACTAAGGGGGTTCTTTACTAAAAAATAACCATGGGTAAGCATTTTTTTAGCTATTGATGTTTTATTACTTTAAAATAAGTATCGTTAGAGGTTAGAAACTATGGTTCTGGTCTTGGTTTGACCTTAAATCTAGAATTAATATAAAGTTAATATATTAATCAAACCATTTCTTTAATCGTCTTTTACTTCTATCAAAAGCAGCTCTTTCCCAAACAATCTGAAAGCCATTCCAAAAAACTCTTATTTGTTCACCATCATCTCTATAAATAATGAATTTAATATCCTCAAATTCTATAAAAACGTTGTTAACGTCATTATCACTGGACATATATTTTTTATTATCATCTTGGACTTTATCTATTCTCATAAATAAATCTTGCGCCTTTTTTAGAGGAATATACCTAAATCCATATGCATCCTTTAATTGTCCATTTGTGTCTGTATTAGGTCCAAAAAAAGCAAGAAGCAAGCCTTTTTCATTTAGTTCATTACAATTAAAGGCAATTGAAACTAAACCTGAACTATCATCTGAAGCTAAACTTTCAGTTTCAAATTGAATATCTTTTCCGTTTGTTCTACCTATTATATGATTAATGATATATTCTTTAGATCTAAATTGTGCTATTTCCTTAGCAACAGCTTTTTTGTCAGATTCAATTGTAATAAAGGTAATTGCGTCTGACCCCGCAACTTCTTGAGCGTTTTGAGTATAGGTTTTATTACATATTAATAATAGGGTGATACTAAATAGTAGGTGCTTTTTCATGAATAGGTTAGGTTATAGTGTATTATCAAATCTACAAATTATAATACTATTCTTAATAAATTTTTTATGATATGAGAATTAATTATGAATATTAAGGTCTAGGAGAGACTACAATTATTTAAAGGAAAAATCCTATATTGTAAGATAATTCTTTACGTATTTTAGAGAAACTCATTATATTGGATCTATTTTAGATCTAAAGACACTAGTGCTTATACACTTGTTGTAAACAATTTAAGAAAACAGAAAAACTGTAATAAAAATGGCGAAATTTTTAAACACAACAGGCATATCATATCATTTAGAGGAACTCATAAAAAACACAAAAGACCGACTAATTTTAATAAGTCCATATCTTCAATTTCATAAGAGAGTTAAAGACCATTTAGAAAACCTGAATATTCAAAAACGAGATATTCGGATTATTTACCGAGAAAACAAACTTCAAGTTGAAGAAAGTAATTGGCTTGAAACTCAAATAGGAATTAGAACAAGTCTTTGCAATTCACTTCACGCTAAATGTTATATAAATGAAAATGAAGCGATTGTGACTTCAATGAATTTATATTCTTTTTCTCAACAAAATAATGACGAAATGGGAATTCACGTCACGAAGGAAAAGGACGCAGACCTATATAACGATATTTCTCAGGAAGTTCAGAGACTTTTAACAATAAGTGAAGAGATTAGAGTTTCAGTAAAAAAAGTTGATAAAGAAATTGAAAAGAAATCTGAAAAGACAGTTTCTGAAATTGTAAAAACTAAAGATAATTCAAAATCAAAACTTTTGACAACAAAAGAATTATCGCAATTAACGAGTTTGAGTAGTCGCAAAATAAATAATTGGTTTACTGACAACAAATTGATGTATAAGAAAGGTGATGATTGGATAACTACTAAAAGAGGTAAGGAAATTGGCGGAATTGAAAAAAGTGGACAATATGGTAAATTTGTCATTTGGCCTGAAGATGTTTCGAAACATATATTGAAATAAAAAACTATTTACAACAAGGGATACTACGAAAAGTACTAGCCTAGTTATTCAAAGCATAATTTTCTTAAACAAATGCTCAAACCAATAGTCAACTTATTCTTTCCAAAAATATGTTATGCTTGCCTCAACCTATTAAATGATAATGAAAATACTCTCTGCACAGATTGCAGACATGATTTACCGGTTACAAATTTTCATTTTAACAATGACAACACCGTTACAAAAGTCTTTTATGGACGTGCAAAAATTGAAGTTGGAACGGCGCTTTTTCGGTTTGAAAAAAAAGGGATTGTTCAACAACTCATTCATGGATTAAAATATAAAGGTTACGAAAACATTGGTTTTTTTCTTGGAAATTGGCTGGGTGGCGAATTAAAAAATATAGAAGCGTATAAACCTATTGATCTTGTGATTCCCGTACCGCTTCATAAAAAGAAGCTTAAAAAAAGAGGTTTTAATCAAGTCGCAAAATTTGGACAACAAATTGCTAAGGCTATAAAAGCAGACTATAAAGCCGATGTACTTCTAAAAGTAACAGCTTCAAAATCGCAGGTCAATAAAAAACGATTGGCACGCTGGAATGCTAGTGACGAATTATTTACACTTACTAATTCTGAAACTATTGAAAACAAACATATCCTGTTGGTAGACGATATTGTGACTACTGGTGCTACTTTAGAAGCCTGTATAACGGTATTAAATCAAGCAAAAAACATAAAAATAAGCATAGCCACTATGGCAATAGCTTAGCGGTCAATATCATTAAATTAAGTAATTTCATTGTCATTTCGACCATAGGAGAAATCCCATTAAATAAATCAAATTATGAGATTCCTCCTTTGTCGGAATGACAGTATTGATAGGTTTTATCCTTAACTTAATAACATTGAGCTATAACTACGGTATATACCCAGACAAGCTGGGCACATTCCTTTATGAAGACATAAAATGAAAAAGAAATCGTAGATTCACGAACTCCTAATTTTAAAAATAGGAAATAGTGAACTAAATAAATTAGCCATGATATTACAATGTTGAATTGGTATTAACCGTTATATCTATAAACTCAAAGTATGCACTAGAAAACCTATTGCACCTTAAAACTACTGCAAAATATAATGTTTCACTACTTTTTAAAGTTTAACCATAATAGATATTATGCTAAAACTTATAAAAAGTCATATTTTATTGTAGTTTTTACCTTCATAACGGCTTTCTAGCACATATTTTGAGTTAAATTATGTAGGTTTGTGCAAAATTTAAAATTGGTAATGAATAAAACCCTTTCAAATTTTATTTTAGTCGTTTTTATAAGCGTCCTTTTTATAAACTGTGCTAATCGAGGCACACCTGGTGGAGGCCCAAAAGATGAAGATCCTCCAATCATTATTAAGTCTATTCCAGAAAATTATTCAACCCATTTTAGTGGTAACGAAATAAAGATCTATTTTGACGAATATGTTAAAATTAAAGACTTGCAAAAGCAGCTCATTATTTCGCCGCCAATGGAAACACAACCTGAAGTGACACCTTTGGGTGGTGCAAGTAAATATATTACTATTAAAATCCACGATACGCTGCAACCCAATACGACATATGCCTTTAACTTTGGAAATAGTATTACCGATAATAATGAAGGAAACCCCTATCCATATTACAGATATGTGCTATCAACGGGTGATTATATCGATTCCCTTAGTGTAAATGGCAATATAGTAGATGCTTTAAAAAAACAACCAGAAACTTTCGTTTCGGTGGTTTTATACGAAGTGGATTCTACTTTTAACGATTCCATTATTTATAAAGAAAACCCTAAATATATCACCAACACTTTAGATAGTGTTACGACGTTTTCTATTGAAAATCTTAAAGAAGGGAAGTACATGCTCATCGCTTTAAAAGATAATAATGGCGACAATAAGTTTCAACAAAAAACAGATCAAATCGCATTTTATAAAGACTTTATTGATGTACCCACAGATTCCACTTATACTTTAAAATTGTTTTCAGAAGCATTAGATTTTAAGACTACCAGACCTCGATTATTATCTGGTGAAAAAATTGCTTTTGGGTATGAAGGTGATTACAAGGGTATGGCTATTAACATCATATCTGAGACACCTCCTGAGTTTGAATACCGCGTCACAAAAGACCCGAAAGCAGACAGTCTTTTGTATTGGTACAATCCACGTCTTGAGGTTGACTCACTACTCTTTAAGGTAACACATCCTACTCTTGAAAAAGACTATACGGTAAGAATTAGCGAGCAAAAAAGAGACACTTTAGTAATTCAAGCATCGCCATCTGGCACCATTCGTTATGATGAACCTTTTAGAATTGCTGGTAGTACACCTTTTACTAGCATAGATACTTCTAAAATTAGACTCATCGATAAAGATTCTATTCAAATTGATTTTACTACTGACTTTGATACTATTACAAACACGTATATCTTTAATTTTGATAAGAAACTAGACAATGCATATAATATTCAAATACTTCCTGAAACTTTTGTAGATTTTTTTGATGATAAAAATGATACTTTAAATTATTCTCTTAAAACAAAAAAAGCGTCTGATTTTGGTTATGCTCGTTTTACATTAGTAAATGCTAAGTTTCCAGTTATCATACAACTAACTGATAATGATGAAAATGTAGAATTTGAAAAGTTCGTTGAAAACGCTGATCCTGTAGAATTTTTAAATTTACCTCCTGGCACTTATCACATTCGTGTTATACATGACACTAATGGCAACAAAAAGTATGACACAGGGAGTTATCTTAAAAGAACTCAGCCAGAACGTGTTAGTCATTTTAAAGAAATGGAAATTAGAGCGGATTGGGGTGAAGATGAAACGCTTCAGTTTACTTCAGAGTAAACATATCTCTATCGTCTAAAAACTTAAGTTTGTTTCGGTAAGCTTCAATATGTCTTTTTTCTAAAACGACTATTTGAGTTTGTTCCTTACCAGCTTCTATGGAAGTGATTCTATTTCCCAGTACATCATATGCTGCAGAATGCCCTGAATATTCACTATTAACACCATCCATACCAACGCGATTTACACCAATGCAATAACTCATATTCTCAATAGCACGCGCTTTTAACAAAGCATCCCAGGCAGAGATTCTTGGTTTTGGCCAGTTAGCTACATAAAATAACATATCATAATCTTCAGTATTTCTTGCCCAAACCGGGAAACGTAAATCGTAACAAATTAACGGACAAATCTTCCAACCTTTATAATCTATAATAATCTTTTTAGCACCTGCTGTATATATTTTATCCTCTCCAACCAATGTAAAGGTATGTCGCTTATCGTAATGCTGAACAACTCCTGATGGCTCCACAAAAAGCAAGCGGTTATAATAGTTGTTTTCTTCTACAACAACAAGACTACCAACAATGGCTGTATTTAATCTCGACGCTATGGATTGCATCCATTCAACTGTTTCTCCATCCATAGGTTCAGCAATATCTTTTGCATTCATGGTAAAACCAGTTGTAAACATTTCTGGAAGTATAATCAAGTCAACGACTTCTGAAATGTTGTCTATTTTTTTAGAAAAATTCTCAAGATTCTGTTTAGGGTTTTCCCAAACTAAATCAGATTGAATTAAGGCTATTTTAAGGGTTTCTTGCATCATTTAAATACGGTTTAATATCTCAGCAGCTTTTCTTAAAGTATCATCCGTCTTAGCAAAGCAAAACCGAAGTACTTTATGATCTAAATTATGACTATTAAAAACTGATAACGGTATGGAAGCCACTCCAGATTTAATCGTTAATCGTTTCGCAAAATCAACATCATATTCTTTAGTGATTTCTGAATAATCCAACACTTGAAAATAGGTGCCTTTTGATGGTATAAATTTAAACCTGGAATCTTTAATAAGGTTTAAAAACAAATCTCTTTTCTCTTGATAAAAATCAGGCAAATTTAAATAATGGCTGGGCTCTTGCATATAATCTGCAATGCCTTTTTGTGTTGGATGATGCACACAAAAGACATTAAATTGATGTACTTTCATAAATTCTTCCATCAATTCTTTTGGTGCGCAACAATAGCCCACTCGCCAACCTGTATTATGAAACGTTTTCCCAAAAGATGCCACTACAAAACTCCGTGATTTTAAATCGGGAAATAAACAGACGCTTTGGTGTTTTTCGGCATCAAAAATCATATGCTCGTAAACCTCATCACTCAGCACAATAATGTTAGTATTTCTAGTGATTGCTTCTAATTGCTGCATGTCTTCTTTGGAGAACACCGTACCTGAAGGGTTATGTGGTGTATTGATAATAATCATTTTTGTTCGACGATTCACCTCGGTTTTTACAGCATTCCAATCCACACTAAAACCCGGTGCTTCTAATTGAATTGAAATCGTTTTACCCCCGTTAAGCGTTATGGCTGGTTCGTAACAATCGTAAGCTGGTCTAAAAATGATAACCTCATCATCTGGGTTTATAAATGTTGTAATAATGGTGAAAATAGCTTGAGTTGCTCCAGCAGTAACCATTATTTCGGTTTCTGGATGATAGCTTGTATTGTATAATAACTCTATTTTTTTAGCAATAGCTTCTCTTAGTTCTAAATTTCCGGCCATAGGCGCATAATGGTTGTACCCTGAATTCATGGCCTTACTAACTAAATCAGTTAATTTTTGGTCACTGTCAAAATTTGGAAACCCTTGAGACAAGTTAATGGCATTATGCTCATTAGACAACTGACTCATCATTGAAAAAATAGTAGTTTCTACATTAGGAAGCTTGGATGGGTGCTGCATATTTTAATATCTAATAATTCCTAATTTAATTATAAGTAAAGTGCATCTTCATACCTTCATGAGATTGAACAAACCCCAAATCATTATAAAACTTAATTGCTTTTGGTCTTTTTTTATCAGTGGTTAATTGTAAAAGATGTGCCTTTCGCTCTTTTACTCTATTAATGACCCATTCAAACATCGCTTTTCCAATGCCTAATCCTCTTTTCTCTTTTTTAATTCGAACGGCTTCAATTTGAGCTCTAATCCCACCACGATAGGTAAGGTATTGAATAAACGTAAGCTGTAAGGTTCCAATAATTTCGGAACTTTCATCCTCTACAACTATCAACTCTTGGTTTTCATCAGAATTAATTCTAGAAAATGCTTGCAAGTATTCAGTCGGTAATGGCATCTGAAAATTTTCTCTTGCCTTTCCAAGTTCATCATCGGCAAGCATTCCTACTATCATAGGAATGTCTTTTTTTGTAGCTTTTCTAAATTTCATATATATTCAATTGTTAACCAATGTAAATATAACAACTTACAAATTCATACTAATGAAAAGCGTTGGAATGATTTGAAAGTCTATACCCCTAATGTTCTTAATAGTTCTTGTTTATAAGTTCTGCCAATGGGAATCTTATTAGCCATTACAAAAATGGTATTACCAGAAATCTTATCGACAAATTTACTGTTTATAATGTATGATTTATGGACTTGAATAAATTGGGTTTCTGGAAGTTTTACTGCCCAGTTTTTTAACGAATCTATATAGGATAGTTTTTGAGTTTCGGTGACTACAGTGATGTAATTTCTATCAGATTCAATGTATAATATAGAACTCAAAATAAGTTTATGCAGGGTCTTATCTACATTTAAAAAAATGGTTTCATCATTGTCTTCCTCCAATGTACTTTCTGGTATCTCTATTCTGTCTTTTGCTTTATTAATTGCTTTTAAAAATCGATCGAAAGAAAAAGGTTTTACCAAATAATCAACAATCGTTGGTAATTCAAAACTACTTACCGCATACTCCGGATATGCTGTGGTCATTATAATTGCTGGTGGATTTTTAACCGTTTTTATAAAGTCTAATCCAGACATATCTGGTAAATTAATATCTAAAAAAATGACATCCATTTTATTCGTATTTAAAAATGAATTCGCTTCAATCGCTGCTTTAAAGGTCTCAACTAAATTAAGACTTGGTATTTTGCCTATAAAATTCTTTAAGATTTTTTGAGCGGGAATTTCATCTTCTATAATAACACAATTCATCATTTACGTTTTAATTATCTGGTCGAGCCTTTCGACTAAGCTCGGAGGGACATTATTCTATTATAAATTAAGTTTTAAATGCACCTTAAAATTTTCACCTTTATCGATTCTAAATTCATAAGCATCCTTATAAATAAGCTCTAGCCTTTTCTCCAGGTTTTGTAAACCAATCCTAAAATCGGTTGTACTTACTTTTTCTTTATCATAATCATTTTCACAAACACATTCTAAAATACCATTTTTAACCCTAATAGAAATAGAAATATCGCTATGTAATGTGCTGTGCTTAAAAGCATTTTCTATAATGGTTATTAAAAGTAGTGGTGCTATTTGGTATTTATTGAAATCAATTTCTTTTTTGTAATGAATTTGTTTAACACCTTCTGTTCTAATTTTTTGAAATTTCATGTAGTTATCTATAAACTGAATCTCTTTTTCTAAAGAAATTGTTTTAGAATTACTTTCATACAGTACATGTTTAAGGTTATCAGACAACATTAAAATCATCTCTGGAACCTCATTTGGATTTTCTAATGAATAAGAATAAATGGTATTTAGGTTATTAAACAACACATGTGGGTTTATCTGCGATTTCAAAAACTTCAATTCCATTTCAACATGCTCCTTCTTAATGGCTTCAATCTCATTTTCTTTATCAATAAAGCGATATAGTATCCATATAAAGGAAAAGAAAATTAAAGGTACTAGTGATTGCCATAAATAATCACTTAAACATTTAACAATAGTACATCCACATTTAGCAAATGAATAACAATATAATTGTGTTGCTAAAAATGAAATGGTTGCAAATACAAGCGTGTAAAGCAGGTACATTTTCTTCTTAACAAAAAACGGAAGCAGTAAAAAATTGTTTCCATAAACTATAATAACTAAAAGTATGAGGTACTGGAGAAAGGGATTTTCTTTCCAATAAAAATCTGAAAACAAAAACAATGATACAAATACAAACAACATCCAGAATAGGATGTGAACTAAAATTTGTGAGCTATGTTTTTTTACAAAAGTCATTATACTAAATGAAAGTAAACAGAAAAGCTATAACTATCAAAGAATATGTACAAAAATCCGTTTTGTAGTTACAAACGTCAAAAATGCAGTTTATAAATAGACTATTATCATTCGCATTATTAATTAAGCAACCTATCCGTTTTTCTGGAATCGCATGATATGGTTATCTATTTTTGGTTTAAAACAATCAAAATCATGAAACGAACAGTCACCCTTTTAATCATTTTACTTAACCTGCATTTTGGATTTTCTCAAACATTAAATAGTCTTTCTCTAGATAAGAAAGGAAACGAGCTTTTGCTTGGTGAAATAAATAGACATGGATTAACAAAAAACAGTTTTAACGATTGGTTTTCTAAAAACCATAGTAATTACTTAGTTAATACAAAAGTTGTAAAGCTTTTAAAAAATGCTTTAAAAGATTATGAAGTCAAGGTTTTTTTAGGCACTTGGTGTGGTGATAGCAAACGAGAAGTTCCGAGGTTTTATAAAGTTTTAGATGCTGCTAATTTTCCAGAAAACCGATTAAAAGTAGTGGCCGTTAATAGAACTACTGAAGCCTATAAGCAAAGTCCAAATCATGAAGAGAAAGGCCTAAACATACATCGCGTACCAACTTTTATTTTTTATAAAGATGGCAAAGAAGTTAATAGGATTGTAGAGTCCCCAAAAGAAACTTTAGAACGCGATATGCTTAAGATTGTTTCTAATGAGACATATAGCTCAAACTATATGGCCGTTAATTATATAGATCACCAACTCAATTCTAAAACCATAGATGATTTAAAGTTAGAAGAGCTCGTATTAGTGTCTAAATTGGCTGAGCTTGTAAAAGGGAGTAGAGAATTGAACACATATGGTTATTCACTCTTAAGTTCTAACCAAACAAAAAAAGCTTTATATGTTTTTGATTTAAACACTAAAATATTTCCATATAAACACAACGTATATGACAGTCTGGGTGAGGCCTATTTTAAAACTAAAAACATCAATGAAGCCTTAAAAAACTATTACAAAGTGTTGAGTTTAAAACCAGATGATAAGAACGCACTAAAAATGATCGAGGCCATAAAATTTACTAATTAATATTTTGAAGTTTATTTAGTATAAGCTCATCAAATAAAACTTTAAACCTCGATTAAATGGTTTGCACAAATAATTCCATATCCGTTTACCCCAAATAGAGCATTTATACCCCTTTTTACTAATACTGGTATATTATAATTACCATACTTTCTATTTTTAAATTTTAAAATTAATTTAAAATAAAGCATGAAAGTATTAAAGGCATTAACTATTAGCTTAATATTATTAACTCAAAGTTGTAGTCTAAAAGTTAAAGAAGACCATTTTGTAAATGTAAAAGATAACAAGTTTATAACTGAAGATGGAAGTCAGATTATTTTACATGGTATTAATTATGTAAATAAAAGTGCTAAAATTGATACTACAAGATTTTCGAATCCAGAAAACTTCAAATTAATGTCAAAATGGGGGTTTAACTGTATCCGATTAGGGATTATTTGGCAAGGTGTAGAACCCCAACCTGGAGTTTATGACGAAGCCTATTTAAAAGATCTAGATTATCAAATTCAATTAGCCAAAGAGCAAGGCATCTATGTGTTTCTAGATATGCATCAGGATCTATATAGTCAATTATTTAGCGATGGTGCTCCAGAATGGGCTACATTAACCGATGGCGAAGTTCATGTATCAGACAATCCTGTTTGGAGTGATGCCTATTTTACAAGTCCAGCTGTAAAAACAGCCGTTACCAATTTTTGGAATAACAAACCTGCTAAAGATGGTATAGGTGTTCAGGATCACTATATTACCATGTGGAAAATGTTAGCTGAAAGATATAAAGATCATACGTCTGTTATTGGTTTTGATTTAATGAATGAACCTAATATGGGTTGGGGCAATATAAAAGGCCAGGAATTAATGGTAGAAGCTTTTATAAAAGCTTATGCGCAAGAAACAGGAGATATACTTTCTGGAGAAGACGTGATTGGTAAATGGCTTACACAAGATGGTAGAAAGGAGATACTAGAATTTATTTCAGATCCTAGCCTTTATGCACAAATTGTGGATGCTATGCATCCCATTTACAATGCTTTTGAAAAAGAAATATTAATGCCTTTTTTCACAAAAACCACCAAAGCTATTAGAGAGGTAAACAATAATCATCTTATTTTCTTAGAAACTTCTATGTCTTCAAATATGGGTGTTTACACAGGCATTGAAAGAATTTCTAATGAGGACAAATTAGTTTATGCACCTCATGGGTACGATCTGGTTGTAGATACACCAGATGCAGCGACTACAAACAATAACAGAATAAATTTAATATTTGACAGACATTTAGAAAGCTCTAAACGTTTAAAAATGCCTATAATGATTGGTGAATGGGGTGCTTTTGGTGCCAACGGAAAGGCATTACAATCTGCATTTCAAGTGGTTCGTTTTTTCGAAAAATCCTTGTCTAGTGATACCTACTGGGATTTCACCACACATTTAGATGACAGTGAACTTTTAAAAGCTATAAGCAGAGCCTACCCTAAAACAATAGCTGGCAATTTAACAACTTATTCTACTAATGTTGAAAAACAGAAAGCGTCCTTTAAATGGATTGAAACTGTAAAAAGTACCAGTAGTATTTTTATTCCTAAATTTTATAATTTAGACCTTAGTAAAATTATGTTATCTCCTCAAGGGAAAGGGTTTTCCCTTATAAAAACTGAAGGTGGCTGGAACATTAATATCCCTTCAAATTTAACAGAAAGGACATTAACGATAGAACCTAATCCTTAATAAATTTCTTTTACTATAAATTCAAAAATAAAATGGTATAAGAATGGAAACTAAAAATTGTCCCACCGAGTATTATCGAAATATAAAATATATTTTATATTGAAGATAACTAGCTAAGCTAAACGGAATATCTTAAAAATTAAGATGTTTAAAAGCCCCAACAGGCATAGCTTGTTACTTTCACTACAAAATTTGTAGTGAAAGTAATGCTCGAACGGTCAACTAATCTCAAAAAAGGCTTTATAATAACGTGAATCAAGATAAATTTCAATAGACAAATAGTGATTATATTTCTGATAAACGGCGCTTTGTCATGTCGACAGAGCGAAGCATGAGCGACGAGACATCTCAGAAGGATGAGATTCCTCCTCGTAAGCTTCGCTTAATATCTTCAAACAAAATATATTTTATTTTCGATAGCGTTCGGAATGACAATTTTTCTTATAAAAACACTTAATCAGTTGATTATCAACTAACAATGTATCGAGTTAAAATAACGCTAATAATTGATTTGATATAAGTGCTTTTAAACCTCGTTAAATTGTTTAAACAATATTCATTTTCTTTAAAAGAAAGGAAGCATTCATGTTTTGACAAATTCCAGCTTTTAATTTATAATCGAAGTGAAGCTCATCATTGATAATTTCGGCGTCAAAATAGTAGTTTTTTACATCTTCTAACTCTTGTTCAATTTCACATAAGCTTAAATCGTGCGTTGCGATGATTCCTGTCGCATTTGAAGCGACTAGTTTCTCAACAAATTTTCTGGAACCTATGGCCTTGTCTGTACTATTTGTACCTTTTAAAATTTCATCTAAAACGATAAAATAAGGCTCTTTTTCAATAGCGTCAACTATATATTTTAGACGTGTTAATTCTGAAAAGAAATACGAACTATCATCTGTTAAAGAATCTGTTGTTCGCATGCTGGTAATTAATTTAACTGGTGAATATTTACTCGTTTCAGCACAAATTGGAAGTCCTACATTGGCCATAACAATATGCAAAGACACCGTACGTAAAAATGTACTCTTCCCCGCCATATTTGCTCCAGTAACAATAAAAAATTGCTCATTTTCTATTGTTAAATCACTATCTACTCGTTTGCTTTTATCTAATAAAGGATGTCCTAAACTATTAGCATTAATAACCGTTTCTCCTTTTCCCTGTATTTCCGGATATATAAAGTTCGGGTGATTAAAAGCAAAATTCCCTAATGAATTATAGGCATCAAAAAACGACACAACATCAAACCAATCGGCAACCTTATTCGTATATTGTTCAATCCATTTTTCAATATGATAGCTATTTTTTAAGTCTGTTAAAAACAACCCGTTACCGAAAATAGCACCAATAATATTATTTCTATTATCTAAGGCATCTAAAGATTTTGAAAGCTTTTTAAAAATATGAGATGCTTTTTCAGTATCTAATTGAATTTGTTGCTGTTTCTGCTGTAATAATTCTGAAGTAAACGTTTCGTTCTCGATTAAGTCCAATAACAAAGCATATTGGCGAAAGGTATCTTTAACCCGATCTGTATTTGAAGATAAAACATTCGTCTTTTTAACATAAACTCCCGTAATTCCAAGTCCTAAAAGCAACCAATACCCAATAAGCTCCGGGTTTATAAAATCCAAAAACGTTAATACAAATATTGCCACTGAAGATATGATAAAAGTTATTGGCAACCATCGCATTACTTTTGGTAAAAAAGAATGATAGCTTTGTAACCAACTTATAATATTTTTAGCAGGTGTTTCAACTTCTACCAAACTTGATGTCGCTGAATAATATTGCCTCCATTTTGGTTTAGAACTTAATTCTATGATCGCTTCTTGACGTAATTTAATAGCATTAACGTCATTTGCTTTTAAAGCATCCGCTAGTTTTTGGGTACCTTCCTTAATAGTTGTTCTGTTTACAAATTGAAAAAAAGAACCACGTCCAAACAAATCAATATCCAAACTATAAAAATGATTAGGATCTTGAAACTGCAAGCCCTTATCTCGCCCATGAAAATCACCTGAAGCTATTTTAATTTCTGCTTCATTTATTTCAGCTAAAGCTTTATTGAAGCTTCTTTGCGATTTTATATCGGTGTATTTTGATAATAAATAAACAAATACTGCAATCCCAACAATAGCAATAACAACAGCAGCTTGCCAATAATGAAACATAAAATAAATCCCAAACCCTGTTATAAAAAATACCAATAACCTCAACATGCTTAAGGCTGTCATTTTTTTGAATAATCTTTGGACTTCAGATTTATACTTTTCTGAATGTTGTTTATAATATGATTTCGGGCTATCCATTTTTTTTAATTTTGATTTTTGCTAAAACACATTCAGTATAGAATTTCGTCGGAAGTCTCTGTTTGAAAAATGTCATTCTGAATGCAATGAAGAATCTCTTAAAATATAATATGTTGATTTACAAAACATAAGATTCTTCACTATACTCTGACAAAACGTAATACTTTTTAAATAGCTTCATTCTTTTGCGAGTAAAGAAATAAAAAAGCCCTGAAACGTTTCAGAGCTTAAGTCATTTATAATTTTATTATTAATCTCTACCTCCAAATACTTGAAGTCCCCAATATACTAAAGATGCTAAAGCACCAATGGCGGCAACTAAATAGGTTCTTGCTGCCCATTTAAGCGCATCTTCCGAACCAGCATATTCTTGTTGAGATACCATGTTTTTGTTTTTTAACCAAGCCAGAGCTCGGTTACTTGCATCGTATTCTACAGGGAGTGTTATAAAGCTAAATAGGGTAGCAAATCCCATCATCACTAAACCAGCAACTGCTACATAATACCCAAATCCTAAACCAGCTGCAGCTCCTAGCATCAAGCCACCAACCACGACCCATTGAGACATCCCTGATGTTACACTAACCACTGGGACTAAAGTAGATCGCATTTGTAACCAACTATAAGCTTGAGCATGTTGCACAGCATGACCGCATTCATGCGCTGCCACTGCAGCTGCAGCTGCATTACGTTGATTATAAACCGCTTCACTTAAATTAACAGTTTTGTTTTTTGGATTATAATGATCGGTTAGACGCCCAGGTGTTGAAATTACTTCGACATCACTAATGCCATGATCTGCCAGCATTTTTTCTGCAATTTCGGCGCCGCTCATACCATTACGTAACTGCACTTTCGAATACTTTTCAAATTTTCTTTTTAAAGTACTGCTCACTAACCAGCTGACTAAAGCAATAGCACCTAATAATATATAATATTGTATTAACATTGTTTTCTTTTTTTAATTTATAATAAATATAGCAAAAATAACGCCAATTTAATAGTCTGAAACTTTGTCAGATTGTTACATTATTTTTTACCATATCTAATTTTGTAATACATCAACAAAAATGCAGACACTATAGTAATACTATTTGCAAAAATTATAGGAGGACTATTTTTTAGAAAACCATAAATTAACCAGGAAAAAACACCAATAAAAAATATAAGAAGCATTGGTAAAGACAAACTAGAAACATCCTTGGTTTTCCATGTTTTGTATACTTGTGGCAAGAATGCTGCTGTAGTAAGTATCGCTGCAATAAAACCTATTATTTCTATAAAATCATCCTGCATGTTATCCTATTGCTGCATTTGTAATTTTATCCAATGCAACAGCTATTTTATTTAATACGTCTTCTTGATTAGTAATGCCATGCCTATCTTTTAAATACGAAGGATCGTTATACGATACTTTTACAACGCCTTCATCATTTTGATAAACCAGTATTTTTTGTGGTAAATCTAAACCTATCGCTTGGGCGTTTTGCATCAAAGGTGTCCCTAAATTAGGATTTCCAAACATAATGATTCTTGTTGGGTTTAGCCCTAAATCTACAGAAGAAGCATTTGCTTGATGATTTAGCTCTGCTATAATCTTTAAATTTGGGTTGTTTTCAATAACTCTTTTTAATGTTTGATAGGTTGTATCAAAATCTTGATGGCTTGTTTTTGAGATAATTCCTGTTTTAGTCATAAATAATAATACTTTTTATTTTCTATTGACTTTGTCTCCAAAAACTACATTAACCTACAATGTTGACAATCTTTCCAGGAACTACAATCACTTTTTTAGGTTCTCGTCCTTGTAATTGTTCTTTTGTTTTTTCGTGCTCTAAAACTGTTTTTTCAATAGCGTCTTTACTCATGTCTAATGGCAACTCTAGTGTAAAACGCATTTTTCCATTAAATGAAATTGGGTAATTTTTACTACTCTCTACCAAATGGCTGCCGTCAAATTTTGGAAAGCTTGCTGTTGATATAGATTCATTATGCCCTAATTGACTCCATAACTCCTCTGCAATGTGCGGTGCGTAAGGTGATATTAAAATCAATAGTGGTTCAAGTATGTCCTTACTGGTGCATTTTTGAGATGTCAATTCATTAATAGCTATCATAAAAGTAGACACCGATGTATTAAACGAAAAATTCTCGATATCCTCTTCTACTTTTTTGATAGTTTTGTGGAGGGTTTTGAGAGCATCCCTAGCAGCCCCATCCGACTTCCCCAAAGGGGAAGAGTCAACGTAAAAAGTTTCGTTTTCTCCTTGATGGTATAGTCTCCACAGTTTTTTAAGGAATGAGTGTACACCTGTGATACCTGCTGTATTCCATGGCTTGTATTGTTCTAAAGGTCCTAGGAACATTTCATAAAGGCGTAGGCTGTCTGCACCATATTGTTCGCAAATGTTATCTGGGTTGACGACATTGTATTTAGACTTGGACATTTTTTCAACGTCGCGACCTACTTTGTAAATATCATTATTCTCTTGAATTATTTCTCCTTTTTCTCCTATGAATATAGCGTCTTTAAATTCTTCCCTCCAATTTTTAAAAGCTTCTATATCTAATTCATCTGAAGCATTTACAAAAGATACATCTGAATGTACGGGAGTAAATCGAAATGCATGGTACATATCAGCTATTGACATATCTTTATTTCCTTCGTCAATAAAATCAACTAAACCCTTTCTAATTACTTCTTCAAAGTTTTGATTAAAATATGTTTGCAAATCTTCTTTCTCAATAGTATCATATTTTGATTTAGAAATAAAAACAGGTTTAACCATCAAACCAAATTTAAGATCGTCATCATTCTTAAAACTATCTAACAAAGTACTACTTGGTTCATATTCGAGTCTATAAACAAAAGCGCTTGTCCCTAAAATCATCCCTTGGTTAATTAGTTTTTTTGCAAACTCATCATAAGGTACAAACCCTTTATCAAACATAAATTTTTGCCAAAAACGCGAATATAATAAGTGTCCTGTGGCATGTTCGCTTCCACCTATGTATAGATCTACTTGTTGCCAATAATCAATGGCTTCTTTAGAGAAAATAGCATCCTCGTTATGTGGATCCATATAACGATTAAAATACTGTGAACTTCCTGCCCAACCTGGCATGGTATTAAGTTCAAGAGGATAGATGCCGTTATCTTGAGACCCTTCGACTGCGCTCAGGGTGACAAGGTCATTACTTACTACTTGATTCGTATTTGTGTCCCAAGCCCAAATAGTGGCGTTCCCTAATGGTGGTTCACCTGTTTCGGTTGGTAAATATTTCTCAACTTCTGGCAACTTGATTGGCAAATGTTCTTTAGCAATCATTTGCGGCATGCCATTCACATAATATACCGGGAATGGTTCTCCCCAATAACGTTGTCTGCTAAATACGGCATCGCGCAATCTGTAATTGGTTTTTCCCTGACCTTGTTCCAATTGTTCTAACTCAAAAATAACACGTTTGGTAGCTTTCTTAGAGTTCATTCCGTTTAAGAAATCGCTATTGGCTATGATGGTTTTCTCTTTATCAGCAAAGGCTTCTTCAGAAATATCAACTCCTTCAAAAATATTAGGGATAGGTATATTAAAATGTTTTGCAAAATCATAATCGCGTTGATCACCACATGGTACCGACATCACCGCACCAGTACCATAACCAGCTAACACATAATCACCAATCCAAATAGGGATAGGCTCTTTTGTAAATGGGTGTTCCGCATAAGCGCCTGTAAATGCTCCTGAAATGGTTTTTACGTCTGCCATTCTATCACGTTCACTACGTTTTGCAGTTGCTAAGATATAAGCTTCAACTTCTTCCTTTTGTTCTGATGTTGTTATTTGTGATACTAGTTCGTGTTCTGGTGCTAGGGTCATGAACGAGGCTCCGAAAATGGTATCTGGTCTTGTTGTGAAAACGTCTATATTTTTTTCAAAATTTTTGCCTTCGGCTAAAATTTTGAAAGAGACCGAAGCTCCAACCGACTTTCCAATCCAATTACGCTGGCTTTCTTTTAAAGAATCCGTCCAATCTATGGTATCTAGTCCTTGAAGCAAACGTTCTGCATAAGCAGAAATACGCATACTCCATTGAGTCATTTTTTTACGAATTACAGGATGTCCGCCACGTTCAGACACGCCATTTACAATTTCGTCGTTTGCTAAAACAGTACCCAAAGCCGGGCACCAGTTTACTTCAGTTTCTGCTAAATATGTTAATCTATATTGTAATAATATTTTTTGTTGTTTTTCAGATGAAAACCCATGCCATTCATCCGCAGAAAATGTTTCAATGTCATCATCACAAACCGCATTCACATTTGTATTTCCTTCTGTTTCGAAAATGCTTACTAAACCTGAAATATCTTCAGCTTTGCAAGTAACATTATTATACCAGGATTCGAATAATTGAATAAAAATCCATTGCGTCCATTTGTAATAACTCGGATCCGATGTTCTAACCTCACGAGACCAATCGAACGAAAAACCTATTTGGTCTAACTGTCGACGATACGTTTTTATATTTTCAGCGGTCGTTATAGCAGGATGTTGTCCAGTTTGAATGGCATATTGTTCTGCTGGCAAACCAAAACTATCATATCCTTGAGGATGCAATACATTGAAGCCTTTATGACGTTTATAGCGTGCATAAATATCTGAAGCAATATACCCTAATGGATGTCCAACATGCAAACCCGCACCACTTGGGTAAGGAAACATATCTAATACATAGTATTTTGGTTTTTCACTATTATTAACAGCTTTAAACGTTTGGTTCTTTGCCCAATACTTTTGCCATTTGGCTTCAATTTCGTTGAAATTATATTTCATCTTAAATTTTCATATCTGAATGCCATTGCGAACAAAGTGAAGCAATCTGTTTCATTTCATGAGATTACCACGTCGCTTCGCTCCTCGTAATGACGAATTTGAAGTCGCAAATTTACGTTTTAAATAGAAAACGGTAAAGAGATTACTTTATTAATACATTTGATTATGTTACTAAATATATGTTTGTAGAATAAATAGAATTACTTTTGATCCCTAATTATTTTAATCAACTAAAAATTGTCCATTAAAAATATATATAAAGCACACTTAGCACTCCTTGGAGCTAATATTATTTATGGTGTAAACTACATTATTGCCAAAGGCATTATGCCTAATAAAATAGGGCCTTCGGCTTTTGTTTTTATTCGTCTTTTTTGTGCTTCTATTCTCTTTTGGGTCATTAAACTATTATTTATTAAAGAAAAGGTTGAACGTAAACATATGCCTCGCATCATTTTATGTGGATTATTGGGTGCTGCTGCAAATCAGTTACTATTTTTTAGTGGTTTAAACCTGACCTCTCCAATCGATGCTTCTATTATTATGACTTCTACACCTGTATTAGTTTTAATTTTTAGTTTCATTCTTCTAAAGGAAAAAGTGACTTCAAACAAACTGTTAGGGAGTTTTATTGCAGGTATTGGAGCTATTACGCTTATCATATATGGAAATAATGCTGGTGGAACCAGCACTTTTCTTGGAAACCTATTCATCTTTTTAAATGCCTCTAGTTATGGTCTCTATTTGGTCATTTTAAAACCACTCATGAAACAATATCATGCTATTACTTTAATAAGTTGGGTATTCTTATTTGGGTTTGTTTTTATGCTTCCTTTTGGGCTCCCAGATTTTATATTGACAGATTTCACTGCTTTTGATTTGAATACCTATTTGGTTATTGGATTTGTAGTGATTTTTACCACGTTTTTCGCATACTTATTTAATATCTATGCACTTAACTATGTATCACCTTCTGTGAATAGTAGTTATATTTATTTACAACCAGCAATAAGTTTTATTATGGTAAGTATTTACGCTTATATTTTAATGCAAGACCAATACAATAAAGATATTAGTCTTATAAAAATATTAAGCTGTTTAATGGTAGTTGCTGGTGTATATCTAATTAGTAAAACGTCAAAAAAACGGACCTAAACTCAAAACACGAAACAACATTGTTGATATGTTTTAGTTTATATTCATATATAATTTTAAAATTATTAGATTAGTTTATAAAGAGTACGTCATAGGAAAGACATTTTATTTGAAATAAAAAGACTTAAATCTTTTGAAGTTTCTTTTCATATACTTTATTATTTTTACGACATCAATCCATTACTTTATGAGTTCATCATTTGAAAAACATCAAAAACGCAGACTTATCTCATCTTACTTCTCAGTCGTATTAAGTATTGCCTTGGTGTTGTTTTTATTGGGCTTATTAGGGATGCTCATTCTGAATGCTAAAAAGGTATCTGATCATTTTAAAGAGCAGGTGGTTGTAACCATCTATTTAAAAGATTCTGCCAAAGAAGTTGAAACGAAACAGCTTGAAAAAAGTTTAGCAATGGCAGATTACGTAAAATCTACCGAATATGTATCTAAAGATCAAGCTGCCGAATTTATGAAAGCTGAAAATGGAGAAGATTTTATGGATTTTGTTGGCTATAACCCGTTACAAAATTCAATCGATGTGCATTTGAAAGCTGATTTTGTGACTTCTGAGCATTTAGAAAAAATTTCCGCGGAAGCGTTGAACAAAAACTTTGTTGACGAGGTTAACTATGATAATGACTTAGTTAATTTGATGAATGACAATGTAAAAAAGATTAGTTTTTGGGTGCTCATTATAAGTGCTATTTTTACCTTAATTGCTGTTTTACTTATTAATAGTTCCATAAGATTAGCCGTTTATTCTAAACGTTTTACTATTAAAACCATGCAAATGGTTGGCGCTACAAAGCAATTTATTAGACTCCCCTTCATTTGGAAAAGTGTTCGTTTGGGAATGATTGGGGCTGTTCTGGCATTAATAGGCATGGCCATTGTTTTATATTATCTTAATAAAACATTTTTAGAACTAGAGTTATTGAGTAATCCTATTTTAATGGCGCTCTTATTTGTTTTTGTTTTTGCTTTAGGCATAATTATTACATGGATAAGCACTCATTTTGCAACACAGCGTTTTTTGAATCTCAAAACGGATCAGCTGTATTGATAATTAAATTTAGATTCTCTTAACGCAAAAGTTTTAAATAAAACTGTTACTTTGCACTTATACTCAAATTGGTATTAACAAAAGTTCTAAATGGTGGTGCAACCTCCGAATATATTTCGCAAATGACCATTAAAGAGGATATTATTTATACTAAATTTAATTAGCTATGGGAGAAAAAAAACGAAAAGAAGAAGCTAAAAGCATATTTGTTTTTGGAAAGAAAAACTATAAATTTATGTTTATTGGTTTAGCGTGTATCGCTTTAGGCTTTATTTTAATGTCTGGCGGCGGTAGTGACGATCCTAATGTTTTTAATCCTGAAATCTTTCACTGGAGACGTATAAGACTTGCTCCTGCTATTATTTTAATTGGGTTTGGTATTGAAATTTATGCTATTTTATTAAATCCTGATAAATAAAATTTAAAACTTTCTAAGTTTAGCTATTTCTATTTTAATATTTTTGCGCCCATGGATATAATCGATGCAATTATTTTAGGTATTATTCAAGGGCTTACTGAGTTTTTACCTGTATCATCAAGCGGCCATTTAGAGCTTGGGAAAGCCATTCTTGGAGACAACTCAATTCCTGAAGAAAGTTTGCTATTTACAGTGGTGCTTCACTTTGCTACTGCTTTAAGTACTATTGTTGTTTTTAGAAAAGATATTTTAGATCTTATTAAGGGTATTCTAAAATTTGAATGGAATGAAGATTTACAATTCATTTCAAAAATTATAGTGTCTATGATTCCTGCGGTTATTGTAGGGTTATTTTTTGAAGAACAATTAGAACAACTTTTTGGGGGCAATATTCTACTAGTGGGATGTATGCTGATTATTACGGCTATTTTACTTTTTTTAGCAGACAAAGCTAAAGACACAAATAAAAAAGTATCTTTTAAAAACGCCTTTATCATTGGAATTTCTCAAGCCATTGCTATGATTCCAGGAATTTCGCGCTCTGGCGCTACTATTTCAACATCCGTTTTATTAGGAAACGATAAAACAAAAGCTGCTCGTTTTTCATTCTTAATGGTTGTTCCTCTAATATTTGGTAAAATTGCTAAAGATATTTTTAGTGGAGATTTAGCTTATGATAGTGGAAATTTCACGTCACTATCTATTGGCTTTATTGCTGCTTTTATTGCTGGATTATTTGCTTGTACTTGGATGATTTCTTTGGTAAAAAAGAGTAAGCTAAGTTATTTTGCAATTTACTGTATCATCGTTGGTATTATTGCCATTGTATTTTCATTATTAAATTCGTAGGATGATAACGAAAGAAGGCTATCTTTCTGGACAAATCTTGTTAATAGACAAGCCTTTAAACTGGACTTCCTTTCAAGTGGTTAATAAATTACGCTGGGAAATCCGACAAGCTTTTAACATTAAAAAAATAAAAGTAGGGCATGCTGGCACTCTTGATCCTTTAGCGACTGGGTTATTGGTTATTTGTACAGGTAAAATGACCAAACAAATTGATACATTTCAAGGACAGGTTAAAGAATACACAGGTACTATTGTTTTAGGTGGCACAACACCGTCTTATGATTTAGAAACTGAAATTAACGAAACATTCTCTACCAGTCATATTACCGAAGCATTAATTCATAAGGCAACGAAGCAATTTATTGGAGATATTCAACAATATCCGCCTATTTTTTCAGCATTAAAGAAAGATGGAAAACGATTATACGAATTTGCCAGAGCGGGTGAAACTGTTGAAATAAAACCAAGAACTGTGCATATTTCAGAATTCGAAATCACAAAAATTGATACTTCGACTGCGCTCAGTACAGGCTCAATAAATATTGATTTTAGAGTGATTTGCAGTAAAGGTACTTACATTCGTTCTTTAGCAAACGATTTTGGTAAAGCATTAAATTCCGGAGCACACTTATCTGCGCTAAGACGTACTAAAATTGGCGACTTCCATGTTGATAATTCGGTTACTATTGAAAACTTCATCAAAAACCTTAATTCGGAATAGTTGTTGATAAAAATTGTTTTATTAAATCTAAACGTTTATGAAGCAAATTTATCCTTTATTTTTTCTGCTATTTTTTTTATCTTATTTATGTCATTCACAAATACGTGAAGAAAAAACAAGTGGTTTTTTTTATAAAATATCATTGGCTACAACATTAACAATTAATGAGGACTATACTGTTAATAATGATGATGGTGAAACATTAATAAATCCAAGTGCGTTTTTTGTAAATAATACTATTGGTTATCAATTTGACAAACGCACCTCACTAGGGTTAAATTTTGAGTATGATTACCACTCACAGCAAGGACTTCACTTTTTTCCCACTTATTTAAGTCTCCAACATAATATTATCGCAGATGATAGTAATTTTTTTGTTCGAGGTGGCTACGGAAGTCTTTTAGGGGTTAGTAAGGATTTTGAAAAAGGCAATATGTACAAGCTTGGTATTGGAGTTCAAATGTTTGATGATGATTTTAGGAATTCACTTTTAATTGGGTTAGATTTCACAAGAAAACGGTTTGGATATAAAACCTTGGAAGGGTTATCTAGTGTTTCAATTTTCTTAGAATTTATGCTATTTTAAACTTTTTAGTGTATTTTGCCGTATATTACGTAAATAACTCTCAAGAATTAAACACGATTTGAACCTAACAAATCAACATAAAGCCCTATTAATTACCTTCTTGATCACAGGAACAGTGATTATGTCTGTATTTAACTTAAGCCTTAAAAAACAGGACAAATTTGCTTCAGAAAGCTATTATGAAATAGAGCCTGAAGAAGAGCTAACTGAAGAAGAAATCAAAGTATTAGAGGCTTTAGAGAAGCTAAATGCAAGTAAAGCAGAAACGAATAGCGCTTTTAACGAAACAAAAGATAATAAACATTTCGCGGAAGCTTTTAAGCCTATTGCGCCTCCCGAAGATTATGTGCCAAAATCTAATGGCGATTTAGAAAATACAGAATCTTATACTAAAAAGTATGAAGCTTCTAATGACTCTAAAGTAAATGAAGATGAATTATCATCATTTAGCAAAGTGAATGATTTATTAAAGAAGCAACAAGGAGAAGGTGCTAACACAAAAAGCACCATTAGTTTTTCACTAGTTGATAGAGAAAAAATATATATACCAATTCCTGTTTATTTATGTGAGGTTGACGGTAAAATAGTTGTGAATATTACAGTTAACGAAAACGGAAATGTAACAGATGCATATATAAATACTTCTTCAACTTCAGATAACGAATGTCTTATAGAACACGCTTTAGAGTATGCTAAAGATTCTCAATTTAGTAAAAATCCGACAAAGAAAACACAACTAGGGTCTATTACATTTTACTTTATAGGCAAACACTAGACTCCAACTCACAAAGTATATCAATTAAATCGTCTATAATATTTTGTCCCTTATTAGTGTTATACCAATGCTGTAAATCTTCTTTAAATTCAGGAGTTAACTTACCATGTTTTGCCTTAAATCTATTAACATAGTTAGTCGCCTCACTTGGTCTTGGCCCATATGTATTTAAGACATCTCCTGTGTTATTGTCTAACATGATTAATTTAGGAATAGCTTTACCTCCATTAGTTAAAAAGGCATCCATTAATTCAGGGTTTTCATCACGAAGTACCACTTTAAAATCAATATTGTCATTTAACTCAGCTACTTTATTCAGAACAGGGATTACATGTGCAGCATCACCACACCAACTTTCTGTAATTACCAACCAGGTCATAGGTTCTTTAAAAGCTCCTATTCTATTTATGGCTTCATCGGTTATCTTGATAGTTTTATCCCAACGTTTCATACGTCGATCATTAAGCTTTGTATAATTAATTAAGGCTTCTGTTTTTTCGTTTCCAGTAGTCGAATTATCTTTGGCTAATTGTTTTACCAAATCTCTATAAGCCTGATACGAAATACTTTTACCTAAACTATTTTTTATAATGATGTCCATAATCTTTTTTTAATGAATCATGCAAAATTAGCATCTTGATTTTTTAATTAAGATGATATTTGTCATACTTTTACGTTAAACCTTACTTAATATTTTATGAAACATCCATAACTAAAAGTTCGATACCCAAGGACAATGATTATATGGATGCTACATGTGACAAATAAAAAACAATAGATACAAACAACATGAAAACAAAATACAAATGCAATTGGTGTGTCGGTGATGAGTTATATGAAGTTTATCATGATGAAGAATGGGGCAAGCCTGTTTATGATGATGACACTCTTTTTGAATTTTTAATTTTAGAAACGTTTCAAGCTGGTTTAAGCTGGATTACCGTTTTACGAAAACGTGAAAATTTCAGAAAAGCATTTGATTATTTTGATTATAAAAAGATTGCTAATTACAAACAAGATAAGATTGATTTACTACTGCAAGACACAGGCATCATTAGAAATAAATTAAAAGTAAATGCTACAGTTACTAATGCACAAGCTTTTATAAAAGTTCAGGAAGCGTTTGGGAGTTTTAGCAAATACATTTGGGGCTTTGTAGATGGTAAACCTATAAAAAACAGCTATAAAACTCTAAAAGATGTTCCCGCTAATACGCCTTTAAGTGATACTATTAGTAAAGATCTGAAAAAACGAGGGTTTAAATTTGTAGGCACTACGGTTGTTTATGCTCATATGCAAGCAACGGGTATGGTAAACGATCATGTTGTGGATTGTTTTAGATATAATGAGGTATGATTCTAAAAGAGTATAAGCTTGGTGATTTATGGGTCATGCTCTTAAGTCCTCCATATCGGTAATTAACTCATCTAGTTTTCTTAAAATGCGTCCGTAAACTAAGTACAAATCCCATTTATAAATCCTTGCACCAAAAATTGCTAACAGGACTACAATTATTAACATGGCAAGTACCCAAAATACAGGTATGCCAGATATAAAATACACCTCATGGCTCCCTAATATTCTATGCATAGACTCACGGAAAGGGCTAGAAAACCAAAAGCCAGAAACCATAGCAAGAAAAACATATGGGTAAATGTATCGAGACATTTTTTTATTAATAGAAATCTGCACTTTCATCCAACTATCAAAAGATTTAAGATATTCATAACTATTTTCATTTTTATCAATGTTATTTAAACCTTTTAGTAGTTTCTTATTGACAATAACTATGACATTCAATAGAATAAACATAAGTACACCCATAACTGGAATTTTCACTAAAAATGAAGCAGGCAAAAGCACAAAAGAAAACACCACTAAGGCATTCAAGTTTATTTTGAACATTCTTTTAAATTTATCAATGATATGGATAGACTTTTGATTGTAAAGATTGTTAAGCTTTGGTGCCACCATAGCACTATCTTCTAAAAACCCTTGTTTCCAAATCGATTCAATTGATTTTTCCATCTAATAATTTTTTTAATCGTTCCTTAATTCTGTTAACTCGAACCCCAATGTTATTAGGAGTAGTTCCAATTATATCTGCAATTTCTTTATTTGGTTTTTCCTCTAGATACAATAAAATAATAGCCCTATCTAATTCAGACAATCGTTTAATAGCTGCATACAATAAATTAAGTGATTCATCCGAAAACGCAAAATTATTATCTTCTCCTACTTGATTTTGAAGTGTATAATCTGAAGCATAATGCTGGCGATTTTTTTTCTTTTTTCTAATTAACGTTAAACATATATTCAATGATAGCCTATATATCCAAGTTGACCATTGAGAATCTCCACGGAATTTATCTTTACTCCTCCAAATTTGCAAACAGACTTCTTGATAATAATCTTCAAAATCCTCTTGCGAATCAGTATATGCCCTACATATCTTTATAATTATTCCTGAATAGGGTAAAATTGATAATGTATAAAAATCGTTACTCAACTATTGTTTTTTAAGGTTAGTGCTAGAAATTAAATATTATTACACACTCACAGAGATTTTTTTAAAAATCTACCTAATAGGGCCAACTTATTTCTCTAATACATCAATCTGATTTTCAATCTTTTTAACACGTTGTCTCCAAACTTTATTCAGAAAATAGACTTGCGCTACCATCATAATAACTAAAAATACGAGACTCGTCCAAATTTTGCGACTATCCCAAACAACATTAGAAGTTAAAAATCCCATAAAAATAACAACAGCTAATACTCTAGAAATAATAGAAACTCTGGAATAACTCTTTATTTTATTCAAATACTTTCTTAGTGAGTCTTTTATACTACTATCGTTAATTGGTGCCCTAACTATAATAAACCCCAACACATTGTGTAATAACACTAACAGTATTGACATTACCAAAAGTACATTCCAATAAAATGCCTTCAAGTGGCCATCGAAAAAATCATAAAATACAATTAGTATGAGTGTCCATAATATACCCTCAAAAACGAGTTGTTTTTTTATCCCTTTTAAAACTGGATGGCTTCCTGAATACTTCATTTTATTTAGGCTTTCAATAGATTTTGAATTATCATTATCCATACTGTGATACTCAGGTTTTAAATTATCTAATTCCATAATTTTATTTTATTAATGTTTTTAATTTGTTTTTAATTCTATTTAAGCGTACGCCTACATTGTTTTTGGTAATACCCATAATATCTGCAATTTCTGAATGATCAACTCCATCTAAATACAATGAAATTATTGCTTTTTCTGCATCATCTAATTGCCTAATTCCTGAAAATAACCGTTCTCTATTAATGCTTTCATGCTTTTCTTCAAGTGGTAATTCTGGAATTTCTTTAACTTTGGATATAATAATTCTAGCTTTTCTAAAACTTGCCATGGCTGTATTTAATGCAATTCTATACATCCATGTGGTTACTTTAGAACGTCCCTCAAACTTGGGGTAAGCTCTAAATAACTGGTAAGTTATTTCTTGAAATAAGTCTTCCTTATCTTCCTTGCTATCACGATAGATATTACAAACCTTATGAATTAAAGCTTGATGCTTATGGATGATTTTTAAGAAATTTTCGTTTTGTGCAGGCACCTTTCTTATTTTTAATAGTAATTATTATTTATTTCCACATACGTTGTAGAAATGGTTAAATTATTACAGAAAGGGGTGTTTATTTTGGTTTGGGTTTGAAAAATCAGTGTTTTTGTTTAACGTTTTGGATATGGGCAGTTTCGTCGTGAGTTAACAACTAACTTTGCCAGTACACACCAAACTGAAAAATCCTCAAGGATTTTCAGAAGAAACGAGAACAAATAATTACTTATACCTTTGTTAGTGGTAGTTTTAAATTTGTATTTGTTTTGTTTTTCCGTTTATTGTGACAATTGCAATGGAACCTTCAATTTTCATAGTATCATACTCACAAGGAACAATTACTTTTCCATCCAGATTCATCAATCCATGTTTATTGTATTTTGAAACAAAGACAAAACTTCCTTCTATTTCAAACCTATCATATTCGCAAGGAATAATTGTTTTTCCGTCTAGAGTCATCAATCCTCGTTTGTTGTATTTTGAAACAAAGACAAAACTACCCTCTACTTTAAACCCATCATATTTGCAAGGAATAATTGTTTTTCCATCTAAAGTCATCAATCCACGTTTACTGCCTTTTAGAACAAAGACAAAACTTCCTTCTATTTCAAACCTATCATATTCACAAGGAATAATTGTTTTTCCATCTAGAGTCATCAATCCTCGTTTATTGCCTTTTAGGACAAAGACAAAACTTCCTTCTATTTCAAACCTATCATATTCGCAAGGAATAATTGTTTTTCCATCTAGAGTCATCAAACCATGCTTATTGTTTTTTGTGACAAATACAAAATTCCCTTCTATTTTAAATTCGTCATAACCTTTAGACAAATCAACTTTTTTGTCTTGACTTTTTAATACTGTTTTCTTTTCTTTTTTAGGGCTTTTAGATTGTGCTTCGGTGCTAAATATATTAACACATATAAAAGTTAAAATTAAAATTGAAGTAGATAGGATTGAAATTTTTTTCATTGCATTAGTTTTAAAATTAAAAAGGTCTTTTAGATACCATAAAATAGTATAGTTTTTCAATTTTGAATTTTGATTTGAAATTTCAAAAAAATCAACTTCTAAAGATTTAGAAATAATTTTAATAGTAGAACTTCTCGGTTTTACAGCACCAGATTCAATTCTCTGAATTGTGCGTACAGTTACATTACACTTTTCTGCAACTTCTACTTGTGTTAAGCCTCTAGCCTTTCTTACTTTAATTAATTCTTTTCCAAAATCAAGCTTATCCATTCAAATTGAAATTTTAAGTAAAACTATCTTCAATCATAAAACTTTCCAAAAATCAGTAGTGTTTTATAGACGACATTTGTACGACATTTGGTTTTAAGCATCAAATTTATATGCAAATGAGTATTCTAATTACAGCTAACCATTGAGGATATAAAACCCTTTTAATACTGAAATAAGTTCGGCACAAGTTATTCTACATCTAATGTTGAACGAAATTAGTTGGAAATTTTTATAAAATCAAGTTATTATAAGTACCCTAAAAAAATAGCTCTTGAAATCTCTTCAGCTCCCAAACTTTCCAAATGATTTGTGTATACCTGACAGTCTATAAGTTTATAATGCGTATTTTGAATAAACGTGACAAAACCTACCTTACTGGCATTACTCTCTTTGGCAAACATACTTTCTCCACAGAACACATCATTACCTAAATCGACTCCATAAAGTCCACCAACTAAGGTATCACCTTTCCAAACCTCAACAGATTTTGCATAACCTAATTCGTGAAGTTTCATATAAGCTCCAATCATATCATCTGTAATCCAGGTACTTTTTTGGCCATCACGTTTTATTTCGGAGCATGCGATAATCACTTCTTTAAAAGCCTTATTAACAGTAACTATATAATCCTTATTACGGAGTATCTGTTTCATACTTTTTGATACTTTTAATTTATCTGGAAATAGTACAAAACGTGGATTTGGCGACCACCATAAAATAGGCTCTTCTGCTTCAAACCACGGGAAAATTCCTTTTTGGTAGGCATACACTAAACGCTTAACAGATAAATCGCCTCCTATAGCTAATAAACCATCTTCGGTAGCTTCATTCACATCTGGAAACCATATATTTTCTGTTAGGTATTGCATTATAGTTTTATTTCAAAAATAAAAACCTCCAAGTTTCAATAAACAAAGAGGTCCATATTATTAAGATTCCCGCCGAAGTCTATCTTGAGCGAACTCGAAAGACGGGAATGGTAATCATTTTATTTAAAAAGGAAGATCATCATGATCGTCTTCTTTTAAATCTCCAGCAGGTTCAAAAGCATCCGCTGGTGGTACTGGTGGTAAATTTTCACCTGAAGCTTCAGCTTGTAAAGCCTCAATTCTCCATCCTTGAATCGAGTTAAAATATTTAGTTTCTCCTTGCGGATTTACCCACTCTCTACCTCTTAGATTAATACTAATTTTAACTTGTTGTCCTACCTGGTAACTATTTAACAAATCTGTTTTGTCCTGAACAAACTCCACCATAATGTGTTGTGGGTATTGCTCTTCTGTTGTTACTACGATCTCTCTTTTTCTAAACCCATTACTCCCAAAAGTTTGAGTTTCTCCTACCATTTTTATTCTTCCTTGAACTTCCATTAATTATTATTTATATCTATTTAAATTTAACTTAGCAATATTTTCCAAGCACTTTCAACATCACCAAAACTCAGGTAATTACGTGCCAATTTATGTTTTTGTCTATGAGTAGCCGTTTTAATATTCGAATACCGTGCCCCTAAATCTTCAACAAAAAGCTTCACACTTTCATCTGTAGGCAACGTTTCTATATTGGCTAACATACCTAAATCATTTCCAGTTAAAACCATACTATTTTTAACATGATCTGGAAAATTATCAACACCAATTCCTAATGTTGATAGTGGTTTTGGTATTTCAAAAAAGCCTTTTTTAGCACGCGTGTAATAACTGCCGCCTGCTCTGGCAACCAAATCTAATTTTTGTTGATTTATAATACCATTTTCATCAAGCACATCCTTATCTATATGAAGTTTAACAACTTCGCAAATAATTAAATTTCCAGCACCTCCTTCTGTTCCTAACTTAACAATATCGTTCACCTTGCATTCAAACTGTACTGGTGCCTCTGCTACACGAAATGGTTTAACAATATCAGATTTTAACATGGTTAACCCCGATTTATCAAACTCATTAACTCCTGCCGGATATTCCGTACTACTTAACGACATCTGATGAACCATATCGTAATTCACTACATTAATAACCACTTCTTTTGTCGCTTCAACATTTTGCAATGTATGCTTTGTCGTATTATCTCTAACACGTCGTGCAGGTGAAAATATCATGATAGGCGGATTCGCACTAAACACATTAAAAAAGCTAAATGGCGACAAATTTGGACTTCCATCTGCATCCATAGTACTGGCAAAAGCAATTGGTCTTGGTGCAACTGCACTCAACAAATAACCATGTAATTTACTGGTTGATAAGCTTTTTGGCTCAAACGATGTCATTAACCTTTTTTAGTTTCAACAAAACTAATTAAAAAATTCGTTAAAACTTAATCTAGTGGTTATTATTAGTTTACCTCTGTCAAAATAAACTAATTTATCCTATCTAAAAAAGCAAACAAATAAATATCTTGTTCTACTAAAAACCAATTTACTAACATCTTGAACAATAATTTTAACAGATTTGCATTATATTACAAATTCAATTTGATTATTAATGGTTTTTACAAAATATGGTAACGCATTTCGTTGGATTATTATAATAGCATCTTTCGTTGTTGTCTCTCTCATTTTATGGAAAACCTATGAGTTTTTTCAGCATTTTAAGGAAGAAGAACGCACCAAAATGGAAAATTGGTCGTTTGCTCAATCTGACTTATTAAAAACTGATAATCTTAATGGAGATATAGGTGAATTACCTTTAAAGGTGATTACAAGTAACAAAACAACTCCTATGATTAAAGTTAACACTGATGGTAGTTTTGACTTTAATAATATAGACGAAGATAAAGCTAAGGATTCGGCATATATTAAAAAACTAATTTTAAAATTTGAAAAAGAAAACACTCCGATTAATGTAAAAATTGATGGTAAACTTATTAGCAAAATATACTACGGCAATTCCCCCTTACTAAACAAATTAAAATATTATCCGTTAGCACTGTTACTTATTGTTTTTTTATTCGGTGCTGTTATTTTCTTTTTTTATAGTAGCAATAAGAATGCTACCCAAAATAAATTATGGTCTGGTATGGCTAAAGAAACAGCCCATCAAATTGGAACCCCCCTATCTTCTTTAATAGGTTGGACCGAAATTTTAAAAAGTGAACATGTTAACCCAGATTATATTGCTGAAATTGAAAAAGATGTTGACCGATTACAAACCATTACCGAACGCTTTAGTAAGATTGGTTCTCTACCTACTTTAGAAGTCTCCGATATTATTAAAGAAACTATTGATTCTTACGATTATTTAAAAGCAAGATCTTCAAACCTTATAGACTTTGAAATTATAATCCCAGATGGCGATATTCCCGTAAATCTTAATAAACAATTATACAGTTGGACTATCGAAAACCTAGTTAAAAATGCTATTGATGCCATGAAAGGCAGAGGGAAGCTTATAGTTGAAATTTCTCAGTTAGAAGACAATGTAAAAATTAGCATTACCGATACCGGAAAAGGCATCCCTAAAAAAGATTTCAATAAAATCTTCAGCCCTGGATATACTACAAAAAAACGTGGCTGGGGATTAGGTTTGTCACTCACCCGGCGCATTATCGAAGATTTTCACAATGGAAAAATAAAGGTTTTACAATCTCAAAAAGATAAAGGAACCACTATACAGATTAGTTTAAAAAGCGCCCCTTATTATGTCTGAAAAACTAGTTACCATAAAAGAAGTTATATTAAAAAACAACTGCCCCGAGTGTTATAGTAATGAAGGTTTACGTTTAACTTTCAAGCAAAAAGTGATTGACACTAAGTTTTATAGATCCATGACTTCTCAAATTAGCCATGAAATTGCCTGTAAAATATGCAATACCATTATTTATCCAGTAAAATGGACCGATGATATTGAACGTGTTTTTGAATATCAGAAAAAAGCATTTGTTCCCAAAAGGGCATCAACCTATTTAAAGAAAACTTCATGGATTGCTATTATTTTAATTATTATTATAGCTATTGCCATAATATTGTTAGCAATGTATCCTAATTTATAATTGAGCTTTAATAGTTTCTGCTAAGTTTTGGAATTCTTCTGTTGAAAGTTTTACCTTCTGAATAAAACGAGCATCTTCCATAGTATGTAATGGAATTAAGTGCACATGCACGTGTGGCACTTCCAAACCTATAACAGACACACCTACTCGCTTACAGGGTATTGCTTTTTCTATGGCTAAAGCAACATATCTTGAAAAACTCATTAAACCATTGTAAGTAGCTTCATCTAAATCAAAAATTTTATCAACTTCTTGTTTAGGAATGCAAAGTGTGTGCCCTTTACTATTTGGGTTTACGTCCAAAAATGCTAAAAAGTCGTCTGTTTCAGCAACTTTATAACAGGGAATTTCTCCGTTAACTATTTTTGTGAAAATTGAAGCCATATTATTGAGAGGGTTTTGTTAGAGTTTCTCGCCATCATTTCGTTAAATCTAATATGGCGTGTAGGTATATCAATTATCTGGAAATTTCTATAATATCAAATTTCATAACCCCATTAGGCACTTGAATTTCAGCAACATCTCCAACAGATTTACCAAGTAACCCTTTACCTATGGGAGAATTTACAGAAATTTTGCCTGAAGCTAAATCTGCTTCTCCATCGGCTACCAAAGTATAATTCATTTCCATACCATTGGTTTGGTTTTTTATTTTAACTTTAGACAATACTAATATCTTAGAGTTATCTAACTGAGACTCGTCAATAACACGAGCTCCCGCTAATGCATCTTCTAATTTAGAAATGCGCATTTCTAACATTCCTTGTGCTTCTTTAGCAGCATCATATTCGGCATTTTCACTTAAATCACCTTTATCCCTAGCTTCAGCAATAGCTCTAGAAGCTTTTACACGCTCTACATCCTTTAACTGCTTTAGCTCTTCTCTTAATTTTTTTAACCCTTCAGGTGTATAGTATGATACTTTACTCATAACTTCATCGTTTTACTTAATAAAAGATGCTGAAAACACACTTTGACATAGCTCAGTGCAAGAGTTCAGCATAAAAAAATCCCGCTTACACGAGATTGTATAACAAATATACAAAATATTTAACTCAATTTGCTTTTTGTTGTAAATTGCATTCTTAATTTTTAGAATTACTATGAAATCCATTTTCTGCCTCATTAGCCTCATTATTTTATCATCTTGCAGTAAAAACTCTGTTGATAATAAAAATTGTAAATTTTTATTAGACTTAGGCGTCAACCTTAATATCAATCTTAGTTTACCACAATATAGTCAATTACCTTTTGCAGGAAACTCTGTATACATAGAAAACATAGGAAATGCGGGAATTATTGTTGCCAGTACAGGTGCCGACTTTTTTGCATGGGATGCCAGTGACCCAAATCATACACCTAGCGCTTGTTCTGCGCTTGTTCCTTCCGGATTAAATGCTACTTGTGGCTGTGACGATGGCAATGAATATAGCTTAGTTACCGGACAACCATTAGGAAGTAATAACCTGCCATGTGGTTTAAAAAATTATAGAGTAGAAAAAAACGGAAATAACCTCTTAATATTTAATTAACGCCTCCTCTAACCCCTCCTTTGGAGGGGAATTGAGAAGGCTTTATTTTATTAGAATTTTAAAGTAAGGCCTAATAAAAAATTAGTCGTTGCCTGTGGGTAATAAAAATTCTCTGTTATAGGTGCATCAGATGATCCTACTGGTCTATAAAAATAACTGTAGGTATAACCGTTAGAAACGTACTCAGAATTGAATAAGTTATTCACCAACAAATTAAGTCCTATTTCTTTAATCCATTTTGGTTGAATTTTATAAGATATATTCAAATTATTCACAAAATAAGCATCCATGCTTTTATCATTACTGGACGTATTATCTAAATACTGCTTACCAACATATTTAGACAATAATGCTATACGTCCATTTTTAATCGGAGAATAGGTTAAAGTACTTCCAAAAATAATACTTGGTGAAAAGGAAATATCTGTATCTTCAAATTGTGTAACTACGGGCTCATAAGAAACGCTATCAAATGTATTCGGATCATATTGAGTATCATAAATTACATAATCAAATGCTTTTATTTTATTTTGACTAAACGTAGCATTCGCATCAACTCTAAATTGATCAGACACTTTATAACCCGTTTGCAATTCTATTCCTGCCCTATAACTCTTTGCTACATTTTGTCTAATAGGATCTCCTACATCGTCTAAATCTCCTGTTAAAACCAACTGATCATTATAATTCATATGATATAGATTAACAGTTGCGTAAAAGTTTGCTCTTTTTAGTTTGTAACCAAACTCAAAATCATGTAATTTTTCTGATTTTGGGCGTACAGGGTTTTTAGTCAAATCATCTCTATTCGGTTCTCTGTTAGCTACAGCATAAGAACCATAAATACTATTATAATTATCTATTGTATATGTTAATCCTATTTTAGGGTTGAAAAAATTATACGATTCCTTTACATTAATATTTAATAGATCTGAACTTGTTCCAACAGACTCATAATTTACACTTCTATATTGTAAATCTAACAAAGCAAATAAATTGCTACTAATATTATATTCCGCTTTAACATACGTATTAAAATCTGTTTTATCTCCATAACTAAAATAGTAATGACTTCTAACTGGTATTGAAGACGCAAATGAATCCCAAATAACCTCACCAAAATGATCCCCTTTATAAGTATTATAACCGCCACCTAAATACAAATTTAGGTTGTCTTTTGTATAGTTAAGGGAATAAACAAATGCATAAAAATCGTTATCTAACCAACGTCTCCTAATAACGTCTCCTTCATCAGATGCATTTACATTATCAGGGAAGTAATCACCTAATGATTCGCCATCTTTATACTGTTCAAAATACCCTTTTCCTCTGGTAAAATTTCCTGAAATGTTTGCAGAAAAGAGACTATTAAATCGATGAGAAAAATGTAACTGATAATGTGTTTGTTCATAGTTATCCACCTCATTATCGTAAGTGTAAAAATTATACGTTCTTCCGGAATTTAACAGATTCTGAGCTTCTTCATCAGAGGGAAAATTTCTATCAATAAATGCCTGTATCCCATCTCTGTCATTATTTACAACGGCTTCTGGTGTACCATACCAAGACTGGTAGGTTTCTTCTTTTCCTCCAAAAACAATCGCTTTTACTGCTGTTTTTTCATTTAAAAAACCAGCTTCTAAATAGTATGAATTTAAATCTGCTCTTGCTCTATCTATATAGCCATCACTTTGAATATTAGACAATCTTCCTTCTGCATAAAAGTTATTTTTAAGACCTGACCCAATACTAATATTGTGCTTTCTGGTTCCAAAACTTCCAACGGCATTCGTAGTTGTAGCATAACCTTGGCTTGAAGGGTTTAAGGTTTTTAAATTCAAGCTTGCTCCAAAAGCGCCTGATCCATTTGTTGATGTTCCCGCACCACGTTGTAGCTGTATGTCTTCTACAGAGGATACAAAATCTGGCATATTAACCCAGAACGTCCCTTGACTTTCCGCATCATTATAAGGTATTCCATTGATAGTCACATTGACTCTGGTGGCATCACTACCACGTACACGAATCCCTGTATACCCAACTCCTGCACCTGCATCACTTGTAGTTACTACAGATGGTAACTGATCTAATAAAATAGGTAAATCCTGACCTAGATTTATAGACTCCAACTGTTCTTTTTTAATGTTGGTAAAAGCGACTGGTGTTTTGTCTTTAGCTCTAGTTGCCGAAAGAAGTACTTCGTCTAGTTTCTCTGTTTTGGTTGAATCTTGTTGTCTTTGATTTTCTTGCGCATTGGCACTGACTGATAACACTAATAGTGTTAAAAAAAGAAATAAATTTTTCATTACGATTATGTCTTATAATCGAATAAAAAGAGGTAATTATTCTTTATGGTTATTAATTAATTTTTTAAATCCCTAAACAGCATTACCTGTTCTAGGTTCATTGGGTATGATCTCAGCTTTCTGAAAGTTAAAAATTAAAAGTTAAAAGTTAAAAAGTCTAAAAGTTTTAGACTGCTAACTGAAAACTGATGACTGTTAACTGAACAAGCACCCCTTTTTGAGAACGCCGCAAAGATAATAACAATTAATAATTGCCAATGTGCTAATTGATAATTATTTTAATCAATATCTGGCTTCTTTCTATTTGCTTTTTTATCAGAAAGATTACGCTTATTTTTTAATCGCTTTCTAATAACTGCTTTAGGAATTTTAGTAGGAATGCGCTTTTTTGGAATAATTAACCCTACTCGGATTAATTCCAGAAAGCGTTTTATGACGAGCTCTTTGTTTTTATGCTGGCTTCGGCTTTCATCGCATTGTAAAATTAAAATGTGCTCTTTAGTTAACCTATGCTGAAGCTTTTTTTGAAGACGTTCTTTTTGTTCTTCACTAAATACAAATGATTCCATTAAGTTAAAAGTTAACTCAACTTTTGAGGACACTTTATTTACATGTTGCCCACCACTTCCAGAGCTTCTAATGGCTTTAAAGTTTATCTCTTGTAATAAGGCATCTTCATTAAACATGACTATATCTGGTGTGCTGGTTTAAGTAAATCGTTAACCGTTTTTACAGGATTGAAAGTACTTAAAGGAACCTCAACAAAAATAGAATTCCAAAATGCCATACTGCCATTCCATAATCCAGGAAGTTCTAATGCTTTTATGTCTATACCATTTTGAGTTTTTAGGGTTATAAAAGCTGCTTCAGGATCTACAAACTCTTTAAGATTGAACTTTTCTCCTTTATAGTTTTTAACACCACAAACCAAATCTGTTGGATTAAAATGAGTCGCATTTTTCACAATTTCTTGCTGTGTTTCATCTTGAATATTGATTTGAGCAAACTCTACCACTTGTAATGATATATCTCCACTTTCATCTTTCACCCAAAATGGTCCTCCTCCTGGCTCTCCTTCATTCTTAACCATGCCACATACACGAATTGGGCGATTTAGTTTTTCTTTTAGATATGCCCTTTTTTCTTCTAAAGTAAAATCTTCAAAGTCTGCATTAATAACGACATTCATCTTATTAGATAAAAATAATGCCATTTCTAAAAGTTTCTCTTCTAAAACAACCGTTTCATCAAGTTTATCCATAAACGCAAAAACCTGTTCTTGAACTTTTACAAGAATACCTACAAGCAATTTTTTATATTCTGAAACCTCAATATTTTTTTCAGAAACGACTATATTATCAACATTTTTAATAAAAATAAGATCGTTATTTAAGTCGTTTAAATTTTCTAACAATGCACCATGTCCAGCTGGTCTGAATAAAACAGAGTCATCTTCATTTCTAAAAACGACACCTTCCTTGGTTAATGCAACCGTTTCTGTTGCTTCTTTTTGATATGAAAACGATACATTAAATGTCGTATTCGTTTTTTGCTCCAGATCCTGTTTTAAACGATTTAACTCATCGATAAAATAAGAATGATGCTTTTCTGATACTGTAAAATGAAGGTTTGCCTTATTGTTTGACGATGCGTACAATGTTGACTCAAGCAAATGTTCTTGAAAAGCTGTTATGGTTTCATTTTCATATTTATGAAAAGGAAGTAATCCCTTAGGAAAAAAACTATAGTTAAGGCTATTTTCATCCAACATAGTTTTAACAAATTGCAGCTGTTTTTCACCTGGCGATAAGTTATCAAAATCTGAGTTTTCTTCTTTAGCTTTTGATACTACCTGATTATAAAACGGAAATTTTTCCAAATTAGAAACAAAAGTTTTAATCAATGTATCGTTATATTTTTCAGCGTAGTCTTCAATACTTTCATTTGAAGGATTGAAATTATTTAAAAACTGAAATAAAAATTTAAACATTCTGGTAGCCGCTCCAGATGCTGGCACAAACTTTAATAAGGATAAAGAATTTAGCTTTGATTCATACAACTCAATAAAATCTTTCTTTTCACCCTCACTATAACTCTCAATACCTTCTCCAATAGTTGCAGCTGCTACTAAATTAGAATAGGACATCCCATTTTTTATACGTACTACTTGGGCATTAACCTGTTCTATGGTAATCCCTTTTTTTTGTATTTGTTCAATGTCTTTTTCTCTAAACATCAATTATTTTTTTAATAGCTTGTTAATATGTTTAATTGCTGTTTTCAGGCGTTGTTTTTTATCACCTTTAAGCAATACATAAGGTTTTTTACTTTTTATTAATTCATTTTGAAAAGCTTCAAACATCTTTTCTCTATGCTCAGGTTTATCACGCAAATCATCAGCTTCCCAAGGCGTGTCAATATAAGTTAAAAAATATAAATTGTAAGTATTCTCTAACGCGTATTTTTCAAGTATTGGGTCACAACTTCCTAAATAATAAGCTTCAGAATACACCTTGGTTTCTAGTAAATCGGTGTCACAAATTAAAACCGAATCTGTTTTTTTTGCCAATTCGTTTTCTAGTTTCATCTGCCCTTCTGCAATCGGTAATAAATCATCTGGCTCACAAGTTTTACGTTCATTATTCCATTTGTTTTGAAGATATTCTCTTGCATATTCTGGCACCCAAACGGAATCATAATATCTAGCCAACTGTTTTGACAAGGTTGTTTTACCTGTAGATTCCGGACCAAATAAAACTACTTTTACACAGTTTGCAAATTCTTGTTTATACTTTTCTTCCATGATAAATAACCAAATATTGCTATAAATGTAAATCCTAAATATTGAAAACTAGTAAATGTGAACCCCTTATAAAAATATAATGGTACTGATATGAGATCCCCAATAATCCAAAAAACCCAATTTTCTAATTTTCTTCTTGCCATTAACCACATGCCAACAAAAAATATGGCTGTTGTGAGCGTGTCAATATAAGCAACCCAACTTGTCCATTTATCAAAAGCTTTGTAAACCAAAAACACAAATAATAAGGTTGCTAAAAATATAAACACACTAATCTTTTTCTCTTTGATTGTTGTTGTTGAAATTGGTGTTACATGTGTTTCATCTATTTTTCTTGTCCAAATATACCAACCATAAACACTCATTATAAAATAATATGCGTTTATCATCATATCCCCCAAGAGTTCCCACTTGAATAATAAATACACAAATATTATGGTGCTTATCATACCCGTTGGAAAAACCAAAACCTTATTTTGTTTTGAATACCAAACAGAAAGAAACCCGAAAATAATTGCTATTATTTCTAATAGTATATCAATTGTTTCATAGCCGGAGTACTGTCCGAAGAAAAAATCAAAAATGGGGCTCATAATCGTGTCTATCCGATTTTACAATCTTCATATATAATAAACCACTTTCCATAAGTTCGAAAGCTTCTTTAATTTCTGTAGTAAGAAGTTTCATTATCTCGTCATAATCACCATAAACTTGTGTGCTTAATGGGTTTTCCATAACCTTAAGATTTGAAGCTCTTAATTTTTTTATAAAGTGAATAATGGCAGGTTCAAAATCGTTCTGCAAAGGTGTTATCGTTAATTCTACTGATATTTTCATCGAAAATTTTTATTTTCATTTCCACGAAGGTGGAAATCTCATATTATTTATTTGTCTTGTGAGAAATTATTATGCTAAACTTATCTTTTCTTCTTGTTCTCTATATTCCTCATTTTATTTTTCCCCTTTGGGGAAATGTCTACCGGACAATGGGGATTTTAATTCATCAAAAAAAGATTCATCTTCTTCAAAAACCGTACCAATAACTACTAAATCAGCTCCGGCATTGTATGCATTTTCTAATTGTTTTTTACTTCTAATACCTCCACCAACTATTAATGGAATATTTAATGCTCTATTTACATTTGATATAATTTCTTTTGAAACCGAAAGCTTTGCGCCACTTCCCGCTTCAAGATAAATCAATTTCATTCCAAGTAATTCACCTGCTTTTGCTGTATCCACAATATATTGAATATTAGTTCTTGACAGTGGTTCTGTTCCTGTTACTCTTTCAACTGCTGTTTCTTTTCCATTTTCAATTAAAATATAACCTGTTGAAATGATCTCAAGATTTGTTTCTTTTAATTTCGAAATAGACCTTATATGTTTCCCAATTAGATACTCAGAGTTTCTCCCTGAAATCAAAGAAAGGAATAAAATAGCATCTGCTTTACCTGTAATTTGGGTGACATCTCCCGGAAATAGGACAACAGGAAGTTGCGTATGTTTCTTTATTTCTTCAACTAAAATACCAGTAGCATTTTCATCAACAGAGCTTCCTCCAACAAATACATGCGTAGCTATAGATATATTCACCTTATTAATAAAACTTGATACCTTATCAAATTTTATTTTATCGGGATCTATTAAAACAGCAAGTTGTTTCTCTTCACCGGAAACCGATGTTAATATGTCATTATAAATATGTTTCATTTAAGCAATTGCGTATGCACAGGTAAACCCTTCAAACTCTAAAAATTGAATATTATAACGATGCTTTTCTGTTTTATAATCAATCCAAGCAATCGTTTTATCATCATTATCAGAAAACGGAATCACCAAACAGTGTTTTTGAAAGCTCAACCCAGGGGTCGCAAATAGTTTATAAAGTGATTCTTTTATACACCAGATAGCAGTCAACTTCTCTATATAGTTTTCATCATTCTCACCTAAATAGTCATTCTCATAACCAATAAATTTATGAGCTATTATGGTGATTTTATCTCGCTGTTTTTCAACATCTATTCCAACTATTAAATCACTAATAATAATTGCTGAAAAATGAAACGAATGCGTAATAGAAATTTGCTTTCCGTCTTTTAAGTGAGGCTTCCCATTTTCGTCATAAGACAAATCTGAATCTTGATACCCAAATTCTGCTAATAAACAACGAACGCTTAGAAAACCTCTTTGATGCAATTCACTTTTCATTCCTAAAACACGCTCTAAACTTTTAGGCTTTAAGTACACAGATTGCATTAAATCATCATAAGACTCATCAATCTTCCAGATTTTAACAGTAGTTTTTGAATTTGGGTTTATGGTTTTATAAAGTGGCATTTACTTTTCTAAAAGTTATTAGTTATCTTTGCACCTCCTAATCAGGGTTGTAATTTTTGATAAGCGAATTTAACTATTTAAGTGCTAATCACAATCTTGTTTGGGTTTAAAAACAAAAAGAAAATATTGATATGAGTACAAAAACGATTCCTTATGTAGCCAACAAAGTAAAAGACATTTCTCTTGCTGATTGGGGGCGAAAAGAAATAGAATTAGCCGAAGCAGAAATGCCAGGGCTTATGAGTTTACGTGAAGAATACAAAAACTCACAACCTCTTAAAGGAGCAAGAATCGCCGGATGTTTACACATGACTATTCAAACGGCTGTTTTAATTGAAACTTTACAAGCTTTAGGGGCTGAAGTTACTTGGAGTTCTTGTAACATATTCTCTACACAAGACCAAGCTGCTGCTGCGATTGCTGCTGCTGGAACTGCTGTCTACGCATGGAAAGATATGACAGAAGAAGAATTTGACTGGTGTATAGAGCAAACACTTTTCTTTGGTGAAGACAGACAACCGCTTAACATGATACTTGATGATGGTGGCGATTTAACTAATATGGTTTTAGATAAATACCCGGAATTAGCTTCTGGAATTAATGGTTTATCTGAAGAGACTACAACTGGTGTTCACAGGCTTTACGAGCGCGTGAAAAATGGTACATTACCAATGCCTGCCATTAATGTTAACGATTCGGTTACAAAATCAAAATTCGATAACAAATACGGTTGTAAAGAAAGTGCCGTAGATGCTATTCGTCGTGCCACAGATATCATGCTTGCTGGAAAACGAGTAACTGTTTGTGGTTATGGTGATGTTGGTAAAGGTACTGCTGCTTCTTTTAAAGGTGCAGGTAGTATTGTAACGGTTACAGAAATAGATCCTATTTGCGCATTACAAGCTGCTATGGATGGTTTTGAAGTTAAAAAACTAGAAACTGTTATTGGTAATACGGATATTGTAATTACTACCACAGGAAATAAAGACATCGTTCAAGCACGTCACTTTGAAGCTTTAAAAGACAAAGCTATTGTTTGTAATATTGGGCATTTTGATAATGAAATTGATATGGCTTGGTTAAACGAAAATCACGGGCATACAAAAAACACCATCAAACCTCAAGTTGATAAATATACGGTAAACGGTAATGATGTCATTATTCTTGCCGAAGGTCGTTTAGTTAACTTAGGTTGTGCTACAGGTCACCCAAGTTTTGTAATGAGTAACTCCTTTACCAACCAAACTTTAGCACAGATTGAACTTTGGAATAATGCTGATGCTTATAAAAACGACGTTTATATGCTTCCAAAAGCATTAGATGAAAAAGTGGCTAAATTACACTTAGCAAAAATTGGTGTTGAGCTAACTGAGCTTCGCGAAGAACAAGCAAGTTACATTGGCGTGACTGTTGATGGTCCTTACAAGCCTGAACATTACAGATACTAGATTTTAGACAATTAGAGCGGCTACGCTCATAGAAATTAAGACCCTTGCAGAAATGTGAGGGTTTTTTCTATTGTAAGAAACTTAATTTTATGAAGTGCTATAAAGTTTAAACTCCTTATTACTTTCTATCTGTCTAATATTATAGGCTTTAAACAGGTCTGTAGCCTCTCCATTTATCTGTTGTGGTAGTTGTATCCCCACTGGATATGATTTATTTACAAAATATATTGAAGCGACCTTGTCGAAAAACCTTTGTCACGAATGGTATACATACGTTTTATTTTTCCATCATCGGTAAGTTATGCAACTGTGACTGCTTTCTTTTTATCACTTTGGCAAGTGCTCCCTCCCACTTTGTCTTGTTCCCAGCCCTCTTGATACAAATTCATCAACATGAACATTTCCATCCATTGGACTTTTGTTACTAGAGGATATGGCTTCTCCTATTTTAAGCATAAAAAGACGAGCCATTTTTCCGGTAACATCGTAGCGAATTCCATATAACTTATTGAAGGTTTTTAGTGCTTGTTGCCTTTAAAACAAATAAAAAACACCTTGTGAATACCAAATTTGACCTTATGGAAGATCGTGTTTTCTGTAGCAAATTCAATATTTCTACAAATATTCCTCAAATGATACTATAGAGCAAAAAAGGTATACTGTGGAATTACTCCCTATAGTCCAGATTTAAATCCTATAGAAATAGACACAGACAAAATATTAGAGAAAAATTTTACTATAATTGATGGAAAAAATAACAAAAAATGAAGAGTTATAAGAAAAATCTTTAGCTTGTGTTTTATTCTTATAAATAATCAAAAATTATTACAAATTTATGTGTGCGTCTTGGGTATTTTTTTATTTTTGGCAATTCGAAATTTGTTACTATAATACATTGATTATGTAGGAATTACCCTCGATCAACACATTATCTTACCGTTAAGTAACATTTTTTCACGACAAAACACATATAATTTCAATTGCTATACATATAATAACTTTATGAAAATGTTTAGATTAATATTCATTCTTTTAGTTTTTACCAGCGCAACTACAGCTCAAGTAGGAATAGGCACAACCAGTCCTGAAGGGGCCTTAGATATATTTGCATCAAATTCTGGTGTTTTATTTCCTAGGGTTGCACTAACTGCAAAAAATGTTGCAGCACCAGTATTAAACCCTGATGGAGGATTACTGGCTGTAAGCACTGTTGTATACAATACAGCAACTGCTGGAGTTTCTCCCAATGTAGTAAAACCTGGTTACTATTATTGGTCAGGGACAGATTGGGTATCTTTTGCTACTGATACAAACTTAGATTATTTAGGTATACCAAGAACTGCCGTATTTGAATCAAGTTCGAATATCTCAAACTTTTTAAATGGTATAGGGGCTGGCGGTAAGCAAAATATACCTATGACAGAAATAACAAATCATACCGGGTCTAATGGTCTCACATTTAACTCAGCAACAAATCAAATTACTTTTAACCCTGGGGTATATCAAATATCTTTTGCCTATGAAGGAACTCATAATAGAGCTGGGTGCACTGTATCATCGCATTTTGTAGATTTCCCTGTTGGATCTGGATCATCAACTAGAATACATTCAACAGCTACTCATAATTCAGGAGGAACAAGCAATTATGGAGGAATTATTCAATATGTTACAAAAATAACTAGTACACGTGTTTGGACAATTGCTTTAGGAAGAGGTCAATCAGGAAATTGCTATGGTACAGGAAATTTTATAAGGGGAGTAAGTACTCAATTATCAATTTTAAGATTGAGTGATGATTAATAATTTTCTGCTGTCCATTTAAACACGATATTGCTTTTATCGTTTTATTAAAAGTTAAAATAAGTAGAACTTACAAAACTTTGCATAAAACAAGTAAACCATATTGGCATAAAGGCTAAAGGGTCTTACAAGTTAAAGCTTTACAGATATTAAGAATTCCTGTAAAACAGAAATCTCAAATTCCGAAAAATAAAAATTCTAAATCCCAAGCACAGATGCTTGGGATTTTTCTGTTATGTACAACTCAACCTAAGGTTTGTTTTTGATTGATTCATAATTATTTATATTTTAGAAGTAATTATGTCCTACGAATACAAAAAAATAAAAGTCCCTAGGTTCAATGAAGAGTCTGGTTTTTATACCACGAAAAAACGTTCCAAAATGATGGGCAAAATTCGTGGTAAAAACACCAAACCAGAAATGATCTTTCGCAAAGCACTTTGGAAAAACGGTGTACGATATAGGGTGGATAGCAAACAACTTCCCGGGCGACCTGATGTAAGCATAAAAAAATACAAACTTGCTATTTTTATCGATGGCGAATATTGGCATGGCTATAATTGGCAAGAACGGAAGGACAAACTAAAAACGAATCGTGATTTTTGGGTCCCAAAGATTGAAAGGAATATGCAACGAGACAGAGAAGTCAACCTCCAATTAGAAGATTTGGGTTATACTATTTTCCGATTTTGGGCTCAGGAAATAAAAACCAATCTAAAAACCTGTATCAACGATGTAATGGTATATTTAGATATTGAAAGATTCAAAATTCATTAAAAAAACAACATTTTTATTTACTTATAAATAAACTTTTTAAATCACATTAATAAAAATCAAGAATATAGAAGTTATACTCTCCCAATAAACCTGCCAAAGCGCAACCTATTTATTTAATGATTTTGTTTGAATAGTTTTTGTAGTAAATAATTGGTTAACCCTTTTTAAGACGACTCAAAATTAACAGTCCAACCATTTTTTAAAATTAGTAGTTCGTTCTCTAGATACTATGATTTGTTCTTCTTCGTTAGGTTCTAATTTCAACAGCAGTCTGCTATTAAAATAGCTATGAATTTCACTTACTGCGTTAACTGACACCATATATTTTCGGTTTATTCTAAAAAACTGAATAGGGTCTAAAATATCTTCTAATTGGTCTAAAGAATATTCAATAGGGTACTTCTTCCCATTAATATTTCGTAAGTATATCAATCCTTCGTGAGATTTAAAATAAGCAATATCTTCTATATTAAAGCTATTAAACTGGTTTCCTATTTTCACCATAAAACGTCGTTTATACGCTTTAGAAAAAAGATTTTTTAACTGTTCATATTTCTGCTCGTTCTCTTTTTCCGGTACCAACTTTGTTTTTCTAAACTTATTTAAGGCATTTTCTAAATCCCTTTTGTCAATGGGTTTCAGTAAATAATCTAATCCATTATACTTAAAGCCTCTTATAGCATATTCATTATAAGCTGTGGTAAAAATTATAGGAGGATGCTCTTTTAGTGCATCAATGATATCGAAACCATAGCCATCATTTAGTTGTATATCTAAAAATATTAAATCTGGTAACGTATTATTTTTAAACCAAGCAATACCTTCTTCAACAGAGCTTATACGCTCTAGAATCTCGATATCCGGGGCCAATTCTTTCACAAGATTAGCTAATCGTTTTGATGCTATATTTTCATCTTCTATAATTAAAGCCTTCATATTAAGAATCTAGAGATGTGTTAAATTGTTTTACCGTTTTTTGTAATAAAGGAATTTCGATCTTATAAAGATCATTTTCTTCTTCAATAGTTACTGGTTCGTTTGTATAAAAAGCATAGCGTTTTTTAATATTACTAATACCTAATTTAGTAGATGGCTCTTCTTTTCTTTTACGCAATGTATTTTGTACAACAAGCTTTTTGTTACCAGAAAATATACTAACCTCTAATGGCCTTTCCTTGGAAAAATAGTTATGCTTTAGAGCATTCTCTACTAACATTTGTAGAGATAATGTTGGTATTAAAAAGCCTTTTGAATTAACAGAAATATTGGTTGTTATAGATAATGATTCTTTGTGCCTCACATTCATCATAAAAATAAACGAATCTAAAAAATTCAATTCCTTTTCCAATGTCACCAGATCTTTCTCTTTATTGTCTAAAATATATCGGTAACACGATGCCAATCGCGTCACAAAATCTGATGCCAAATCACGATCTTCATACATCAGTGAGGTTAAAGTATTTAAACTGTTAAATAAAAAATGTGGACTTATTTGGTTTTTTAACGAGTTATATTTCGACGTCATCACTTCTTGTTTTAGCTGATGCATTGAATTTTCAATCTCCTTGGTTCTCGTTGTTGCGTAATAAAATAGATTAAATATAG